>NZ_JAHXNQ010000016.1:0-147964 GCF_023148575.1 Pseudomonas sp. EYE_354
AAGCGATGCGCAAGATCGAGAAAGCCAAGGCCCAGGTTCGCGCCAAGGTTGAGCATCCATTTCGAGTGATCAAGCGTCAGTTTGGTTATACGAAAGTGCGTTTCCGAGGCTTGGTGAAAAACACTGCTCAGATGGTGACGCTGTTCGCCCTGTCGAACCTTTGGATGGCGCGTCGATATTTGCTCTCCAGCGCAGGAGAGGTGCGTCCGTAATGAGGGAAATAGCTGCTGCGAGGAGCGTTCAGCGGAAAAAATGGATGGAATAGGCGGCAGACGTGATCGGTTTTGAACGGCTGCCGTTTTTTGAAAGCACCTATGGCTCAGCAGTCGAAAAATAGCGGCCTACTTCAGACTATCCCTAGCGCAGGAAAAAATGCTCCGGCGAAAAATCATAACCCTACGAGTGCCAAGACAGACACTGAAACAACACAGAGCGAATTGCCAAAAATTTGGGATGTCCCAGACACTACGATTGCCAAGCTTCCAGATACTTGGGCAGTAACACCCAATAAGAAGGGGGTGGGATTTAGATGGCAGGATCCAAAAAATCAAGGCAATGGCGTACGGATAGATAAGGGCGAACCTGATATTAGCCAGCCTACTCAGCAAGTGGACCATGTTATTGTGAGGTCCAACGGTCGAGTTATCGGTAGGGACGGGAAGCCTGTTAGTGGATCGATTAAAGAACATGCGGAACAAGTCCATATACCTCTGAGCGAGTATAAAAAATGGAAAAGCTGGAACTCTCCGAACTAAAATTTCCTAGTATGAGGGAGGAGCTTATCTCATACTTGAGCGGGTTATCGGACATTGACTATCAGTACCAAGCTTGGGTAGAGCGGTCATCGCCGGATTTAGGTTATGACGAGTTTAATTACACAGTACATTTTTTGTACGATGATACAGGATTGGCTGAAAATGCTTCCGATTGGATTGGTTTGGTCCTGAAGGATGAAAAAGAAGCAATGTCCGTTGAAAGCGTGGTAAATGCACTTGACGTCATTTTTGATAAGTATGGTACTGGACTTTCTGACAAGGAATATTTGGAGAAAGAGGAATGGTTGCGGGTTGTTAGTGCATCTAAGGGTGCTTTAAATGTTCTGCTTTCAAAATAGACAAAAAGGGAGCGGATTTATTTAAACTGGAAGATGGGACGGATTTATTTAAATGGTCTGAGTCAAAGAAATCTGTCTCGCATGGCATTGTCTCGACTGGCATTAGATGTCGACACAAAATGAGGATCGAAGGGTGCGGAAGGGGACGGATCTATTTGTAGGGAACCGTTTTGGTGAGGAATCGAATGTAGTATATGTTTTTGTTTTTAGAGTTTATAAGGCTGGTATGAAAGAGCTCTTTAAAAATTTAGTTTTTATTTTTATCTGCTTGATATGTTTTAAGTAGGGCGGTTATCGATTAGCCGCCCCCATTTTTTACAGGGTTTGTGTATTCAACTTTCGTCCTTTTGACCGACCGGCGGACTATAAGTCCTCAGCGTAAAAACGCAAGGCATCAAAAAGCCAACAGTTGTTCTGCAAGCCGGCTGCGACCTGCACCTGATTGCCACCCGCGACCTCAACGCCATCGCGGCAGCCAACGAGCAACACTCCACGGGCAACACGAAAAAGGTCAAGAGCATCGAAGACCACGTGCAGCAAGTGTCCAGCGTGATCAAGGGCGGCGGCGACGTCACCCTGAGCGCCGGGCAGAACCTGCAGCTGGTCGCCAGCCAGGTCAATGCCGGCAACGAGGCCTACCTGGTCTCCGGCAAAAACCTCGACCTCAAGTCCGCTGAAAACCAGGACTACAGCTTCTACAGCAAGACCAAGAAAACCTCCCAGGGCAAAAAATTCCGCCTGGATGAAACTGACGTCGTGAACAACGTTGGCAGCCTGGTCAGTGCGGGGACGAACAGCACCGTCGTCGCCGGTGCAGACCTGCTGCTGGCTGGCAGTGCCGTCACTGCTGAAAAAGGCGCCACGCAACTGGTGGCCGGCCAAGACGTGAACATCCTCGCCGTCAGCAACGCCGACAGCGCCCGTCACGAACGCAAGGAAAGCAAAAGCAGCTGGGGCGGCCTCAAGTCGAGCAAAGTCCAGGACAAAGTCGACGAAAAACGCACCACCGCCATGGGCAGCATGGTCTCCGGCGAAACCGTCACGGTCGCCGCCAAACGCGATGCCACGGTCCCCGGCTCGTCCCTGGTCAGCACCGGCGACCTCGCCGTCCAGGCCGGCCGCGACCTGACCATCGACGCGGCGCAGAACACCTTCGCCCGCACCGACATGCACAAGGAAAAAAATCGCGACCTCACCGGCGTGCTGACCGGCAACAAGCTCGGTTTGGACGACATGACCGGCAACCAGAAGCTGTACATCAACAGCTCGAAGCACAACGGCACGGCCAATGAAATGACCTTGACCGGCAGCACCATTGGTTCGAGTGCGGGCAATGTGTCGTTGACGGCGGGGCGTGAGTTGAAGGTGGTGGCCAGTGATCTGGTGAGCACCAAGAACATGGAGTTGAGCGGGGCGAATGTCACCGTTACTTCGGGGATGGAGACGGCCAGTCAGACCAGTAAGGACAGTTCCAAGAGCTTGGCGGTTGGGCGGGTGATTGCGGGCTCGGTGGTGGATACCGCCACCAGTATGCGCGACGCCGTCAAAGCGGCCCGCAGTGCTGATGACCCACGCCTCAAGGCAGTCAAAATCGCCCAGGCAGCCCTCGCCGCCTACAACCTGAATGGCCAGGCTTCAGACGCCAATGCGCAAAGCTCCGGCTTCAAAAACAAAACCGGCGGCACGCCCGGCAACGGTTCGCTGATCAAGATCGGCACTGAACTGGCCAATAACCGCAGCAAGAACAGCAGCGAATACAACAGTGCCACCGCCAAGCAGAGCACGCTCAACGCAGGGCAAGACTTGTCGATCGTTGCCACGGGCGCAGCGGCGGGTACTCAGGGTGATATCCAGATCACCGGCAGCCGCTTGAAAGCCGCCAACACCTTGTTGTTAGCCAAAAACGATGTGCTGATGCAAAGCGCACAAAACACCACCGACCGCAAAAACGAAGGGTCGAAAAATAAAACCGCCATTGGCGCCAGCTTCAATATTGGCGAGCAAAACGGCTTCACCCTCGACCTCGGAGCGCAGGGTGCCAAGAACAATGGCAACGGTAACTCCGTCACTCAGGTCAATAGCACCCTCGATACAGGCAGCCTGTTGTTACAAAGCGGTGGCGATACCACTCTCAAAGGCGCCCAGGTTCGTGCGAACCGTATCAAGGCCGATATTGGCGGAAACCTTAATATCATCTCCCTACAGGACACCGAGTCGTCGCGCAGCAAACAGAGCAGCGCAGGCTTCGGCGCGAGTATCTGCGTCCCGCCGTTCTGCTACGGCTCTACCGTAGCGGGCTCGGCGAACCTTGCCGCCGCGAATATGAACAGCGACTACAAGGGCGTGACCGACCAGAGCGGTTTGTATGCGGGCACGGGCGGCTACGACATCAATGTCGGCAAGAACACCACCCTGCAAGGCGCGGTGATTGCCAGTGAGGCGTCAGCTGATAAGAACCGGCTAAGCACTGACCGCCTGATCGTCAGCGACATCAAGAATGTCAGCGAAATCGAAAGTCAGTCTGCCGGTATTTCGATGTCTTCCAGCAGTACCAGTGGTGCGTCGATGGGCGGCAGCATCCCGATAGCACTCAAGGAGAAAGACCATAGCTACACCCGTAGCGCGGTCAGCGAAGGCACGATTGTGGTTCGCAGTGCCGAAGGTGCCAACGACCTGGTGGGGTTGAATCGCGACACCGCCAATGCCAATCAGAAGCTCGACCGGCCCGATGAAAAGGCCATGCAAGAGCGTATTGACCTGATCCAGAGCTCGGCGCAGTTGGCCAGTGGGGTGATCAGTGCGGTGGGCAAGGCGAAGGCGGACGAGGCGAAAGCACTGGCCGATAAAGCCAAAACCCAGACCGAAGCCGGTTCGCCGGATGCCGCCGGAACGGTACTCGCAGCAAATGCCGCTTATGCCGAAGCCAAGCGCTGGCATGTCGGTGGCGACAAAAAGTTAATGGCCGACATTGCTACCGGTTTGATCGCGGCAGGGCTGGGTGGCGCACCTGTGGGAACGACGGTGGGAATTGTCGCCAACACAGCCTCCAGCGATATCTTCAACAAAATTGGTGATTACGCCCACTCACGCGCGACTGATCCGAAGGCTGATGCGGCCACTCGGGCGGCTTGGGCTGAAGGCGGTGCGGCGCGTGTGATGTTGCATGCGTTGGCAGGCGCGGCTATGGGGCTGTCCAGTGGCAGTGTGCAGAGCGGCGCGTTGGGCGCGGGGGCTTCTGCGGCCTTGACGCCTATTGTCACGGATGCGCTGAAAAACACCATTGTTGAGCGGCAGAACCGAGACGCCATCTCCGTGCTGATCGCTACAGGCATCGGCGCTGGCGCGGGCTCGGGTGCTGGCCTGTCCGGGGCTGCAGTCGGAGGGAACAGTGCGGCCAAAGTCGAAATGTTCAACCGTCAGATGCACCCTGCGGAAGTTATGGCGCTGAAGACACAAGTCAATGCGTTGGCGGCGGAGGCCCGGATCACTACGGCCGAGGCTGAGCAGCGCTTGGCCAGAGGGCTTGTGTACTACGTTGATGCGACTTGGAACAAAGTCGTTGGCGCTCATCAGGATCAGCCGGATCCACTCACACTCAAATATCTGGGGATCGCGCTAGCGCCCTTAGGGGATAGCTACAGCAAGCGTGTTGATATGGGTGACGTACCGGTTATTGCCGGTGCGAAAAAGACTTACACGCCTGATGAAACTGTTCGTTTACTTCAGGACTATCGCGTCAATAATTCCGGCAGCTACAACAAATCTGAGATCAACGAAGAGTACCTAGTCGGCAAGTTGGATCCCGTCGTGAACCAGCAACACGACTTTTATCAGAAAAACCTTGGTTATAACTCGTCGCTTGGCGCTCTGCTGGAGGGCGCAGGAACAGGAATTCCCCAGGGATTGGGTGAGGGGGCAGCGAATACGGCTCGTGGGGTCTGGGCGCTTGGCACGGGCCTTGTTACCGACTTCCCCGGTGTCAGCTCGCGAATGGCCAATGGGTTAGTCGCTTTCGTATCTGGGCGTGGACCAGAGGCTGATATCCACGACGAAGCGCAGGGTTTCCTGTATCTGCTCCAAGGCGATGAAGTCGCCAGGGCCAGGTTGGCGGCAAAGAGTTCTGCTGAGTTTGCGTTGGCGATGATTCCTGCAGGCAGAGCAGGTGCGGTAGGTAAAGCAGTAGAGCTTGCGGCGGATGCGAAAGGGCCTGCTACGACTCTACTGTCCGGTGAAACAAAACTAGTAGGCAGCAGTGCGCCAGCGGCGAACGATGCCAGTTTCATGGGGCCGTTTGTTCCTCAACTTAGTCGGTATGAAGATAGAGTCAAACTGACACCAATCAACGGAGGCTCGTGGTCAGGACTTAGAGGTGAGTCGAATTTTGTATTCGATAATCCAGAGTTAAAAACGATCTTGCCTGATGGCATTTCATACAAAAATGGCTATCCGGACTTTTCTCCAGTTGCAGTTCAAGAGATAAGACTTCCGGGTTTGATCACTACCAATAGGGATTCTAATTTTCGCGCAGCTAACAAAATGTTAGCGAGTCAACTGGGCGTTAAAGAAGCTGATGTAGTCCGGTTTATTAGAGAGCAGAAATATACGTGGCATGAGGTTGAAGATATGCGAACACTGCAGTTGGTGCCCTCGTTTATTCATACTGGCAAGGTTGGTCCGATGGGTTTTGGTGTAAAATATGGCCATCTCGGCGGGATCGCTGAGAGAAGTTTGCTGGAGGCGCTTAAGAAATGACTGGTATATCAGATAGAGATTTTGGCGAGCTGCATTTTGACGAAGCTTGGACAGGATTATGTGAGGTGTTTATTTTTGGACGTTTGTGTGAGGTTGAACTCATTGTCCAAACTTTTGATGGGGACTCTATCTCTGATATTCAGAGGCTTGCGTTTCGAGAGTTTAATTCAAATAAAGCTTCCATCTCTTTGGCTGTAGAAAAGGCGATCTTTAACTATTACCTATGTAGAATTGAGGAGTACCGAGAGGGCTTTGATGCTGATGAGGTTGATATCAAAGCCCCCAAAGTCCATGCAATTGATGGGATGCGGGATTTGGTTTCTCTGAGGTGTATTAAAGTGATGTCTCCCTTTGATGCAGGAGTGCGTCAAATTGGTTTCATTTTTGATGCGAATTTTGATCCCCAGCTTGGCTTGGGGGTTCTAGTTACTAATGGATCCGTGGAGACCGTCGATACGCAGGATATCTTGCTAGGTTGATTACGATTGGATGAAGGGGGCGGATTTATTTTGGTGTAGCGGTGATCGGTAAGCTATTAAATAAATCTGTCTCCGCTAATGAGTAACTCTGTATTGTCAGGGTTTTTCAATGGTGGAGCTGATTTCTATTTGAAGAAGGCAGCGATGAAAAAAAATGAAACTTGGTGGGTCGCTATTTATCTTCCTTGTGCCTGCGCGTTCGATCTGTTGTTTATGTGTGTGTTGTTTCAGATTGCCGGTTATCGGCTGCACAAAACTGGGACCTTGCCAGCCCGTTCAGGCGGCTGTTCGGCTATTTCATCGATATATCCGTGGTGTTTTTCTTGCTGTTTTTGAGCCGCAACCTGAACTACGCCTATGTGTATTTGCACTCGGTGACAGGCCCGATGTTTTTAAATGGCCTCCACTATGTGCTGTTATTTCTGGCCTTCGGGTACTACCTGTTCTGCGATGCCTTGCCCAATGGCCAGAGCCTGGGCAAGCGGGTGTGCCGCACGGCCGTGGTGGGTTACCCGTACCCCACGAATTGCACGTTGTTCCAGTCGTTCCTGCGCAATGTTCCGAAGATGGTGTTCAGTGTGCTGGACGGTCTTTTTGCCCTGTTCGGCCTGCGTCGTCGCTTGGGCGATATGTTGGCCAGGACGATTGTCATCAATACCTGAGCAGGGCGGCCTGGACGGGCCGCCCGGTTTAACTCAGGACGGGTTGGCGTTCAGCCTGCGACTGATCACATCCAACAAATCGCAGCCGTCACGCAGCGGAATCGCCAGCAGATGGGCGAAGTCCTGCAGCACCACAGCGTCGCTGCTGAGCTGATCGCGGAAGGCCAGGTTTTCCAGCAATTGGGTGACGGCTTGGATGCGGTGCACGGCGGCGTCGTGGAGGACGTCGAGGGGCGCCTGGGTGTCGATGAGCAGGGCGGGGATGGCGCAGTCGTGGCCGGTCAGGGGCATGTAACGGCTCATAATTGGCACTCTGTTAAGTGGTTGAGGCCACCACTCAATCGTCGCCAAACGAATGGGTGGCAGCTGTACGCAGGTTGGCGAACCGGCAACAGAGTAAACCGGCAGACCCGTAGGTCTCCCGCGCACAGCCGCCATAAAAGGCACGGCTTTACGGGTGCAAAAACACCTGCATTAAAGCGGATTGCTTTTGCACTCTGTTGTCAGGTCGCCAAACCTGATCGCCATTTGGGCGACGGCCGGACTATAAGCCCCTCACCCAAAATCGCGCAAGGCAGCAGAGTGATCTCTGATCGTTCCCACGTTCCGCGTTGTAACGCATCCCGTGACGCTCCACGTCACCTGCACACATTGAGTTGTCCGGCGGGACGCGGAGCGTCCGAGGCGGCATTCCCACGCGGAGCGTGGGAACGATCGATGCTGGCGGTGTTCTCTGGTTTTTCGCGAGCAAGCTCGCTCCTACAGGGGCGGGGTTACAGCAACTTACGCTGCACCGCTTCATCCAGCGTACTGCGCGTCAGCGCCTCTACCACTTCCCGCGTATCGCTCTGGAACGGAATGCCCACGATCAGCACCAGATGCACCCACGTGCGCACCGATTCGCTCTTTTTAACGCGGCCCAGTTCCTTGCCATCCTTGTCTTTGAACACCGTCTCCAGGGTAAAGATGTTCTTTGCCGTGGTCGGGATGACGAAGAACGTAAAGCCGGTGATGAACGCCGATACCGGGCTGTACTCTTCGTTGTTATGCAGCGTGGCATCCACGTAGATATCCGAGTCGACCTTGTCGGTGCTCACTCGCGCAAAACGGTTGGACGCGCGATAAGAATCAGCCACGGCCTTTTCCCACAGCACCACCGGCGCGCCGACTGCCGCGTTGCCCGGGCCGCCGTTGACGTGGTTTTGCGCGGTGGTGTGCACGTACGCCGTGGGCTTTTGCGCCGGGGCGTTGGCGGTCGGCGGCCAGGGTTGTACGGCAGGCAGTTCGTGCTGCGAGTAAGACACGCAACCGGTCAGCAGGACCGCGGCGAGTACCAGGCTGTGTTTGATCAATCCTTTCATGCAGTGCTCCTTGAGATTACGGTTTGGCCAGGTTGGCGGTAGCGGTGTCGAGCAGTTGTCCGACCAGTTTGGTCAGCTGTTGGCCGCCCATCGAAGGCGCCCAGTATTGGCCGCTGTACAGCCCCACGTTGTGTTCGAAGATGATCGAGTCCTTGGCCTTGGCCAGTTCCTTGCCGTTGCGATCGACGATCACCAGGTCGCCGGCCACCTCGAAGCTGTCCACGTAGATCGGGCCGTTGACCCAGATCCAGATCGTCAGCGTCAGCAGCGCGCCGGGCACGTATGCCGGGTGCGGCGCGCGATGGCCCTTGAGGGCGGTCATGTTGAATTTGAGCGTGACGTCTTGCTCACCCAGGCGCACCGGGTACTCGGTAACTTGCTTGAAGTAACCGGCAGTACGCACGTACTGGCTGATCTGCGCCGTCAGGGAGCTGCTGATGGCCGCCTTGTTGGCCTCGTTGACGTCGGCGGCGCTCACCGTCACATCGGCGACTTGCGCGCTGCGCGGGCTGCTGGCTGCGACTGGGTGGAGCGGGGCGGCGATAGGGCCGGTGACGGTGTAGGACACGCAGCCGGTCATCGACAGCGCGGCGAGCAGGGCCGTAGCCCGGAGCAGAATTTTAAACACGCAATATCCCTATAAATGAACAAGCCAAGCTACTGTTTCGACCCGTGGGCGAAGAACTTGAGGGAATGTGCGCCACCGCACGGCATCCGACGAAACACCTTGAGAACCGCTCTCAACCCCGTAAAATGCCGCGATTGTTTAAAGCACGATACTTTTCAGGGATGAATTCACACATGCGCGCGTTCGCCGTGTTCCTCTGCGTCTGCCTACTGGCGGGCTGCGCCTCCAAGCCGGATTACTACATTTCCCCGGCACCGGTGACTATTCCCAAGACTGCCACTTACTGGCTCGACAATTTCGATGTTGAGGTGGCGGGCAAGAGCGAGCGGTTTTTGCCGGATGACAAGGTTCGCCAGCAACTCGGTATTGACCTGGTCGACCGCTTGCTCAAGGCCAAGCGTTACGCCACCAGCAAGGCCAGTGCCGACTATTTGCTGGATGTGAACGTTGTCTATACGCGGCGTATGCAGAACAGCCAGGTCGGGTTCCTGGCCCCTGCCGTCGATGACAACTCCATTCTTGCCAGCGTCGATTTCAACTACCAGGTCAAGGTCAAGAAGGCCGGCGCCGAGGTGCTGCATTTTTCCCAGGTGCGCCAAGGTCTGATGCCCGCCGGGTATCGGGGCAACTGGGAGAACATGAAGACCGTGGCTGGCGCGCTGACCAACACGGGCAACGCCAGTGTGGAGCGGTTCTACACCGGGGTGTTGAGCCGCTTTATCGTCGACGACTTACGCAACATTCCTTCCCGCTAGCGTTACCTGCCGCATCCGATTTCCCACTTAGGAGCACCTCGTGAAAACACTGTCCAAAATCCTGCTGTCCGGCCTCACCGCCGCAGCACTGCTGACCGTGGCCGGTTGCGCCACGGAGAGCAACCGCGCCATGCCGGTGGAGCAAGTCGCCAGCGCCAGCGTCGCCTACTCCGGCGTGCGCGTGCCAATCGCCGTGGGCAAGTTCGACAACCGCTCCAGCTACATGCGCGGCATCTTCTCCGACGGCGTTGACCGCCTCGGCGGCCAGGCCAAGACCATCCTCATCACCCACCTGCAGCAGACCCACCGCTTCAGCGTGCTGGACCGCGACAACATGGGCGAAATCTCCCAGGAAGCTGCGATCAAAGGCACCGCGCAGAAGCTCAAGGGCGCTGACTACGTGGTGACTGGCGACGTGACCGAATTCGGCCGTAAAGAAACCGGCGACCGCCAGTTGTTCGGCATTCTCGGCCGTGGCAAGACCCAAGTGGCCTACGCCAAAGTCGCGTTGAACATCGTCAACATCAGCACCTCCGAAGTGGTGTATTCCACCCAGGGCGCCGGTGAATACGCGCTGTCCAACCGTGAAGTGGTCGGCTTCGGCGGCACCGCCAGCTACGACTCCACCCTCAATGGCAAGGTCCTCGACCTGGCCATGCGCGAAGCGATCAACCGCCTGGTCGACGGCATCAACGCCGGCGCCTGGAACCCGCGCAACTGATCAGCAACCTCTCAAGGAGCAGTACACGGATGAGCAAGGCAGTGAAGTTAGCGCTGACGCTGACAGCAATCGCGCTGGTTACCGGGTGCCAGACGGCGCCCCAGCCCCTGTATCAATGGGAAAGCTACCAGCCACAGGTTTACGAGTACTTCAAAGGCGAGCCCAAGGAAGCGCAGGTCGAAGCACTGGAGCGCGATCTGCAAAAGATCAACGCCAGTGGCCGCAAGGCGCCGCCGGGTTACCACGCCCACTTGGGCATGCTGTACCTGAGCATGGGCAAGGATGACCAGATGGTGCAGGAATTTCGCACCGAGAAAGCACTGTTCCCCGAGTCCGCGTCGTACATGGACTTTCTGCTGAAAAACGCCAAGACCGGAGTGGCCGCCAAATGAGCCTGTTGAAACTCACCGGCGCCCTGCTGGCCCTGGCCTTGCTCGGCGGTTGCGCAGCGCCCAAGACCATTGATTACACGGCATACAAACAGGCACGACCGAAGTCGATCCTGGTGCTGCCACCGATCAACGAATCTCCGGAAGTGCAGGCCTCCTACAGCCTGGTCTCGCAGGTCACTTACCCGCTGGCCGAAGCCGGCTACTACGTGTTGCCGATCGCCCTGGTGGACGAAACCTTCCGCCAGAACGGCCTGACCACCGCCAACGATATCCAGGGCGTGCCGCCGGCCAAGCTGCATGACATCTTTGGTGCGGATGCGGCGCTGTACATCACCGTCAGCGAGTACGGCACCAAGTACATGCTGATCGCCAGCGACACCGCTGTGACCGCGTCGGCCAAACTGGTGGACCTGCGCACCGGCACCACCCTGTGGACCGGCTCGGCGCGGGCTTCCAGCGAAGAGGGCAACAACAACGGCGGCGGCCTGGTCGGCATGCTGATCACCGCAGCGGTCAAGCAGGTGATCAACAGCTCCACCGACGCCGCGCACCCGATTGCCGGGATCACCAGCGCACGCCTGCTGTCACCGGGGCAACGTGCGGGGATTTTGTACGGGCCGCGTAACCCCAAGTACGGCACCGACTGAGCCTAAAAAAAACCTTTGCTGGCCGTCCTCCGGTCGGCAAAGGCTTGGCCTTAGGGGTTCACCAGGATGTCCTTGGGCTTGATCAGGTGCGTGCTTTTAACCAGGAAGTCCGTGCTGCCGTTGCCGCTCAGGTCGACGGCGACGAAGTAGCGACGGCTGTTCGGGTTGTAACTCACGAGGGTCTCGCCAATGCGCCCGGTGAATTGCGTCACGAGGGTCAGGCGCGTGTTGGCTTCTTTTTCGATTGCGCGCAGATCAAGCTTGTCGGTGCCGCTGGCGAAGTCCGTGAGCAGGCGCGCATTGGCAAGCGTTGACTCACTCGCCCTGTTGAAGACCACGGGCGGCCTGGCTGTGACGGCGCCCGCCTGTGGCGGTGTGGGCGCCAGGGTAGGCGCGGGGAGGATGTCCTGGGGTTTGACCTGCCCATGGGTCTTGATCAGCAGATCGGGTTTTCCATCGCCGCTCAGGTCGATGGACACCGTGCCCGTGGCGCTTTTTTCATCATAGGTCAGGCGCATTTCGCCGGCTTTGCCACTCCAGTTGTTGACGACAAACAGTGCAGACAGCCCGGCGTTTCTCAGCGCGCCCGACACGTCTATTTTGTCGAGCCCGCTTGTGAAGTCCATGATTTCATCCGGCGCTTCAAGCGTGGAGTCGCTGGCATGGTGATAGACGAACGTGTCGGCACCCCCACCCCCGCGCAACCGATCACCGCCTCGCCCACCGGTGAGCCGGTTGTTGGCATCGTTACCGATGAGTGCGTCGTGGCCCGCGCCGCCAATGGCATTTTCGATGCTGCAACCGCGGGCAATCGAGACATTCCCCAGCAAGCCGCCCACGTCGGAAAATGAGCCGTCCTTGAGGTTGATGACCTGGTTGTTGCTGTAGCCCGAAACGTCCAGGGTGTCATTGCCGCCGCCGTCCCAAATGCAGAAGGCGGCGGCTTCACGCGGGTGCGCGAGGGAGTAGTAATCCCTGCCGCTGTTGGAATTGAAGCCGTAGGTGGTGTTGCCCCGACGGGTTTGGTGATTGGCGCCGTACAGTTGTTGAACGGCGCTGATGTCGTCCATCATCGGCGCTTTTGGCCGTCCCTCCAGCCGTTTGCCACTGTCTCGTGCGTCGAAATAACTCATGACGGTATGGGCTTTGGAGTCTTGTGCGTAAACCCGTTGCCCCTCGGACGCTGTTCTGTCGTAACGGCCTGGATGGGTCAGGCCCAGGGTGTGGCCGATTTCGTGGGCGATGGTCGGGCGGGTCACGTAGTTGGGGTTGTAACGGGTGTCGCCGCTGATGGCGTGCGGGCCGGGATAGAAGCCTGTGGCGGTGGTTTCGTTGTTGGAGATCTGGAAGGACAGTTTTCCCTCCGTGTGGCTGCCGTTCTCGGTGAAGGCCAGGTTGGCGACATCGCCCCAGGACTGGATGGCGCGCCGGGCCTCGTGTTTTTGAGCGTCGTTGAAGGCGCCGGGCCCCTGCTTGAACGTATAGGCAATTTCCGTCGTGCCGTTTCGGTTCCAGTCCTGCCACTGGCCGGCGCCCTGTGTCAGTTGCTCGATGGCTCGCTGCTTGTCGAAGGATTGCTTGTTGATCCTGGCGATATGAGGGTCGTTCGCGCGCAGCGTCGCATCGTAGTTGCCGTTCGCGTCGTTGCGAGTGTCCGTCGGTGGCGGGTCCGAGCGGCGGTTTTGATGCACGTACTGGTGCTGAACCTGGCGTACGTAACGGTGCGGCATGAACGGCTGTAGAAATGGCCGGAAAATCGCCCTCAGGAAGGACTGGCGGGAGGGGCGTCGGGCCGGTTGAGGGCTTTGCGTATAGAGTTGAAAAGGCGTTGTGAACTGTATTCTCACGGTAGTCGTTTCCGCTGTGTTGTATGCACCTTTCCTTACGTCATCAAGCGCGCAAACTCCGTTTTGCCGAGTGCAAAACTGCCAGTGCGCGGGCGAGTGTTCAAAGGTCGATATGTGTCCGCATAAGATTGTTTTGGCCGGGTTGCGGGCGCTTGAAATGGGCGTTTATTGTTTTGCGTGCGGTGTCAGTTGAGCGCTCAAGCCCGCCGATGCTGGGGCGGCATCGATCCCCAGATGGACGCGGCGCAACCTGCCAGGATTTATCCGGGTTGACCGGTCATTAACCCGAATGCGAGAAGCTTTACGTCTGACCTTGCGAGTGGATCATTCACGCACGAGGTTAACCCATGTCCCGTCCTCTTCTGCACCGACGTCCCGCAGCTTGCGGCTTCGCCATGACCTTCCTGATCACGCTGGCAGGCTGTGGAGGGTCGTCTTCCCATGAGGTGGCCGAACCGGCCGAGCCCGCGCCGGTCGCTGAGCGACAGAACGCCACGGTACAGGGCGCGTTGGTCAAGCGCATGGCAATGCCGGCACCGATGCGCATGCAGGAGTCGCTGGCCATGGACTACCGCAGCGTACCTCGCGAGCAATACGCCAACCTGCCGGACAACCCGGTGCATCGGGTTGCCGAAACGCCGGTTTCCACCTTCAGCGTTGATGTCGACACCGGCAGTTACGCCAACGTAAGACGTTTCCTCAACCAGGGCAGCCTGCCACCCGAAGGCGCTGTGCGATTGGAGGAAATGCTCAACTACTTCCCCTACGACTACGCACTGCCCACCGACGGCTCGCCATTTGGCGTAACCACCGAAGTCGCGGCCACACCGTGGAACCCGCGCACGCAACTGTTGCGCATCGGCATCAAGGCGTCCGACCGTGCGGTGGCGCAGCTGGCGCCGGCCAACCTGGTGTTTCTGGTGGACGTGTCCGGCTCCATGGATCGCCGCGAAGGCTTGCCGCTGGTGCAGAGCACCTTGAAGCTGCTGGTGGATCAGTTGCGCGAGCAGGACCGTGTTTCATTGGTGGTGTACGCCGGTGAATCCCGTGTGGTGCTCCCGCCCACCTCAGGCCGCGACAAGGCCAGGATCCGCAACGCCATCGACCAACTCACCGCAGGTGGCTCAACGGCCGGTGCCTCCGGCATTCAACTGGCCTACCAGATGGCCCGCGAAGGCTTTATCGACAAGGGCATCAACCGCATCCTGCTGGCCACCGACGGCGACTTCAATGTGGGCATCAGCGACTTCGACAGCCTCAAGCAAATGGCAGTCGAACAACGCAAAAGCGGCGTATCGCTGACCACCCTCGGGTTTGGTGTGGATAACTACAACGAGCACCTCATGGAACAACTGGCCGATGCTGGCGATGGTAACTACGCCTACATCGACACCCTGCGCGAGGCACGCAAGGTGCTGGTGGATCAGCTCAGCTCCACCCTGGCCGTGGTGGCGCGGGACGTGAAATTGCAGGTGGAATTCAACCCCGAGCAGGTCAGCGAATACCGGCTGCTGGGCTATGAAAACCGTGCGTTGAAGCGTGAGGATTTCAACAACGACAAGGTCGATGCCGGCGACATCGGTGCGGGCCATACGGTGACAGCGCTGTACGAAATTGTGCCAAGGGGCGAGAAGGGCTGGCTGGAGCCGTTGCGCTACGCGTCAGTGCCTGCGGCTAAAAACAAATCCGGTGAACTGGCGATGGTCCGCGTGCGCTACAAGTCTGCGGCGGGCGGTAATAGCCGCTTGATCGAGCGGCCCGTGGGCAAGGTGTCTACCCAAGCCAGCGATGACCTGCGGTTCGCGGCCGCCGTGGCCGCCTTCGCCCAACAGCTCAAAGGCGATGGCCGCTACACTGGCAACATGAGCTTGAACGACACGGCGGCACTTGCCCGTTCGGCCCGTGGCGATGACCCGTTCGGTTT
The DNA here is from genome assembly GCF_023148575.1 of Pseudomonas sp. EYE_354. Classification (NCBI taxonomy): domain Bacteria; kingdom Pseudomonadati; phylum Pseudomonadota; class Gammaproteobacteria; order Pseudomonadales; family Pseudomonadaceae; genus Pseudomonas; species Pseudomonas sp. EYE_354. The sequence continues at coordinate 15,283 of NZ_JAHXNQ010000016.1, forward strand.
GCGCAATGAGTTTGTGCAACTGGTGGAGTTGGCTCAAGGCCTGAAACACTGATGTTGAACGGATTTAACTTCACCAAGGAGTCAGCCCCTGACATGGCCGTACCCGATGATCCACCCAGCGACGAATCCCTGCTGGCCCGCTACCGCACCGGCGATGCCGCCGCGTTCGAAGTGTTGTACGCACGGCATCGTCAGGGCCTGTACCGTTTTCTCGTGTCCTTGAGCAACAAGGCCGAACTGGCCGAGGAAATCTACCAGGAAACCTGGCTCAGCCTGATCCGCAGCGGCACCCAGCCACAAGGCCGGGCGAGTTTTCGTACCTGGCTGTTCCAGATTGCCCGCAACCGCCTGATCGACCATTGGCGCAAGCACGGCATCCACACGCCCTTGCACGACAGCTACGATGAGCAACTGCACGCCAGGGTCGACGACAGCGCCGGCCCCGAGCAGCAACTGAGCCTGAGCCGCGATCAGGCCCGGCTCGACGCGGCGCTGCAAGACTTGCCCGAAGACCAGCGCGAAGTTTTCCTGCTGCGCCTGCACGGCGACCTCGAGGTGCCGCACATCGCTGCCCTCATCGGCGCCCCGCTGGAAACCGTCAAAAGCCGCCTGCGTTACGCCCAGCAGAAACTGCGCCGCCTGCTGGCCGAGGAGATACTCGTATGACCGACGCCCGACCTACTCCAGACAACGACGACCTGCTGCTTCAGCATTTTCGTCAACACAGCACCGGCGAGCCGCCCGCGTCCCTCGACGCCTTCATCCTCAACGCCGCCCGCCGTGAAGCCCCGGCGCCGCAACCGAACCTGTGGCAACGCTGGCTGCACGCCTGCCAGCGCCCGCGCTGGCAAATGGCATTCGCCACCGTGGCCGGTGTGGCGCTGATGATCGGTGTGGTGATGCGCTCCCCGGTGCCGCAACCCGAAATCTCCACCGCGACCTTCTCCGCCTTGCGCGAAGAAGCCGCCCGACCCGCACCCCAGGCGTTTTCCGCACCGGCACCCGCGCCGATGGCCAGAATGGCTGCCGCACCCAAGGCGCCGCAGACGGAAAGCGCGCCGGTGCAGGCTGAAATCGCCGGGGCCTTGGCGGACGAGTCGAGCGCCAAACTCAGCAAACGCGCGCCACTGGCATTGCCCTCGCTGGAGGCGGAATTGCAGGCGATTGTGCGGCTGCGCGAAGCAGGTCAAAGCAAGGCCGCGGATGAAAAACTGCTGGCGCTGCACGCGCGCTTCCCCGACGAAGACCTGCCGGCGCGGTTGGAGGCATTGCGTAAGCGGTGAGCCGCAAAAAAGCCCCAGGCGTGTGCGCCTGGGGCTTTTTACCCCCTGCCGCAGGCTTGCCCCCCCGTGGCCATTTTATAAACCGTTGCGTTCAACGCCGTGCATCCAGCGCCATACGCACGGCCAGACCGGCCAGCACCGTGCCCATCAGCCAACGCTGCACCAACTGCCATACGGGCTTGGCCGCCAGGAACGTGGCGATGGAACCCGCCATGATCGCGATCACCGCGTTGACGCTCACGCTGATCATGATCTGGGTAAACCCCAGCACCACCGATTGCATCAGCACACTGCCGTGTCCGGTGGGGGTGATGAACTGCGGCAGCAACGACAGATACATCACCGCAACTTTCGGATTCAACAGGTTGGTCACAAAGCCCATCATGAACAACTTGCGGGGGCCGTCTTTGGGCAAATCGCGCACGTGGAACGCAGAGCGCCCACCCGGTTTGACCGCTTGCCAGGCCAGGTACAGCAGGTACAGCGCGCCGCCGAGCCTGAGCGCGTCATATGCGTAAGGCACCGCCATCAACAGCGCGGTGATACCCAGCGCGGCACACAGCATGTACACCACAAAACCGAGTGCCACGCCGCCCAGTGAAATCAACCCGGCCAGCGGCCCCTGGCAGATCGAGCGTGAAATCAGGTAGATCATGTTCGGGCCGGGCGTGAGCACCATTCCCAGTGAAATCAGACCATACGCCAGCAGGCTCGACAGTTCGGGCACGGGTTAACTCCTTGTAGGTGCTTTGTTGCGCGGGTTGGATGTGTCTGATGGTAGGGCGGCCGCGGGGGCGAGCGTTAGATACAGATGGGCCGACAAAACGTCATACAGGTGCGCGCTGGCACTGAGACGCAGCGTCTCACGGTCTCGTCGCGGGCGCGTGCGACCTGACTTGGCGCGTCTCATTCGACCGCGATGTGGGCCAGCCTGCGCGTGGCATCGGAGCGCTCTAAAAAAGGCGTGTTCAGGCCGTTTGGCCCAGCTGGCACCGGCCTTGCTCTGGCTCTGGCAACCCACCCGGCGCGCCAGTGCCAACCGCCTCAAGGAGACGTCGCTATGACCCTACCGATCACTTCGCAACGCAGCATGCGTGCCGCTGTCTGGCACGGCCGTAACGATATCCGCGTTGAAGACGTACCGCTGCCCGTTTCGCCACCGGCAGGTTGGGTGCAGATTCGCGTGCAATGGTGCGGCATCTGCGGGTCTGACCTGCATGAGTACGTGGCCGGGCCGGTGTTCATCCCGGTTGACGCCCCGCACCCGCTGACCGGCATCAAGGGCCAGTGCATCCTGGGTCATGAGTTTTGTGGCGAGATCGTCGAACTCGGCGCCGGTGTGCAGGGCTTCAATGTTGGCGACCCGGTGGCGGCCGACGCCTGCCAGCACTGCGGCACGTGCTACTACTGCACCCACGGTCTGTACAACATCTGCGAAAACCTGGCCTTCACCGGCCTGATGAACAATGGCGCCTTCGCCGAACTGGTCAACGTGCCCGCCAACCTGCTGTACGCCTTGCCGGCAAACTTTCCGGCCGAAGCCGGAGCCCTCATCGAGCCGCTGGCAGTGGGCATGCACGCCGTGAAAAAAGCCGGAAGCCTGCTCGGGCAAAACGTGGTGGTGGTCGGCGCAGGCACCATCGGCCTATGCACCATCATGTGCGCCAAAGCGGCGGGCGCAGCGCAGGTGATCGCCCTGGAAATGTCCAGCGCGCGCAAAGCCAAAGCCCTCGAAGTGGGCGCCACCCACGTGCTCGATCCCAACCAATGCGACGCCTTGGCCGAAGTCCGCCGCCTCACGGCCGGGCTCGGCGCGGACGTCAGTTTTGAATGCATCGGCAACAAACACACCGCCAAGTTCGCCATCGACCTCATCCGCAAGGCCGGCAAATGCGTCCTCGTGGGCATCTTCGAAGAACCCAGTGAATTCAACTTTTTCGAGCTGGTCTCCACCGAAAAACAAGTCCTCGGCGCATTGGCCTATAACGGTGAATTCGCGGACGTCATCGCATTTATCGCGGATGGACGGCTGGACATCACACCGCTGGTGACCGGGCGCATTCAGTTGGAGCAGATTGTGGGGGAGGGGTTTGACGAGTTGGTTCGAAATAAGGAACACAACGTGAAGATTATTGTGTCGCCGGCGCGGGGCTGAGTAGGAGGGGGGATTGGGCGGTTTTTGCTCTGGGCCTCATAAAAAATCCATAGGCCGAAAGGCCTATGGATTTTCGTTTGTATGGGACGATTGGTGGCTCTCGTGAAGGGCTGGAACCGGCCAGTTATCGAAGCTGCCTGTCATACTGACCGCTTGTTGTTGACCGAGATAGGTCTTGAGGTAAAACCGCCACCCCCGAAAAATCAGCTTGCATAGCGAGAAGGAGCTTCGATGCAACGGGTGATGATTGTTGGTCAACCTGGGTCAGGCAAAAGCACTTTGGCGCGTGAGCTTGGTGTTCGCTCAGGTTTGCCGGTCGTTCATATCGACACTATTCACTGGCAGCCAGGTTGGATCGAGCGAAGTGCGGACGAGAAGACACAGCTTTGTCTCGATGTAGAGGCCCGAGATTGTTGGATATTCGAAGGCGGCCATTCAGCCACTTGGGACAACCGGCTGGCCCGTGCAGATCTTTTGATATGGATTGATCGTTCGGCGACGCTTCGATTCTTGCGCGTACTGCGCAGAACCCTGTTCCAACGCGGTCAGTCTCGGCCTGACTTGCCTGAGAACTGCCCCGAACTGCTGATGAACCTGCCGGAGTTTTTTAGATTCATGTGGCGGACGAAAAAATCAGCGCGAGAAAAGATGCAGCAACTTGTTGCAACAGCGCCACCAGCTTGCCGCGTGGTTTGTCTGCGCTCTAATCGGGATACCGGCACTTTTCTCGCGAGCATTGGAAATTCGACCATCCAGACTCCGCGAGATTGATCGACGGTTACCTGATTCAATGCGGGACTGCCGTTTACGTGTGGCTGCTATTGGCCGAGGCTGTGTAAAAACGTTTTTGAGCACATCAGGTGCTCAAAACCGGACTGGAAATCGCGTTTCTACGCGAAATCCAAATCTGCAGACGTGCCGATAAATTTCAGATTTAACGTAAACGCGGACACTTCAATTTTGGCGAAGCGTTTTTTAACACTCTTGGCGGATTTCTGCCTGTCGCGAAGGGCCGCAACCGGCCAGAAGCAGCCCTTCGCCTAAGGCGTCTACCGACCAGTAGCGACGTTTGGCTCCGGAAAAATAAACCCGCCCCCTTTTCCCCTAAAGCCGTGAGCGGCAGCGGTCTGTCGAAGCTGTTTAAAGAAGAGTACGCATAACGTCACTACCCTGCCATCGTGCCTGTACGAACCAGATGACATGCACCTTGGCAGGCGCTATCTTGACGCTCTCCTTGGGACAACTGAGGGTGAATATAGCGCCAAATAGGGGGTGACCATGGCTTCGAAATATACGTTGCTTAGCGAAAAAAGCGTCAGGGCTGCAGTCCAGGAAGGCGTTTTCACCTCTAAAGCCGTGGACATCGTTCGTGACGGCAATAATTCATTTGTACGCCATCTCGAACGTCAGGATACTCCAACAATCCCTTCCTCAGTTGTTCAGATTCACAATAATTATATTTATGAGGCGGACACGTCAAAATACATAAGCGCTGTTATCGATATTCAGAATCAATACATAACTGGCGAGCTTAAAATAAAATATGACGAGGTTATAGTTGGTCTGACTACTTATCAGGAGCAGGGTAGTGATCTGGAGCTTTTAAATACCGATGCTAGAAAGTCTTTGTCTGCTTTTGGTGTGCGAAGTTCGCAGATCGTTTCGCCAAAGAGCAAAGAGCCTTACCTTGATGAAGCAAGTCTTGAAGTTTTAGACTCATATACAAATCTACTATTTGTTTATGTGATGAGTGGCTTTTGGCGTTTCAGGTCTGGATTTTCGAAGGACTCAGTAGCCCCAAATAAGCTTGACACTCTTGAGTCAGAGGTTCGATCCCTTTACTTATGGTTACTTCAAAATGGAAAAGAGCATGAGAATCAGATAGGTAAATCGGTGTATGCCTACATTCTCTTGGAGAAACCTGAAGAAATCGAGGTCATCGGCCAGCTTGTTCAATATGATAATCGCTATAGCTCAGCGCTCGACGTTGTTAAGTCCTTCTCGCTGAAGTGTATTGATCGCAAGGGCTGGAACGAGCCTTACAAGGTCAGCAGGCTGCCAAATGATACTTGGGGCGAGGATCGCTTGAGGGTTGCGCTGAGGCTCCACGATATCCTAAACAAGATCAGTAACATTCGTAGTGTTATTGATGAGCTTAAAGCGGTAGGCGAAATCAAGGTATCCGATATCTTGCTGGGTGGTGAGTACCTTGACTCTCCCTTGTCGCTATTCCGAATTGAAAATAAGCCGGATGCCTGATCCGGTTTTCACGCCTGAAGATTAGTGGTTGTACTTGTACCACCCGCCTGGCTGCTGCGGTACACCACGTTTTCTTGAACTCTTCTAACTTGGGGAATCCCCTTTCAAGACCAGCCTTGGCATTCAAGCAGAAACCCTCAACACACCCCAGCTCATCCAGCTCATCCAGCAAGTTGCCCTCAATGAATACAGTAAGCTCATCAATCCTTTCACGCTCGTAAGCGGGGTCGTTGCGCTCCGCTTGCACATGTACTCCATGACCTCCTGAGGGGCGAAAAGGGGACAGACTCATTTACCGCTCCTCTGTCCGCTTCTGGCCGGAAGCGGACGTTTAGAACAGAGAAATAAATCTGTTCTCTTTTCCCAATGGACATCATTGCGGGGTACACAAGGCTATCGCGTGGTGCGCGCAGCGCTCTCTACAAAAGCACCTTAGCACTTGGCGCCGCACAATTAGGCGAAGCATGGACTTCGCGCACACTAACGTTATGCCTGAGCCAATGCACTAACAAACAGCTCGTAAAGTGCTTGTGGTGATATTGGGGGGAATACGCAACTAGCACGGTTGAAGTTACAAGCGCCAGCTGAGTGCCCCACCAGTTAAAAAAACTGATGCTCTGGCGACTCCTGAAGTGGCTGGCATTTCTTTCTTCATCTGTTCCGGCGCATGGTTGAAGGTCTAGCCTGTAGCGTGCAGGATCGGGTTGGATGGTACAGCGGTTCTTACACCCATCAACTTGATCTAGACATTGCCTCTTTGCTAATCAATGTCTGCGCTCGCACATATTGTCCTGGCGTAACACCCATTATCCGACGGAACATGGCAATGAAAGCACTAATATTTTCGTAGCCAAGCTCAATCGCCGTTGTCGTCACTGACATCCCGTCGACCAATAGTTGAATAGCGCGCAACGTGCGTGCACGTTGTCGCCATTCAGAAAAACTAAAACCGGTTTCAGCGACCAGACGCCGGGCCAGTGTTCTAGATCCCATACCTGACCAAGCAGCCCAATCCTCAAGTGATCTATTGTCATCAAGCTGAGCAAGTATCGCATCGGTGATACGCCTCAAGCGCGGGTCATTGGGGTGCGTCAGACCGATGGGTTCAGCGGGTGAGGTAGCAATTTCATCCAAGATGACTGCTGCAACCCGCGACTCCATTTCGTTGCGGGGTGGTTGTCCCCACGACGAAGCGCGGCTTACCGCTTCGCGCAGCAAACGGCTGACCCTGAATGTGCATGGCATTTGATGCAGGATCCCGCACTCTTGCTCCGCGATATAGACCATCGCTCCTGCAAAAGCGCCATGTGACATCATCGCGTGTGCGACACGGGGAGGTATCCAAATGGCATGGGTAGCCGGCACTACCCATGAGCCGCCGTCAGTGCTGACGGAAAGCAGGCCGGCAAGGCTTGCGATTAGTTGGCCTGTCGTATGAGTGTGGGGCGCCGTTTCGCGGATCACCCGGTCGCGTTGCTCTATCGCCAACAGTGGCATAAGCGCGCGGTTCATGGCTGGTTTACGTTATCCAATGTCATATCCGAGGTAGCCATATCCTGAATGCCTAATGGAGAATAAGACCGGACAGAGGAATACTCAATGTCTAAAAATCGCAAATGTTGCTTCTCTTGGATTGGCCTGATTATGCGTACCCCTCACACATTTATTTTCTGTGTTTTGGCCGTAACAGCTGGATGCGCAAGCTCACCTCCCTATTTGGCCCGTGAACCTTTAAAGGATCATTTGATGAGTTCTAACCACATGGTGCATGCCGTCGATCATATTGGCTTCGCGGTCAGTTCATTGGAAGAAGCCATTCGCTTCTGGACAATTGGACTTGGGTTCACTCTTGAGCGTCAGTCGGAAATGGGCGGATCATTTATTTTGCAAGTAACCGGCACCGCCGATCCGAGCGTGCGAACGGCGATAGTCAAAGGCCCGGATGGCAGCAGAGTAGAGTTGCTGGAATATTCGCAGGGTGACCGCCACGGTATCACTCCACCTACGGCATCAGCGATTGGTTCAGCGCATTTGGCATTGAGAGTGCAAGACATATACGCCGTACTCGAACGCATTGAGCAAGCAGGCTGGAAAGCAAGAGGCAAGCCTCAAGCGATTCCCGCAGGCCCACGCAAGGGAACGCTAGTTGTATATGTGACGGGGCCAGATCATATCACTCTGGAACTGATGCAGGCTAATGAGTAGCTTCCTGCCGAAGGCTGTTAAGCCTATTTCCCTAAAGCAATTACTTAAAGCGCTCTCCGTCGCGCATGACGTCTCATGGCAAACATAAAGATCATCAACTTCAAGTATATAGCTGGCGTAGTCATACACTTCGCCGGCCAAATAAAATTTGGATTTCCTTTCTGGCACTCCACTGCGCAGATCGAAAAGCTAAAGCCCTGTTAGTGCGCTAGAGCGCAGATCACTAACGCGTAAAGGCGCAAAGCTTAAATGACCGCCATATAGGATCTATCAATGACTGCTTTTGGCGGCGGACATTCCTGAATTAGCAGCTTCTGGCCTTTCGTTCCTATTGCGAACATCCGCGCTCCCAGGCGTTTGCTCTCCATACATATGCTGCAAACCTGAGCGAGTTCAAAGATCCCGCAGCATCAATCGCTGCTCCTTACCCCACGCCCGAAAAAACTCCTGCACCTGCCATCCACGCTTGGCGTAGTAGTCGCTGCGATCGTAGGTGTGCAAGTACAACCGCGTGGTGCCGTTTGCCTTTGCGGCGTCGCAGATGCCTTCTATCAATTGTTCCGCCAACCCTCGCTTCCTTGCCTGCGAGGCGATAAAGACGCAGGCTAGCCAGGGCCCCAGCTCCGGGCGTTCGGGCAAGTCGTTGGCGGCAAGTGCAGCGCCGCCAAGTAGCTGGTCATTCTCTAGGGCGATCAGACATTGCCAATCACCGTTGCCCTGGCCTCCCGCGAATTCGCGTTGCCAATCGGCCAATGGCTGCTCAACAAACTCGTATGCGAACTGCTGATGCAGCCACTGCGCCAGGGTGTCGCTGTGTTGCATATGGTCACGCAGCCAAACCAGGCGGGGCATGTGAGAGTCTTCCTTGTTTTTGGATCAGTACGCGTATGTGGCCGCAAGGAGGGAATAGGGTCAAGCGCAACGGTGAAAAGGTGACTGAAACGGTGACAGATTTATTTTTCTTCCGGAATGACCGCTTCTGATGGCCCAGAGTGTGTAAAAACGCTTCGTCAAAATTGAAGTGTGCGCATCTACGAACTCAGGACCGATTCAATATGCCGATCAAACCCAATCCACACTCGCCAGTGAAGCTAGTCCGCGCTCAGCAACGCGACCTGAACGATCTTGTTGCCATTCGAATTGAGGCCATGCGCGAAAGTCTGGAGCGCGTCGGGCGGTTTGATCCAGTACGGGCGCGCGAGCGGTTTGCCAGTGGCTTTGAAGCTCACAACACACGTTACGTTGAGGTTTCTGGAGAGCGAGTTGGCTTTGTAGTGGTCAAGCACCACCCCACTGAGCTTGTACTCGAGCACCTATACGTAAGGCCGAGCGCGCAGGGTTCGGGGATCGGCTCGGCTGTACTCGCTCAGATTTTCGAAGCAGCGGATGCAGCTGCACTGCCGATCACAGTAGGTGCCCTCAAAGAAAGTGCCGCGAATCGTTTTTACACCCGCCATGGCTTCGTATTTGTCGAAAGCAGTGAATTCGACAATTACTATGTCCGTCAGCACCTTACGCCGTGCAATGCACCTTGCCAGCCAGGTGAAATGATTTGAATCCAGCACGCGCCTTCTAGACAATCCCCGCCTTTGGCCTCGGCGTTCGCGGGCGCCACCTCTTACGTTGCCTCCCCCTACGTGGGTGTCCCCGTCGGCGCCGGTGTGCGCATGTACGTGAATGAAACCCTGCCCACCTATCATGCAGGCGACATACTGATGAGCATCGAGGCGCAGGTGAGCGGCGGTATTGGCCCGCAACGTACCGCCTCGACAATGATCATCAAGACCTGAGGGGAGAAACCCGTGTCTGACATTACCCAACTGGTCGCTGCTCTGGTGCTGTTCTTTCTGCTCGATCGGTTTCTGAAGTCGTACCCGCTTCGCAAGTGGTTAGGGGTACTGCTGGTGGCGATGGGGGCGCTCGGCTGCGTTGCGGCGAGCCACATCCGCTTGTTTGGGCTTGACCTGGGGTTGCTGTCGATCTTTGCCGTTGCATTGGGGGTGGGGTTGTTCCTAAAACGGCGGCGGTTCGCGCAGAAGGGGTGATACACAAGCCTCTTCCTGGTTTTTTCACCTGGTATGGGTTTCATTCCTGTGAGTGTTCAAGAGTGCGCGTTCTACGGCAACGCGCGCTCTGCGACAGCCCTCCAGCGCCCCACTCATGATCGTTCCCAAGCTGCGCGAGAACGATCAGCGTGGCGTTACGCCGTGGCGTGTGCGCCATCCACAACGACGTTATACGGCGCTTGCTCACGATCCCGCAGGCCGTAATCACGAATGACCGAAGTCACGCGAACGCGGTAATCGTCGAAGATCTTGTCGCGCCCGGCGCGTTGTGCAGACAGGTGCGCGGTGACGTTGCGCCACTGCACCACGGCTTCCTCGTCGCGCCAGGTGGTCACCGACATCACCTTCTTGGGGTTCAGCGTGCTCTGAAAACACTCGACGGAGATAAACCCGTCCATGGGTTCCAGCAACGGGGTCAGCTTATTGACCAGGTCCACATAGGTCTCGCCCTGACCGGGCAGTGCCTGCAATTCGAATAACACGACGATCATGTTTGACTCCTCATCCTTGACGGTTTTTTTCAGGTGGTCTTAAACGGCGGCGGTTGCCCGCCGCCAGTGGGTTAACGGGGGCCCAGGTTGTTCAGCCAGGCGCGCATCACGTTGCCGGCGGCGCGGGTCAGGCGATCACCCAGGCCAGCGGCCGTGGCGCGCAGTGCGACGACGTCGATGTCGGCGTGGGCGAGTTCGCTGGCGTGGCCAACCAGCCACTGTTCGATGTTGGTGGTGTTGGCTTCGAGATGAAACTGCAGGCCCAGAATCGTGCGGCCCACGGCAAACGCCTGGTGGGCGCCCACTGGTGTGCTGGCCAGCAATAGGGCACCTTCGGGCACATCGAACTGGTCGCCGTGCCAGTGCAACACGGGCGTGTTCATCAGCGCGGCGAGCGGTGAGTCCTGGCCGGCCGGAGTCAAGGTCAACGCGGAAAAACCGATCTCCTTGACGCCCATCGGGTAGACCTTGGCATGCATGGCGCGGGCGATCAGCTGTGCGCCCAGGCAAATGCCCAACAACGGTTTGCCGGACGCCACGCGCTGGCGCACCAGCTCCAGTTCGTCGTGCAGAAACGGGTAAAGGTCCTCGTCATACGCGCCAATCGGGCCGCCGAGCACGATCAGCAAATCGGCCTGCAGCACCTGCTCGCTATAGATGGTGTCCACAGTGGGGTCGAGGTAAATCAGGGTGTAGCCTTCATCGGCCAGCACCACATCCAGGGTACCCACGTCTTCAAAATGAATATGGCGCAGTGCAATAGCAGTTTTCATGGAAACACTCAGCGTTTGAAATAAAAGGCATGACGGTTTATGCCGTGGGGTTGAGGTCGACCTTGATCGTCCCCGATTGCGGGAAGGTGCAGCAGGCCAATGCAAAGCCTTCGCCCTTGTCCTTATCGGTCAGGCAAAAGTCGGGCTCCAGGGTGTATTGGCCCTCGGACACTCTGATCCGACAGTGGCCGCAGATGCCGGCGCGGCACAGGCTGCGCACTGCAATGCCGCTGGATTCGAGCATCTCCAGCAGACTCTTGCCGGCGGTCAGTTCCAGCACCTCGTCGGTGTGGCTGATGTGCAGACGCAGCGCATCGCTGGTCGCAGGTTGCGCCTGCGCGGCCATGACCGGCGGGGTGAAGGATTCGATCAGCAATTGGCTGTCCGGAAACAGCGCCAGCGTCTGGTCGCGTAAGCCTTGGGCAAAACGATGACTGCCGCAGATCACCACCGTGTCCGGGTTACCCAGCAGGTTCAGGTCGGTGGCGGCGGGGCGGCCGGCCCTGAAATGGCCGTTGCTGCGCACCGCTTCGCGGGTAATGAAGACCTGCAGCGAAAACCAGCGGGTGTTCAGTTCCAGGTCCAGCAACTCATGCAGGAAGGGAATGTCGGCCACCGTCGGCAAACACAACAGCAGGCTCACCTCGGGCACCGCCAGGCCGCGTCGTGCGCGTTCCTGCAGGCCGCGCAGCAAGGCGATTGGCAAGGTGATGCCGATGCCGCCGGCAAGCATGCCGACGTGCTTGCAGCCGCTGATCGACGCCAGGCTGATGTCCCCGGCCACAAACTCCACCGCGACCTGCGAGCCCTCCTGCAAGGTAGCGTGCAACTGGTCCGAGACCCCGCCATGGCCTTCGCGCTTGACCGCAATTTCGAACCCGTCGGCGCCTTGCCTGCGAGTGATCGAATACAGCCGTTGCTGCGGCGTGCCCGTAGTGTCCGGAAAGCGCAGCGCCACGTGCTTGCCGGGTTCCAGGCGGTCGAGGAACTCGGCGTGGGCGCCCGCGACGCGCAGGCTGAAGACGTTGATCGCAGCGGTTTCAATGGTCACGCGTTCGCAACGGGCCTGCAGTGGGGTCATGGCGTTCATGCGCGGGCCTTCTCGCTCAAGGTTTCGATGGCGTGTTCGGCGCTGCTCAGGCCTTTGCCGGTCAGGCCGATACGGTCGATCAGGGCCTGGAGCGAGTCGGTGTATACGCTGATTTCGTTGTTATCGCCCACGTCATGCTGGATCTCGCTGGCATGCGGCATCTGCAGCATCGAGAACACCTTGGCCCACGCGCCCATTTCGTTGTTGGCGAACATCTGCACGGTGCGCAGGATGATCGAGCGCAGGTACTCGCGCTCGGTGCGGCTCAGGCCATGAACGATGTCGGAGGCGACAAAACTGAACACGCTGGAATGGCTCCATTCATCAATGGCGTGGGTGCGTGTGACCTCGTGGCACACCGCCTGGATGCTGGTGTCCTCGGCCATGGTCTTGAGGTAATCGGTGATCAGCGTTTCGCTCGCGCAGGCCACACCAAAACGGGTCAGGCGACGCTCCCATTCGGCCGTGCAGTTGGCCAGCAGGGCTTCGCGCCAGGTCACCAGGTTGAACGCGCTGAAATCCAGCGGAGTCAGTTTGCGCATGTCGTAGATGTAGTTGCAGGCCATGATCGACATGCGCGTGTGCAGGGCTTCGTCGAGCAGTGCCTGGGACATCACGTCCTGCAGCAGGGCGCGATTCTGGCTGTGTGGCGGGGTCTTGATGATGTCCTCGCAGGCGGGCACCACCACGTCGCATTCGATGTAGATCGTCTTGAGGTTGTAGATGCCCCACGCGTAGGACAGGCACTTGGATTGCAGGTCCTGCGGTGCTTCGAGCCAGGCCTGGTGATGACGGAACGGCAGCAGCGACAGGCTGAAATCCTGCTTGTTCGGGTCAAAGGCCAGGCCCCAGTAATCCGGTTGCGGATTGTTCACGGCAGCGCGGGTTTTCCAGAGCCCGGACAACTTGGCGAGCATGTTTTTTACCACGTCATCGGTACCACAATTCAAACGGTCCATGTTTTAACTCCAAGGAAACAACTATTGGTGTTCGGGTTAACAGTGCAGTCCTTTGCAAACATGACGGGGCCGCACAAGCGGGTTGCGGCGTAATAAATGCGGGACGTTGCCCTTCAAGTCTGCGGCAAAAAAGCGCCGGGGTTATTGCTCCAGGTCAGCTGAATTGCGCGTGTAATGCGGGCATTTTCCGGGCTTTGGCCAGGTGCCGTTCCTGCATCAGGGTCAGCGCGACCGTCAGGCCCATAAAGGCAGCACTGGCCCAGAAAATCGAGTTGGGGTGGCCTTGGTCGAGTAGCCAGGCGAACCCGACCGGGCCGAGGGTGCCGCCGATATTGAAGCCGCTGGAGACAATGCCGAAGGTCCTGCCTTCCGCGCCTTTCGGCGACGCTGCGCGCACCAGCATGTCGCGGGACGGCGCGATCACCCCGGTCAGGAAACCCGCGACACCGAGTACCAGCAGCAGTGCCAGCTCGCTCAAGTGCGCCGTGGCGACCAACAGTATCAACCCGCTGGCCAGGGCAAACGCGCTGGCGGCCACCACGCCATGGCGGCGGGTGCGGTCCGCCAGTGCGCCGCCTGCCAGCACGCCAAAGGCGCTGGCAAACAGGAACGCGGTGAGTGCCGAGTTGGCCCAGGTCAAGGCCACGCCCTGGCCTTGCATAAGGGCAGCGACCGAGAATTTTTCAATTGCGCCGGTGCTCAGGTTCAGCAGCACGAACAACAACGTCAGGCTCAGCACCAAGGGCGAAAGCAACGAGCGCCGACGCGTCCCGAGGGGCTCCGGGTCGGTCGCTGGCGACACATAATTGCGTTGGGCCAGTGCAGCGCCAGGTATCGACAACACCGCCAGCGCGACAAACCCTACGCCTGCGGCGGCGGCAAACGCCATGGCCGGCGTGCTCGCCACGGCGATGCTCAACAAAAACACCGGGGCCACGGCGGCGCCGAGGAAGCCGGCAAAGGTGTGTACAGAGAACGCTTTGCCAATGTGGGCAGGGTCACTATGGCGGGACAGCAGGGCATAGTCGGCCGGGTGGTAAACCGCGTTGGCGACGCCGGCCAACGCCATGCCGATCAGCAGGCAAAGGTAGCTGGGCACGAGCGCAATCAACAGGAAACTGCCACTGCCCACTGCCAGAGCGGCTAACAGCAGGCGGCGTGCGCCGAAGCGGTCCACGGCAAATCCCATCGGCGCCTGCACCAGCGCGGTGACGATGTTGAACAGGCTCAAGGCCAGGCCCAACTGCAGGTAATCGACGTCGAAAAAAGCCGGGAGGAGCGGAAACAACGCCGCCAGCACCATGATGTGCAGATGACTGACAAAGTGCGCGGCTGCGACCTGCGGCAGCAGCCCGATACGAAAAGACGTCATGGCGGAACCTGTGGAATGGGGGTGACAAAACCGGCGCAGAGCTTAGTGAGGCGTTGGTCTTGCGGGATAGTCCAATGTTCAAAGGTTCACCAGACCACTTTGTAGCGCTACTGGTCTCGCGCCGTGGCGCCGCGCCGCACAGTGGTCTGCAACGCTGGCGCAAACTGGTATATCGGCGCGGGCCGTGGGCCGCTAGGGTAAACGCCGTTTTCCAATCGACGTTTTCACAGGGAGTGACCATGCCGCATTTCGCTTATCGAGACGGGCACGCGCTGCCGGTGCTCAGTGGCGTCGCACTGGCCCAGGCGGACGGTGATGTGTGGCGTGCCATCGACGCCGAGCGCCAGCGCCAGATGCAGTCAATCGAGCTGATTGCTGCCGAGAATTTCGTCAGCCGTGCAGTGCTTGAGGCTCAGGGCTCGGTACTTACCAACAAGCATGCCGAAGGGTATCCGGGGCGCCGTTATTACGCCGGCTGCTGCAACGTCGACGCGATAGAAGAGCTGGCCAACGAGCGCGCCCGGCGATTGTTCAATTGTGCCTACGCCAACCTGCAACCCCACTCGGGCAGCCAGGCCAATCAGGCGGTGTTTCTGGCGCTGCTGGCACCGGGCGACAAGATCCTCGGCCTGGACCTCAAGTCCGGCGGGCACCTGTCCCACGGCGCGGCGTTCAATATGTCCGGGCGCTGGTTTCAGGCCCTCAGTTACGGCGTGCATCCGCTGACCCATCGGGTCGACATGGACCAGGTCGAGCAGATGGCCCGCCAGGAGCGCCCGCGATTGATCATCGTCGGCGCTTCGGCCTATTCGCGGGCGCTGGACTTCGCGCGCTTTCGCGCAATTGCCGACGAAGTGGGGGCCTTCCTGATGGCCGACATTGCCCACGTCGCCGGACTGGTAGCGGGCGGTGCGTACCCGTCGCCGGTGCCGTTCGCCCACGTCACCACCATCAGCACCCACACCACACTGCGCGGGCCGCGCGGCGGAATGATCCTGTGCAACGAGCCGGGCATTGCGCAGAAAATCAATGCGGCGGTGTTTCCCGGCCTGCAAGGCGCACCGCTGATGCACACGCTGGCGGCCAAGGCCGTGGCGCTCGGCGAAGCCCTGCAACCGGCGTTCAGCACCTACGCGCATGCGGTGATTGCGAACGCCCAGGCCTTGTGCGGGCGCTTGGCCGAAGGCGGGTTGTCGGTGGTCTCGGGCGGCACCGATTGTCACCTTGGCGTGATTGACCTGCGGCCGTGGGGCCTGGTCGGCAATGTCGCCGAACAGGCGCTGGAAGCGATCGGGATTACCGTGAACAAAAATATCGTGCCGGGCGACGAGGTCAAACCCAGCGTTACCTCCGGCATTCGTATCGGCAGCGCGGCCTGCACGTCGCGGGGCATGGGCGTGGATGAATTTCGCGAGATCGGCGACATGATTCTCGCCATGCTCGGCGGTGTGCGCAGCGGAGCCCTCGACAGTCGCACCGAGCGTTCCATTCGCGAAGGCATCGGCGACCTGACCAAGCGTTTCAAGCTTCCTTACTGAGCGGCTGCCTCTAGATCTTCAGCGCATTGGCCAGGCGCAGCATGGCGGCTTCGATTTCATACGCGGTCAACGATGAGTAGCCCAGCAGCCAGCCGTATTGCTGCGGTTCGCCTGCGTACAGCTTGCTGAGTCCGGACAATTGCACGCCGGCGGTGGCCGCCTGGCGGATGGTTTTTTCTTCGCTCCAGCCCGCTTTCAGCAGACACGGAATCTGCAACCCGCCCGGCGGCAACTGGGCGGTGACGACCTCGCCCAGGTACTTGCCAATGGCGTCATGCATGATCGAGCGGCGCCCGGCATACAGCTTGCGCATGGCGCGCACGTGGGCGTTGTAATGGCCATCTTCCATAAACCGCGCCAGGGTCAGTTGCAGCACTTGCGGCGTATGCCCGTCCATCATGCTGCGCGCATAGGCAAAGGGCTTGACCAGTTCGTGGGGCAGCACCATGTAGCCCATGCGCAAGCCGGGATAGAGCGTCTTGCTGAACGTGCCGATGTAGAGCGTGCGCTGATACTTGTCCAGCCCCTGCACGCAGGCGGTGGGTTGTCCGTCGTAATGGAACTCGCTGTCGTAGTCGTCCTCGATCAGCCACTTGCCTTTTTCTGCCGCCCAGTTGATCAACTCGAGGCGCCGTTCCAGCGGCAGCGTCACGCCGGTGGGGTATTGGTGCGACGGTGTGACGTACACGCAGTTGGCGCCGCTGCGGTCGGCGTACAGCAGGTCGGTGCGGATGCCGCGTTCATCGACATCGATGGGCAGCACCTTGGCTTCAGCGATCTCGAAGGCTTTGCGTGCGCCGTAATAGCCAGGGTTTTCCAGCAGGATCGGTTTGCCGGCATCCACCAGCAACTGCGCGCAGAGGTACAAGGCCTGGCGCGTGCTGCTCAGCACCAGCACCTGATCGGGCGAACACTTGGCCCCGCGTTCCAGGTTCAGGTAGGTGGCAATCGCCTTGCGCAGCGGCTCGGCGCCTTGCGGGTCGCCGTGCAAGAGCACGTTGGCGCGATAGTCCTTCATCACCTGGCGTTGCAGGCGTTCCCAGACATCCGTGGGGAAACTGCGGGTTTCCGGCAAGCCGGTGGCGAAGGCCTTGATGACTTGCTGGTCGCTGACACCACCCGTTTCGAAGATCATCCGCCCGCGCTGGCTCAGCTCGGCGCCGGGTGCGGCGGCGTTGCTGCGCACTTCCTGGGCCTTGATGCGCCGGCGTGTGGCACCGCGCAATTCGACGCCGACCGTGTCGCAGACGTAACTGCCGGCACCCTCGCGGCGCACGATAAACCCGTCCCGATGCAACTGCACGTAGGCGTTCTCGACGGTGTCGCGAGCGCACCCCAGCGACGTTGCCAACACCCGCGTGGCCGGCAGTTTCAGGCCGGGGCCGAGGGCGCCGTCGAGGATCAGTGCGCGCAACGCCCGCTGGATGCGCTGGTGCAAGTCCAGCAACTGAAACTCCACGTCGTTGAGGCGCATTTTCAGGGTTTCGAGCTCGAAGGTTTTTGCCATGTGGTCTGCTCCATCCTTTGGAATTGGCCGGTAATGGCAGGCCAGTCTATCCGTAGAATCCAGCCCTCGCCAACCCGGCCCCGGCGCGTGGCGAGCCCGCACGATGCGAGTGTTCTTGAACAGGAGTTACGCGACGATGGCCAGATCCCACAACTTCAGCGCCGGCCCCACGGCGGTGCCGCTGGAAGTGCTCACCCAGGCACACGAAGAATTTTTTGATTTTGCTGGCACCGGTATGTCGGTGATGGAGATCAGCCATCGCTCCCGTGTGTTCATGGACGTGGCCCGCCAGGCGGAGCAGGACCTGCGCAACATTCTCGGCGTGCCGGACGCGTACAAAGTGCTGTTTTTGCAAGGCGGCGCCTCGCTGCAGTTCGCCCAGGTGCCCATGAATCTATTGGGCGACAAAGGCACGGCGGACTACCTGCACACCGGCCTCTGGTCGGGTAAGGCGATTGAAGCGGCGCGGCGTTATTGCGATGTGCGTATCGCGGCCAGTGCCCGCGCGACCGGCTTCGACCGCGTGCCTGACGCAGCGAGCTGGCACCTCAATCCTGACGCCGCCTACCTGCATTACACCGAGAATGAGACAGTCCACGGCGTGCAATTCATCGCCCCGCCCGACAGCGTCGCGCCGCTGGTGTGTGATGCCTGTTCAAGCCTTTTGTCCAAGCCGATGGACGTCGCCCGGCATGACCTGGTGTATGCCGCCGCGCAGAAAAACATGGGGGTGGCCGGGTTGACGGTGGTCATCGTCGACCCCGCATTACTGGAGCGCTCCCATGCCTTCACTCCGGACATTCTCAACTACGCCCACATCAGCGATGCGCACTCGATGCTCAATACCCCGGCGACGTTTCCCTGGTACCTCACCGGGCTGACGCTCAAGTGGATCAAGCACAACGGCGGTCTGCCGGCCTTGCATGAGCGTAACCAGGCCAAGGCGCGCCGGCTCTATCGCGCCATTGACGAGAGCGGCGGTTTCTACCGCAATCGGGTGCAGCCGGCGTACCGCTCGATCAACAACGTGCCGTTCGTGCTGGCGGATTCGACGCTGGAGAAGACCTTCCTGCGCCGCGCCGAAGACGCCGGCCTCAACGGCTTGAAAGGCCACGCCAGCGTCGGCGGCCTGCGCGCCAGTCTCTACAACGCCGTCTCGTTAACCGCAGTCGAGGCGCTGACCGACTTTATGGCTGACTTCGCACGTGCACATGGGTAACCGCCCCTGCGCGAAAAAGTGGTCTGGTCTGCTGCGCGCAAGCGTAGGGGCAAACCCCACCATTCAACGGCTATAAATGGCCGCCTGGCCACGGCCTGATCCATTGTCCAGCAAGGAGCCAAGACTTATGCCCTCTACTCAATCCCAGTCGTCCCTGCGTCTGCGGGATGTGTTGCACCCGGTGGTTGCCGGGCTGATCTCGGTGATCGTCAATTACGGCGGCACCTTCATTCTGGTGTTCCAGGCCGCCAAGGTGGCCGGCCTCAGCCCTGAGCTGACGGCGTCGTGGGTCTGGTCGGTGTCGATTGGCGTCGGTGTGACCGGGCTGTTCCTCAGTTGGGTGAGCCGCGAGCCGATCATCACCGCCTGGTCGACCCCGGCGGCGGCGTTCTTGATCGTTGCCCTGGCGACCACACCCTACGCCGAGGCGATTGGTGCGTATTTGATCTCAGCGGCGGCGTTCGTGCTGCTGGGGGTATCCGGCTATTTTGAAAGGGCTGTGCGCCTGATCCCGCCTGGCGTTGCGGCGGGCCTGCTGGGCGGCATTCTCTTGCAGTTCGGCATCGGCGCATTCGCGAGCATGACGGTCGACCCGCTGTTGGTGGGGCTGTTGATCGGCGCCTACATCGTGTTCAAGCGCTTGAGCGCACGCTACGCGGTGGTCGGCATTCTGGTGCTGGGGCTGGGTTTTTTGCTGATGCAGGGGCGGGTGGAATTTTCCGGGCTGGCGCTGGCGTTCGCCACACCGGTATTCACGCGGCCCGAGTTCTCGCTCAATGCGTTGCTGAGCGTGGCGTTGCCGCTGTTTCTGATCACCCTCACAGGGCAGTACATGCCGGGCATGCTGGTGCTGCGCAATGACGGCTTCAAGACCAGCGCCAACCCGATTCTCAGCGTGACCGGGCTGGGTTCGCTGCTGATGGCGCCGTTCGGCTCCCATGCGTTCAATATCGCGGCAATCACGGCGGCGATCTGCACCGGCAAGGAAGCGTCCGAAGACCCTTCCAAACGCTGGATCGCCGGGGTAGCGGCAGGGGTGTTCTACATCCTGGTGGGGATTTTTGGCGTAACCCTGGCGGCGGTGTTCATGGCCTTTCCGGCGACGTTCATTACCACCCTGGCCGGGCTGGCGCTGCTCGGCACCATCGGCGGCAGCCTGGCCAATGCCATGGCGGACGTCAAATCCCGTGAAGCCTCGTTGATCACCTTTCTGGCGTGCGCCGCCAACATCACCTTGCTTGGCATTGGCGGCGCGTTCTGGGGCTTGCTCATCGGCCTCGCGGCGTATGCGGTACTCAATGGGCAACTGCCACATCGTGAAAAAACCACTGCGGTGACCACCAAGGGAGCGACCCGCTGATGACTGGGCAAGCCGAACACCTCACCACGCTCCACGCCGACCACGGTCGCTATCCGCAGGCGGTCAGCGTCGAGGACTTTCGTCGCAATCTTGCCGCTGTGCAGCAACGCATCATTGATGCCTGCCATCGCGTCGGGCGTGACCCGGCCACCGTGCGGTTGCTGCCGGTCAGCAAGACCTTCGACGAAGCCCATCTGCGCCTGGCCTATGCCGCCGGTTGCCGCCAGCTCGGCGAAAACAAGGTGCAGGAGGCCCAGCGCAAGGCGCAAGCCATGAGCGACCTGCACGACCTGCAATGGTCAGTCATCGGCCACCTGCAAACCAACAAGGCCAAGCAGGTTGCGCGTTTTGCCAGCGAATTCCAGGCGCTCGACAGCCTGCGCGTGGCCGAAGTGCTGAACCATCGCCTGCAGCTCGAAGGTCGGCAGATGGATGTGTTCGTGCAGGTCAACACCTCGGGCGAAGCCAGCAAGTACGGCCTGGCTCCCGAGGATGTGGCGGCGTTCATCGCGGCCCTGCCGGCATTCCCGGCGCTGCGGGTTCGCGGGCTGATGACCCTGGCGCTGTTTTGCGCCGACGTTGCGCGGGTGCGCCCCTGCTTCGTGCGCTTGCGTGAATTGCGCGACCGCTTGCTCGCGCAGGTGCCCGAGGGCGTGTCGCTGCAGGCGTTGTCGATGGGCATGTCGGGCGACTTTGAAATTGCCATTGAAGAGGGGGCAACCGTGGTACGCGTCGGCCAAGCCATCTTCGGTGCCCGCGCCATGCCAGATGCCTACTACTGGCCTACGGCCGACGCCAGACCGCGCAACGGCGACGAGTTGCCGGCGCTCGCCCCTTAACGTTGATTGATCTCTATAGGAGGCCTGCAATGTCCGCAGCACCCGCTTACCTGATGCACACCTCGTCCCGTCAGCCGGTCTCGTTCAGCCGAGGCCTGGGCGCTCGCCTGTGGGATACCGACGGCGTTGAATACCTGGATGCCATCGCCGGCGTGGCCGTGACAAGCCTGGGGCACGCCAACCCGGAAATTGCCGCCGCCATCGCCGAGCAGTCCACGCAGTTGCTGCACACCACCAACATGTTTCGCATCCCGTGGCAGGAGCAACTAGGCGAGCGGTTGTGCCTGTTGTCCGGCATGGAGCGCGCGTTTTTCTGCAACTCCGGCGCCGAGGCCAATGAAGCCGCGCTGAAACTGGCGCGGCTGCACGCCCATGCTCGAGGCGTGGCCCAGCCGCAGGTGCTGGTGATGGACAACAGCTTCCACGGGCGCACCCTCGCCACGCTGGCGGCCACCGGCAACCCGGCGGTGCACGTCGGTTTCGAACCGTTGATGCCCGGCTTTGTGCGCGTGCCGTACAACGACATTGAGGCGATTCGGGCGGTCGCGGCTCGGTCACCCAACATCGTTGCAGTGCTGGTCGAGCCGGTGCAGGGTGAGGGTGGGGTGCATGCGGCGTTCGCGGGCTACCTGCAAGGGGTGCGCGCCCTGTGCGATGAACACGACTGGTTGATGATGATTGATGAAGTGCAAACCGGCATGGGCCGCACCGGCGCCTGGTTTGGCTTTCAACACGCGGGCATCGAGCCGGATGTCATCACCCTGGCCAAGGCGCTTGGCAACGGCTACCCGATAGGCGGATGCCTGGCGCGGGGCAAGGCCGCCGAGCTGTTTTCTCCCGGTCATCATGCGTCCACGTTTGGCGGTAACCCGCTGGCCTGCCGTGTGGGGTGCACGGTGCTGGACATCATGCAGCGTGAGCACCTGCCACAACGCGCCGCCGCCAGCGGCCGACGCCTGCTGGCCGCGCTCAAGCTGGCGCTGGGTAACCATCCCGAGGTGGTGGCCATTCGTGGTATCGGCTTGATGGTCGGCGTCGAACTCAACCGCCCGTGCGGCGAGCTGGTCGACCGCGCCCGTGAAGAACAACGCCTGCTGATCACCGTCACCCGTGGCACCACCGTGCGCCTGTTGCCCGCACTGATCTGCGATGACACACAGATCGACGAGATCGCCGCACGTGTCATTCGCCTGCTGTCGCCCGCTGTTTGAATTTGTTAACCAAGGACGCCCCCACCATGTACGACTCAACGCTCACCCTGGATGCTTTCGACCCTGAACTGCGTGAGGCGATTCATAACGAAGCGCATCGCCAGGAAGACCACATTGAGCTGATCGCGTCGGAGAACTACGCCAGCCCGCTGGTCATGCAGACCCAGAGCACGGTACTCACCAACAAGTACGCCGAGGGCTATCCCGGCAAGCGCTACTACAGTGGTTGTGAATACGTTGATGTCGCCGAGCGGCTGGCGATTGAGCGGGTCAAGACCCTGTTCAACTGCGACTACGCCAACGTGCAGCCTCACGCGGGTGCGCAGGCCAACGCGGCGGTGTTCCTCGCATTGATCAACCCCGGTGACACGGTGATGGGCATGAACCTGGCCCAGGGCGGCCACCTGACCCACGGTAACCCGGCGAACTTTTCGGGCCGGCATTACAAGATCGTGCCCTACGGGCTGGACCCGAAAACCGGGTTTCTCGACTACGACGAGATGGAACGAATAGCCCTGCAGACGCGCCCGAAAATGTTGATCGGCGGCTTCTCGGCGTACTCGCGCTACAAGGACTGGGCACGCATGCGCACCATCGCCGACAAGGTCGGCGCCATATTCTGGGTCGACATGGCCCACGTCGCCGGGCTGGTCGCCGCTGGCGAATACCCGGACCCGCTGCCCCACGCGCATGTGGTCACCAGCACCACGCACAAAACCCTGCGCGGCCCACGGGGCGGTTTGATTCTGTCGAAAGGCCAGGACGAAGCCTTCTACAAGAAACTCGATTCGGCAGTGTTTCCCGGCGTGCAGGGCGGCCCGCTTATGCACCAAATTGCAGCCAAGGCCGTGGCGTTCAAGGAAGCGCTGACGCCCGAGTTCCGCGTCTACCAGACCCAAGTGGTGATCAACGCCCGCGCCATGGCCGCTGTGCTGCAAAAACGCGGCTACAAGATAGTCTCGGGCGGAACCGACAACCACATGATGCTGATCGATCTGTCCGACAAGCCCTACACCGGCAAGGACGCCGATGCGGCATTGAGCAGCGCCTACATCACCGCGAATAAAAACTCGGTGCCGAATGACCCACGCTCACCCTTCGTGACCTCCGGCCTGCGCATCGGCAGCCCGGCGGTGACGACGCGGGGCTTCGGGGTCGAGGCCTGCGAGCAAGTGGCAGGGTGGTTGTGCGACGTACTCGACGCCCTGGAATATGGCGACAGTGACAGGGTCGGCCACCACGTGCGCGAACAGGTTGTCGCACTGTGCCGGCGTTATCCGGTTTATCGCTGACTGGTTTGGGGGGCCGTGTGGACGGCCCCTGATTCACTTCTTTGTCGAAAAGGACTGCTTCCAGCTTTATCAGGCGTTCGATCGGGGGAGTGGGTGCGTCGTGATGATCTGCCGGAGAGGTTCGTAACGGACTGCTCTTAAAGCGCTTCGGTGGCGATATTGAGAATGTGATCAGCATCCCCGAGCGGGGTAGCACCCTCGTTTCAAATGGGCTGTGGCTTAGGCTTTTCAAAGGAGAGGCTGAGGTCCGTGAAACAACAAAGCCCGCACGGGGCGGGCTTCTTGGGGTGTTTCGTAGACTGTCTAAGACAGCCCGAGACTGCTATATGGTGCACCCGGCGGGATTCGAACCCACGACCCCTGCCTTCGGAGGGCAGTACTCTATCCAGCTGAGCTACGGATGCTTGTGCGGGCGACATCATACCCATGTCGACCTTGGGCGTCCATGCCGCTCTTCCGGCGTTTGCGCGTAGGAATGGGCTGTGCAAAGGCCCTGGGTCGGGCGCCGTCTGTCAAGGCGGTGGAACGTGCCCTAATCACGCTGATCTGAAAGTTCCGGCAATTGCACGGTTTTCGTTCTTTTTTTCGAACAGGCTATTGCCCTGTACCCCCATTGATCCTAGGATTCGTTTGAGATTTCAAACGCTCTGTCTCCCGTGCGCGATGACTTTATGCTTGCGTGCTGGGGCTGATTTCCCTGACGGCAGCCCACAAGGCGCCTTTCAACAACTCTAATTCGCTCCGCGTGCGCGCGGTGCTGTTAAGGAAAGCCGACATGCAGCTTAAAGATGCCCAATTGTTCCGCCAGCAAGCCTTTATCGATGGTGCTTGGGTCGATGCGGACAATGGTCAGACCATCAAGGTCAACAACCCGGCCACGGGCGAAATTCTCGGTACCGTGCCAAAGATGGGCGCCGCAGAAACCCGCCGCGCCATCGAAGCCGCCGACAAGGCCCTGCCGGCCTGGCGTGCACTCACCGCCAAGGAGCGCGCCAACAAGCTGCGCCGTTGGTTCGAACTGCTGATCGAAAACCAGGACGACCTCGGTCGCTTGATGACCCTCGAACAAGGCAAGCCGCTGGCCGAGGCCAAGGGCGAAATCGTCTACGCCGCGTCCTTTATCGAGTGGTTCGCCGAAGAAGCCAAGCGCATCTACGGTGACGTGATCCCCGGCCACCAGCCCGACAAGCGCCTGATCGTGATCAAGCAGCCAATCGGCGTGACCGCCGCCATCACGCCGTGGAACTTCCCCGCGGCGATGATCACCCGTAAGGCCGGCCCGGCCCTGGCCGCCGGTTGCACCATGGTGATCAAGCCAGCGTCGCAAACCCCGTTCTCGGCCCTCGCCCTGGTTGAGCTGGCGCACCGCGCCGGTATCCCTAAAGGCGTGCTGAGCGTGGTCACCGGCAGCGCCGGCGACATCGGCGGTGAGCTGACCAGCAACCCTATCGTGCGTAAATTGTCCTTTACCGGCTCGACCGAAATCGGTCGCCAGTTGATGGCTGAGTGCGCCAAGGACATCAAAAAAGTGTCCCTGGAGCTGGGCGGCAACGCGCCGTTCATCGTGTTCGACGACGCCGACCTGGATAAGGCCGTCGAAGGCGCGATCATCTCCAAGTACCGCAACAACGGCCAGACCTGCGTTTGCGCCAACCGTCTGTACATCCAGGATTCGGTGTACGACGCGTTCGCCGAGAAGCTGAAAGTGGCCGTGGCCAAACTCAAGATCGGCAACGGTCTGGAAGACGGCACCACCACGGGTCCGCTGATCGACGAGAAGGCCGTGGCCAAGGTTCAGGAACACATCGCTGATGCCCTGAGCAAAGGCGCCAAGTTGTTGGCCGGTGGCAAGGTGATGGAAGGCAACTTCTTCGAGCCGACCATCCTGGTCGACGTGCCGAAAAACGCCGCCGTGGCCAAGGAAGAAACCTTTGGCCCACTGGCGCCGCTGTTCCGGTTCAAGGACGAAGCCGAAGTGATCGCGATGTCCAACGACACCGAGTTCGGGCTGGCCTCGTACTTCTATGCCCGCGACCTGGGCCGTGTATTCCGTGTGGCTGAAGCCCTGGAATACGGCATGGTCGGCGTCAACACCGGGTTGATCTCCAACGAAGTGGCGCCGTTCGGCGGCATCAAGGCCTCGGGCCTGGGCCGTGAAGGCTCCAAGTACGGGATCGAGGATTACCTGGAAATCAAATACCTCTGCCTGGGCATCTAAGCCCCGGTCAGGCATCGCTGTAAACGCAAAGGGCACGAGAGCGCTGACCCTTTGCGTGTTTCAAGACGTTATTCGTAGTGGCCGGGAAAGCTGTGGCAGTCGATCATCGCATGCTGCCG
The DNA here is from genome assembly GCF_023148575.1 of Pseudomonas sp. EYE_354. NCBI lineage: Bacteria > Pseudomonadati > Pseudomonadota > Gammaproteobacteria > Pseudomonadales > Pseudomonadaceae > Pseudomonas > Pseudomonas sp. EYE_354. Next base: position 41,239 of record NZ_JAHXNQ010000016.1, read on the forward strand.
TAGTTGCCTCCCGCCACGTATTCCTTGAGCTGCGCCACCCGATGAGTGGCGAATGAGGACTTTATGAGCAAGACCAACGCTTCCCTGATGAAACGCCGCGAAGCCGCTGTACCGCGCGGTGTTGGCCAGATTCACCCGATCTTCGCCGACTCCGCGAAGAACGCCACCGTGACCGACGTTGAAGGTCGCGAGTTCATCGACTTCGCCGGCGGTATCGCCGTGCTGAACACCGGCCACGTGCACCCGAAAATCATCAAGGCCGTGACCGAGCAACTGAACAAGCTGACCCACACGTGCTTCCAGGTATTGGCCTACGAGCCTTACGTAGAAGTGTGCGAGAAGGTGAACGCCAAGGTCCCAGGTGACTTCGCCAAGAAAACCCTGTTGGTCACCACCGGTTCCGAAGCGGTGGAAAACGCCGTGAAAATCGCGCGTGCCGCCACTGGCCGTGCCGGCGTGATCGCCTTCACCGGCGCGTACCACGGCCGCACCATGATGACCCTGGGTCTTACCGGTAAAGTCGTGCCGTACTCGGCCGGCATGGGCCTGATGCCCGGCGGCGTGTTCCGTGCGCTGTACCCGAACGAGCTGCACGGTGTGAGCGATGACGACTCCATCGCCAGCATCGAACGCATTTTCAAGAACGATGCCGAGCCGCGTGATATTGCGGCGATCATCATCGAGCCGGTGCAGGGCGAGGGCGGTTTCTACGTGGCGCCCAAGTCGTTCATGAAGCGCCTGCGCGAACTGTGCGACAAGCACGGCATCCTGCTGATCGCCGACGAAGTGCAGACTGGCGCCGGCCGCACCGGCACGTTCTTCGCCATGGAGCAGATGGGCGTTGCCGCCGACCTGACCACCTTCGCCAAATCCATCGCTGGCGGCTTCCCGCTGGCCGGTGTGTGCGGCAAGGCTGAATACATGGACGCCATTGCCCCAGGTGGCCTGGGCGGCACCTACGCCGGTAGCCCGATCGCCTGCGCCGCGGCCCTGGCGGTGATGGAGGTGTTCGAAGAAGAGCACTTGCTGGACCGCTGCAAGGCGGTTGGCGAGCATCTGGTGACTGGCCTCAAGGCGATCCAGGCCAAGTACCCGGTGATCGGTGACGTGCGTGCCCTGGGCGCGATGATCGCCGTCGAGCTGTTCGACGACGGCGACACCCACAAGCCAAACGCCGCGGCCGTTGCCGCTGTGGTGGCCAAGGCGCGTGACAAGGGCCTGATCCTGCTGTCCTGCGGCACCTACGGCAACGTGTTGCGCGTACTGGTCCCGCTGACGGCGCCGGACGAGCAGTTGGACAAAGGCTTGGCGATCATCGAAGAGTGCTTCGCAGAGCTTTAAGCGGCAGGCTGCAGTTGCAAGCGACAAGCTGCAAGGGGTGACGAGCTTGCCGCTTGCAGCTTCGAGCTTGCAGCTCAAAGAAACCGCCCGTGAATAAAAAAACCGCTGATGCGGTTTTTTTTTGTTCACTCGGCGGCTTGGCGCGCATGTTGGTGTTGGACGCTGAACGGTGGGGTTGGCGGAGCTGATGCACGTTGCAAAGGCTGGCGTCAGCCGGCGACCACGCGGTTTTTGCCCAGGCGCTTGGCCTCGTACATGGCGGTATCGGCGCGCGCGAACAGGCTGTCCAGGGTCGCGTCGGCTTCGGTGAGGCTGGCCAGGCCCTGGCTGATGGTCACACCGAACGCCTGGCCTTCGTAGCTGAAGCTCAGCGCCTGAATCTCTTTGCCCAGGCGTTCAGCCACTTGCAGGGCCATCTCCGGCGCACAGCCAGGCAGTACCGCGGCAAACTCTTCGCCGCCAATGCGCCCGAACAGGTCGCCACGGCGCAGCACCCCTCGACCGCTCTCGGCGATGCGCCGCAGCACCTGGTCGCCCTCCAGGTGGCCGTAGGTGTCGTTGATGTCCTTGAAGTCGTCGATGTCCAGCAGGAGGAAGGCCAGCGGCGTGCCTTGGGCGCACGCGCTGTCGAAGGCATGGTTGGCGCATTCGAAGAAGTGCCGGCGGTTGCTGCTCTGGGTGAGCACGTCGGTGGTGGCCAGGCGGTGCAACTCAAGCTCGAGCTGCTTCTTTTCGGTGATGTCTTCGGCCATGCCGACCACAATCAACGGTTCGCCCGGCTCGACCTGCTGATTGATGTAGCACTTGTCGCTCAACCAGCGGATCTGACCGTCGGCGGTGATGATGCGGTACTCGCGGTCTTCCACGGCACCTCGCTCCAGTACGCGGGCCAGACTTTTTTCGGCGTAGTCGAGGTCTTCGGGGTGAATGCTGTTGCGCCATTCCCGATGGTCGGCGAGCAGCAGGCCGGCAGCACGTCCAAATATCCGCTCGTATGCCGGGCTCACGTACAGCACGCGGCGGGTCTCCCAATCGATGGCCCAGAGCACCGCATTCACACTTACCAGCAGCGAACTGAGGAGCTGCTCGCGCTCACTCAGGCGCTCGACTTCGCCCTGGGCATGCACCAACGCCAGCAGGGTTGCAGCCGCCGTGGGGCGCTGAGTTTCAGCGACGGGCGGATCCGGTAAGTGGGGTTTTTCGTGAACCATCGGCACAACTCTCTCTGGGCGCGCCGCAGGATGGAGCAGCGGTCACAACAAGGGGTCACCATGATGGCGAAGTGTTCCTTGAGAGAGGCTAATTGCGTCGAAGTTCCGTCAACGGGGTCGATTAGCGGCGCCCGGTAAATGACGCCAAAAAGATGCTGTGGGAGGGCGTACCCTCCCACAGCGCAGTCAGGCCGCGGGGCGTAGCGAATAGGTTTTCAGCTGATGGGCGAAGTCGCGCAGGGACTGGATGCCACTGGCTTCGGCCTCGTGTACCCATTCCTTGATCGCCGCCAGCATGTCGTGGCCATTGGAGCTGGTCTTGAGCCAGATCTGCTGCAGCGCCAGGCGCTTTTCATAGATCACTTTCAGGGCCTGGCTATGCTCCAGCATGCCTTGGATGCGCAGGTGATGACGGTCATCCAACAGGCTGGTTTCCCGCGACAGCAGGCGCTTGGCGCGGTGGAACTGGTGGCGCACCGAGTGATCGACTTTTTCCAGCTCCTGCTTGACCAGTGGGCCGATCACCAGCTTGCGGTACTGGGCCATGATCTGGAAGCGGTTGTTGAGAATCGCCATGGCGGTATCCATGTCCAGATGGCCTTTGCCCTCGACGCGATGCGCAATCGGCGCCACGCGCTGCACCTTGGCCAGGCGCAGGAAGCTGAACAGTTTGATCCACGCCCAACCCAGGTCGAATTCCCATTTTTTCACCGACAGTTTCGCGGAGTTGGGATAGGTGTGGTGATTGTTGTGCAGCTCTTCGCCACCGACGATGATGCCCCACGGCACCAGGTTGGTGGCGGCATCACGGCATTCGAAATTGCGATAGCCCACGGCATGCCCCAGGCCATTGATCACGCCGGCGGCCCAGAACGGTATCCACATCATCTGGATGGCCCAGATGGTGATGCCGATGGTGCCGAACAGCAGCAGGTCGATCACGCCCATGATCGCCACGCCCAGCAGCGGGTAGGGCGTGTACAGGTTGCGTTCGATCCAGTCGTCCGGGCAGTTCTTGCCGTAGATGCGCAGGGTTTCCGGGTTTTCCGCTTCGGCGCGGTACAGTTCGGCACCTTTGCGTAACACGGTGGACAGGCCTTTGATCACCGGGCTGTGCGGGTCATCGACGGTCTCGCATTTGGCGTGGTGCTTGCGGTGGATGGCGGTCCACTCGCGGGTGTTCTGCGCCGTGGTCAGCCACAGCCAGAAGCGGAAGAAGTGTTTCAGGCCGGCATTGAGCTCCAGGGAGCGATGGGCTGAATAGCGATGCAGATAAACCGTGACGCCAACGATGGTCACGTGGGTCATCAACAGAGTGACTGCCACCAGTTGCCAGGCTGACAGGTCAAGAAAACCGTTGTACCACATAGGCTGTATGGCCCTCAGATAAAGAAAAAACCAGCTCACGCATTATCACTAAGCCTGCAGAGAAAACCAGCCGCCCTTTCAGATAGAAGTGACTGGATGTTTCTTATCCTATAATCCCCGACCTTTGTAGGACGATTCTGTTCTTTAGGTAAGGAATACTGGCCATATGCTGTTTTCATACCGAGGTGCCCTGCGTGCGGGGCTGGTATACCTGCTGGTTTCGGTGGCCTGGATGGGTCTCACAGGCTACTTATTGATCGAGTTTATCGATAACCCGAGCGCTCTTACCCTGTGGCTGCAGGTGCGCGGTTATCTGTGGGTAATGGCCAGCGCTCTGGTGATTTACCTGATGAGCGCCCGATTTGCCGCGGCCAGCCAGCTGCAGCAACCCCTGAAGGAAAACCGCGAACGTCTGCGTCAGGCCGCTGCTGTGTTCGATTGCACGCGCGAAGGGGTGCTGGTCACGGATGCCCGAGGCTTGATCGTGCATGTAAATCGGGCCTTTATGGCGATCACCGGCTACCAGGGTGAGGAGGTCATGGGCCAGCCGCCCAGCCTGTTCAAATCCGGTCGCCATTCGTCGAGTTTTTACCAGCAGATGTTTCAGACCCTGGCGCGCGACGGTGAATGGAGCGGTGAAATCTGGAACCGCCGCAAAAGCGGCGAAATTTATCCGCAGTGGCAAACCATCCGGGTGATTCACGATGATCATGGCGACCTCAGCCATTACGTTGCGGTGTTTTCCGATATCAGCGCCATCAAGAATTCCGAGCACGAACTGGCGCACCTGGCTCACCACGACCCGCTGACCGACCTGCCCAACCGCTTGCTCTTCACCGACCGCGCCGAGCAGGCCCTGGCTTCGGCGCAACTGCATAAACGCGGCTGCGCCCTGCTGTTGCTGGACCTGGACCACTTCAAGATCATCAATGACAGCCTGGGTCATAACGTCGGCGACCAATTGCTCAAGTTGGCGGGCGAACGGCTCCAGGGCTTGCTTGGCCCCGGCGTGACACTGGCGCGCCTGGGTGGGGACGAGTTCGCGGTGCTCGCGGAAAGTTGTTCACAAGTGGTGCAGGCCGCCGCGCTGGCACAGCGCATGCTGGATGTGATGAAACAGCCGTTCATTTTTGACGGTCACCAGCTGTTTATCAGCGCCAGCATCGGCATCAGCCTGTTCCCCAGCGATGCGCTGAGCGCCGAGCAACTGCTGCGCAATGCCGACTCCGCGTTGTTCAAAGCCAAAAGTGTGGGCCGCGAAGGCTTCGCCTTGTACACCGAAGAACTCACGGCCCACGCGCAGAACCGTGTAGAGATCGCCAGCGAACTGCGTCGCGCCCTCGACCAGCAGGAGCTGCGCGTTTACTACCAGCCGGTGCACGACCTGCACGGCAGCCGCCTGGTCGGCGTCGAAGCCCTGGTGCGCTGGCAGCACCCGGAACGCGGGCTGGTGCCGCCGTGCGAGTTCATCCCCATCGCCGAGCGTACCGGCCTGATTGCCGATATTGACGCGTGGGTCATGCACCAGGCGTGCTGGCAGATGTGCCAATGGCTGGCCGACGGCGCGCCGCTGAAGTTTATTGCGCTCAACGTGTCCAGCCGCCTGTTCGCGCGGCGCGAACTCTACGAGCAAGTCGCGCAGGTGCTCCACGAGACCGGCCTGGACCCGGCCTTCCTTGAGTTGGAAGTCACCGAAAGCGCGGTGATGGAAGACCCCGAAGTCGCTTTGGAGCAACTGCATCGCCTGCGCGAACTGGGCTTGCGCCTGGCCATCGATGATTTTGGCACCGGCTATTCCTCGTTGCTGCGCCTCAAGCGCTTGCCGGTGCAAAAGCTCAAGATCGACCAGGGTTTTGTCGCCGGCCTGCCGTGGGACGAAGACGACGCTGCGATTGTGCGCGTGGTTATCGCCCTGGCCAAAAGCATGGGCATGCAGGTGCACGCCGAGGGCATCGAGCAGGTGGAGCAGGCGCGCTTTTTGTTGGAGCAGGACTGCGACATGGGCCAGGGCTACTGGTTTGGACGGCCGATGCCGGCCGAAGAGCTTGATTGGTCACGAGCCCCCGCCATCTGAGCTTGAAACACGAGCAAACTGTGAGGGCTTGCTCGCTCCCCCATTGGGTCTTCTCAAGGGCTGATCTTGGCGATTATCCCTTTGCAACCCCATGCCCTTCAGAAAATTCATTCTGGTTATATAAACATTCTTAAATAGTATTTTTAAGAATATCCGCGCTTATCTACTATCGCTCTCACGCCGCAAGCAGTGCCACCACTGCGAGGCACCCTTCATCTCAGGAGCGAGACCATGAGCGCATCCCTACGTAGCGTCGACGGCCAGGACGAAGCAGCCATTTTGCGTGAAATCCAGAGCGCCCTGCGCGATCTGCGCTTCGGCGCGGTGGAAATCACCGTGCACAACGCCCAAGTGGTGCAGATCGAGCGCAAGGAAAAATTCCGTTTGCAGAACCCGGCGAACAAACCGGGCTGAGCATTGACGGCGACAGCCCCGTCACTCGATAGACCCGTAACGATAAGAACAAGCCAACACCCAAGAATTCTCAGGAGCCTTCCATGTCGTCGATTCGCCGTTATGCCCTGGCCGCGCTGGCCAGTGCCGTGTTTGCCGGTTCCGCCGTTGCCAAGGACTACGAGTTGCTCAACGTCTCGTACGACCCGACGCGTGAGCTGTACCAGGACTACAACGCAGAGTTCACCCAATTCTGGAAACAGTCCCACCCTGGCGACAACGTCAAGATCCAGCAATCCCACGGTGGTTCGGGCAAGCAGGGCCGGGCGGTGATCGACGGTCTGCGCGCCGACGTCGTGACCCTGGCCCTGGCTGGTGACATCGACGAAATCGCCAAACTGGGCAAGACCTTGCCGGAAAACTGGCAGACCCGCCTGCCGGATGCGAGCACCCCGTACACCTCGACCATCGTGTTCCTGGTGCGCAAGGGCAACCCTAAAGGCATTAAGGACTGGGGCGACCTGATTAAAAAGGACGTGTCGGTGATCACCCCTAACCCGAAAACCTCCGGCGGTGCGCGCTGGAACTTCCTCGCCGCGTGGGCTTACGGCCTCAAAGCCGGCGGCAGCGAAGCCAAGGCTCAGGAGTACGTGAAAGAGCTGTTCAAGCACGTGCCGATCCTCGACACCGGCGCGCGCGGCTCGACCATTACCTTCGTCAACAACGGTCAGGGTGACGTGTTGCTGGCCTGGGAAAACGAAGCGTTCCTGGCGCTCAAGGAAGACGGCGGCGCCGACAAGTTCGATATCGTCGTTCCGTCCCTGTCGATCCTCGCGGAGCCGCCAGTGGCGGTGGTCGACAAGAACGCCGAGAAGAAGGGCAACACCGAGATCGCAACCGAATACCTGAAACACCTGTACAGCCCGGCTGGCCAGGAGATTGCGGCGAAAAACTTCTACCGTCCACGCGATGCAAAAGTAGCCGCCAAATACGCCCAGCAGTTCCCCAAACTGGACCTGGTGACTATCGACAAAGACTTCGGCGGCTGGAAAACTGCCCAACCGAAATTCTTTAACGACGGTGGCGTGTTCGACCAGATCTATACGGCGCAGTAAGCCGAGAAACACACACCCACGAAGCCCGCATTCACCTGCGGGTTTTGTGTGTCAGTTCCGCTAACCAAGGACTCTTATGTCGCGTCGTATTTCCCCCGTCATACCCGGCTTCGGGCTGACGCTGGGCTACACCGTCGTGTACCTCAGCCTGATCGTACTCATCCCCCTGGCGGCGATGTTCGTCCACGCGGCTCAACTCACCTGGGATCAGTTCTGGGCCATCATTTCCGCACCGCGTGTGCTGGCGGCCTTGAAACTGAGCTTCAGCACCGCGTTGTACGCCGCGCTGATCAACGGCGTGATCGGCACGCTGCTGGCCTGGGTGCTGGTGCGCTACACCTTCCCCGGCCGCAAGATCATCGATGCGATGATCGACCTGCCGTTCGCCCTGCCCACCGCCGTGGCCGGTATTGCCTTGACCGCGCTGTATGCGCCTAACGGCCTGGTCGGCCAGTTCGCCGCCGACCTGGGCTTCAAGATCGCTTATTCGCCACTGGGCATCACGCTGGCGCTGACCTTCGTCACCCTGCCGTTCGTGGTGCGCACGGTGCAGCCGGTGCTCGCCGATATCCCACGTGAAGTCGAAGAAGCCGCTGCCTGTCTGGGCGCCAAGCCGTTGCAGGTGTTCCGCTACATCCTCGTGCCGGCGCTGCTGCCCGCCTGGCTGACCGGCTTCGCCCTGGCGTTTGCCCGTGGTGTAGGCGAGTACGGTTCGGTGATTTTCATCGCGGGCAACATGCCGATGAAAACCGAGATCCTGCCGTTGCTGATCATGGTCAAACTCGACCAGTACGACTACCGCGGCGCCACCTCCATTGGGGTGTTGATGCTGGTGGTTTCCTTTGTATTGCTGCTGCTGATCAACTTGCTGCAGCGGCGCATCGAACGTCCATAAGGAGGCGCGGAACATGTCCCAATCGTCTATTTCCGCCGCGTCCTCGGCCAACGCCGCCCGACGTGGCAGCGCCGTGTCGCGACGCATCCTGATCGGCCTTGGCTGGCTGGTGTTCTTTCTGTTCCTGTTGCTGCCGCTGTTTATCGTGGTGTCCCAGGGCCTGAAGAACGGCCTGGGTACTTTCTTCAGCGCGATCCTTGAGCCCGACGCGTTGTCGGCGCTGAAACTCACGGTGATCGCCGTGCTGATCTCGGTGCCGCTCAACCTGGTGTTCGGGGTGAGTGCTGCATGGTGCGTGAGCAAGTACTCGTTCCGTGGCAAGAGCATCCTGGTGACGCTGATCGACCTGCCGTTTTCGGTGTCGCCGGTGATCGCGGGCCTGGTGTACGTGCTGATGTTCGGCGCGCAAGGTTTCTTCGGCCCATGGCTGCAGGAGCATGACATTCAGATCGTGTTCGCCCTGCCGGGCATTGTGCTGGCGACCATCTTCGTCACCGTGCCGTTCGTGGCCCGTGAACTGATCCCGCTGATGCAGGAGCAGGGCACCCAGGAAGAGGAGGCCGCACGCCTGCTCGGCGCCAATGGCTGGCAGATGTTCTGGCATGTGACCGTGCCGAACATCAAGTGGGGCCTGATCTACGGCGTGGTGCTGTGTACCGCGCGGGCCATGGGGGAATTCGGCGCGGTATCGGTGGTGTCCGGCCACATTCGCGGCGTCACCAATACCCTGCCGCTGCACGTCGAGATTCTCTACAACGAATACAACCACGTGGCCGCGTTTGCGGTGGCCAGCCTGTTGCTGATCCTGGCGCTCTTTATCCTGCTGCTCAAGCAGTGGAGCGAGAACCGTATCAACCGCCTGCGCAACAGCGCCGGTGAGGAATAAGTCATGTCGATCGAAGTCCGTAATGTCAGCAAGAACTTCAACGCCTTCAAGGCCCTGAACAGCATCAATCTGGACATCCAGAGTGGCGAGCTGGTGGCGTTGCTGGGCCCTTCCGGCTGCGGCAAGACCACCTTGCTGCGCATCATCGCCGGCCTGGAAACTCCGGATGACGGCAGCATCGTGTTCCACGGTGAAGACGTCTCCGGCCACGATGTGCGTGATCGCAACGTCGGGTTTGTGTTTCAGCATTACGCGCTGTTCCGCCACATGAGCGTGTTCGACAACGTCGCTTTCGGCCTGCGCATGAAACCGAAAAACCAGCGGCCCACCGAGAGCCAGATCGCGACCAAGGTTCACGAACTGCTGAACATGGTGCAGCTCGATTGGCTGTCCGACCGTTACCCGGAACAACTCTCCGGCGGCCAGCGCCAACGTATCGCCCTGGCCCGCGCCCTGGCGGTGGAACCCAAAGTGCTGCTGCTGGACGAACCGTTCGGCGCGCTCGATGCCAAGGTGCGTAAAGAACTGCGCCGCTGGCTGGCGCGCTTGCACGAAGACATCAACCTGACCTCGGTGTTCGTGACCCACGACCAGGAAGAGGCCATGGAAGTCGCCGACCGTATTGTGGTGATGAACAAAGGGGTGATCGAGCAGATCGGCTCACCGGGTGATGTCTACGAAAACCCGGCCAGTGACTTCGTGTACCACTTCCTGGGCGACTCCAACCGCCTGCACCTGGGCGAAGACAAACACGTGTTGTTCCGCCCCCACGAAGTGTCGTTGTCGCGCCATGAACTGGAAGACCACCACGCGGCCGAAGTGCGGGATATTCGCCCACTGGGCGCGACCACGCGGGTGACGCTCAAGGTCGAAGGCCAGCCCGAGCTGATCGAAGCCGAAGTGGTGAAAGACCACGACAGCCTGACCGGCCTGGCGCGGGGCGAGACCCTGTTCTTCAAGCCCAAGGTCTGGCAAAAAGCCTGACCCTCCGAGCGTTCCCACGCTCTGCGTGGGAACGCCTCTTGTGACGCTCTGCGTCACGCTTTGGGACGCGGAGCGTCCTGGGCTGCATTCCCACGCAGAGCGTGGGAACGATCATGTGGGAGCTGGCTCGGCTTCAGATCGCGGCGTTCTACCGGGCCGGACCGCGCCTCAATCTGCTCTTTAAGTTCATGCCGCAATCCCAGCAAAAACGCGACTTCCGCCACCACAAACAACGGCCCCACGATCAACCCCGATACATCGTCCACAAACGCGGGTTTCTTGCCTTCGTAGTAGTGCCCGACAAACTGAATCACCCAGCCCACCACGAACATCCCCACGCCACTGCTCAGCCAGACCAGAGTGTCTTGCGCGGCCAGCACGTGCCCGGCCCATACCGACAAGCCCATCAGCACGCTCATCAGTGTGCCCAGCGCCAGTTCCAGGCGCAGGTAAAACCACGCTGACAGCAGCGCCACGATCACTGCCGGTGAAATCCACAGGCCACCCATCGCCCATTCAGGGCGCGACAGCAGCACGGCCACGGCGACGACGATCAAGGGGATGCCAATGAAGTGGCTGGCGATATTGCGCGGGTCGCGGTGGTAGGCGGCGTATTGACTGAGGTGGTCGACGAGGCTTTTCATTGTTGTTCCTCCTGTAGGATGTTTGATCATGCCCTGTCAGCCAGCGCCTGACTGTCAGCTGGGCGACAATCTTCGGAGTTCCCATGGATGCAGAGAAGTGGCATGCCCGTCTGGCCAGCGGCCATTGGTTCAGTCATCTGCCTGTCGATCTACAGCGTCGCTTGCTGGCGGCCGCGCGGTTGCGCGTGCTGACGGCGGGCCAGTTCCTGTTCAAGCGCGGCGACCCGCCCTGTGGGCTGTACGCGGTGCTGGATGGCGCGGTGCGCATCAGTGCCGTGAACGCCCAGGGTAAGGAAGCGGTGTTGAGCCTGGTGGAAACACCCTACTGGTTCGGGGAGATTTGCCTGTTCGACAACCTGCCGCGCACCCACGATGCCCAGGCCTCGGGGCCGTGCACGCTGTTGCAGGTGCCGCAGGCGGCCATGCTCGACATCCTTGAACACCAACCGGCGTATTGGCGTGATGTGGCCTTGTTGATGAGCCACAAGCTGCGCCTGTCGTTGATCAATATCGAACAGATGAGCCTGATGCCCGCGTCGGCGCGCCTGGCCCATCGGCTGCTGATGATCGCCCGAGGCTACGGCGAAATCGACCAGGCGCGCCACACCCTGCAACTGCCTCAGGAAGACCTGGCGGCGATGTTGGGCCTGTCGCGCCAGACCACCAACAGTCTGCTCAAGGCGCTGGAGCAACAGGGCATCATCGGCTTGAGCTATGGCGCGATTGAGATACTCGATCTCAAAAGCCTGCAGCAGGCCGCGGGCCTATGAACCGCGATACGTCGAGAAACCGTACGGGCTGAGCAACAACGGGATGTGGTAATGCTGGTCGGCCTGTTTGACCTGGAAAATCACCGGCACTTCGGGGAAGAACGTCTCGCGGTTGGCCTTTTTGTAGTAGTCGCCGGTCTTGAACACCACGCGATACTCACCCGGCGTCATGCTGCGGTTGGCGGGGAACAGTTCGGCGATGCGTCCCTGTTGGTTGGTGACGCCTTCGGACAGCGACTGCCATTGATCGCCCACCTGTTGCTCCAGGGTGACACTGACACCGGCCGATGGCAGGCCGTTTTCCAGGTTGAGCACGTGTACGCTCAAGGGGTTGCCGGCGGCCAGGGCCAGGTTGCACAGGCCGCTTAGGCTCAGGGCGGCGAGGGTCATGCTGAGGGTTTTCATCGTGAGGTCCTTTCGGTTGGTATCAAAGAGAGGTTTTCAGGCCCAGTTGCTCGGCGGCTTGTACGGCGCAGGCTTCGTCCTGCGCGGCGCCGCCGGCACCGGCAATGCCCAGTGCACCCACCAGTTCGGCATCGGCAAACAGCGGCACGCCGCCGCCGAGCAACAGCAACTCGGGCAAGCTGTTAAGGTTGGCGGCCTCGGGGCTATTGCGCGCGCGTTCGGCGAACAGTCGTGTCGGGGTTTTGGTCGACAGCGCCGTGTAGGCTTTGCGCTGGCTCGCGATGCTGTTGTGCGGGCCAACGCCGTCGGCGCGCAGGCTCAGCAGCAGGTTGGCGCCGCGATCCAGGACGGTCAGTGCCGCACTGCAGTGGCTAAGGCTGGCATCGGCCAGTTGGCGCGCGGTGTTTAAATCGAGGTCGGCATGGCGCGGCAGTGGCGGTGCGGCCAGCGCGCTGGTGCAGACAGCAAGGCTTAAAAGCAAGACAAGGCGGGACATAGTGACGACTCCGGAAAACAGGCCGCTACCCTAGCCAGTGAACGGGGTCAGAAACCGCACAATTTGATGACAGGTTTGTAATCAAACCCAGAGGTAAACCATGCAGGTGTTGTTAGTGGAAGACCAGCCGCAACTGGCGCAGCTCATGGCCCAAGGCTTGAGCGAGGCCGGTTTCGGCGTGGAAGTCGCAGCCAATGGCATGGCGGCGCAGCGCTTTGTGGAAAGCACCGAGTACGACCTGGTGATCCTGGACGTGATGCTGCCCGGCTTGAACGCCTGGAAGTTGCAGCAGGCGATTCGGCAGCGCGGGGACACCCCGGTGCTGTTCTTGACCACGCCGGGCGGGATCGAAGATCGCCTGCGCGGGTTGGAGTTGCACGAGGAGGACTATCTGCTCAAGCCGTTTGATGCCAAGGCCCTGGTGGCGCGGGTGAGAAAGTTATTGCGGCGTGATCGTGGGCGCTGATTGACCGGACAGGTTCATTGCCTGAACCATCGCTTTCGCGAGCAAGCCCATAGGATATGCATCCAAAATGTGCGGGCTTGCTCGCGAAAAAGCCCTCACAACCACTGCGCATACGCCTACCGCGATCCTTCCCGGAACTGCCCCGGCGTCATTCCCGTCCAGCGCTTGAACGCCCGATTAAAACTGCTGGTATCGGCAAACCCCAGCAAATGGCTGATTTCGGCCAATGAGCACTGCGGGTCGCGCAAATGCTGCAATGCCAGGTTCTGTCGGCATTCATTGAGCAGCGCGTCGAACCGGCATCCCTCATCGGCCAAGTGCCGTTGGACGCTGCGCAGGCTTACATGCAGCGCCTGGGCAACCCGTTCGGCGCTTGGCTCGCCGTCGGGCAATTGCGCCTCGATCGCCGCACGCACTTTGCGCTCCCAGGTCAGCGGTTGCAGTTGGGCAAGGGTGCGTTTGAGGACCGTCTCGTTGTGCTCGGCCAGCTCCGGGTTGGCGTCGTCCAGGTGGCTGTCGAAGTCCTGCGCTGCAAATTCCAGGCAGTCCTCCACCGCGCCAAAATTGACCGGTGCGCGGAACACCGTGTGCCACGGCGTGGGGTCGACCGGTTGCGGGCGGCGCAAATGCACGGCCAGTGGCGCGTAATCCCGGCCCAGGCGGTTACGGCAGGTGCGCACATAGATTGCTGCAAACGCATCGATGGCTTCCAGCGCCGGCGCCGGGCTGCCCTGGGGTTGCAACAGACGAAAGCGGTAGCGCTCGCCGTCGCGTGTCAGTTCAAGCGTCAAGGCATCACTGACCACCTGGTGATAGCGCACGATGCGTTCGAACACCTCGCGCAGACTGCCGCTGGCCACCAGCGCATAGCCCAACGCATGAAAGGTGGTGGGGCTGACAAACCGCGACACCCGCAAACCGATCGCCGGATCGCCGCTGGCCTGCACCGCCAGCGCCCACAGGCGCGTGGTGGCCGACAGCGGGTAGCGCGCGTTAGGGTCGTCCATCTGCTGCGGGTCGAGCCCGGCCTCATGGCACAGCGCGGCGCTGTCGAGGCCCAGGGCGTCGAGCTGCTTGCGCAGGGCACGGGTCCAGCTGGCGAGGGACGTGGGTTCGGTCATGGCGATTGGCGCTTGCAGTCAACAGGTTGGCGTGTGGGGCTAGCGTCCTGCGCGATGGCCTGGGGCAGGATGTAACCCTTGATGAACAAGAGGATGGGAGCATGGACGGTACTTCTGCAAGTCCCCAGCAGATGAACGCGCAACAGCGTTCGGCGCATATTCGTGAGGTGGTGCTGGCCGAAGGCGTGCGTTTGCGCCGGCAACACTCGTGGTTGCGGCATCAGGACGCCCTGGGCGCGGGCATCCTGGCCTTTGCGCTGATCGGCATGATCGGCTCGGCGGCGCTGTACATCGGCGGCCACATGGCCTGGTGGGCGTGCCTGCTGCTTAACGCCTTCCTGGCCTCATTGACCCATGAGCTGGAACACGACCTGATCCACAGCATGTACTTTCGCAAACAGCGCCTGCCCCACAACGTGATGATGGGCCTGGTGTGGCTGGCGCGGCCGAGCACGATCAACCCGTGGATCCGCCGCCACCTGCACCTCAACCACCACAAGGTCTCCGGCACCGAGGCCGATATGGAAGAGCGCGCAATCACCAACGGCGAGCCCTGGGGCTTCGCACGGTTGCTGATGGTGGGCGACAACGTGATGTCGGCGTTCATTCGCATGCTGCGAGCCAAGACCTGGGGCCATAAATTCAAGATCCTCAAACGCGCGCTGCTGGTTTACGCACCGCTGGCGCTGCTGCACTGGGGCGCGTGGTACGTGTTCCTCGGCTTCCACGCCGCCAATGGCATCGCCAGCCTGCTGGGCGCGCCGATCGACTGGTCCGCCGACACCTTGCAGGTGATGCACGTGATCGACATCGCCGCCGTGGTGATCATCGGTCCCAATGTGCTGCGCACGTTTTGCCTGCACTTTGTCAGCTCCAACATGCATTACTACGGTGATGTGGAGCTGGGCAATGTGATCCAGCAGACCCAGGTGCTCAACCCGTGGTGGCTGTGGCCGTTGCAGGCGTTCTGCTTCAACTTTGGCAGCACCCACGGGATTCACCATTTTGTGGTGAAGGAGCCGTTTTACATCCGCCAGATGAGCGCCAGGGTGGCGCATAAGGTCATGGCTGAGATGGGCGTGCGCTTCAATGATTTCGGGACGTTTGCGCGGGCCAATCGGCTGGGTTTTCCGCCGCCGGACGATGCCCGGTCGGCGCCTGCCTATAGAGCAGGCGCAGTGCGATAGGTAACAGGGCTGAACACCCGCGTCACCACCAGCATCGCCAGCGCGGTCACCGTCAGCACCACCCAGGCGCTGGCGAAGCTGCCGGTGAGTTCGCGCAGCCAGCCGGTCATCCACGGGGAAATCGCGTTGATCAAAAAGCCCACGCCTTGCACAAAGGCCGCCAGTTGCCCGGCTTGGCGAGGGTCGCGGTGGTGGTCGAGGGTCAGCAGCAGGCTCAGGGCAAAACACGCGCCGAGGCCGAAACCGCACAACGCCACCCACAAATGGGGAAATTGCAGCGGCGCCAGCAGCAGGCCGAGGTAGCCGATGGTCTGCGCCAGCAGACTGATGCCCAGCAGCGGCCGACGGTCGACACCGCGTTGCGCCAGCACCGGCATCAACAGCGCGGCAAGCACCTGGAAGATCGTCATGAATGCCAGCAGTGAGCCGCTGGGCAGCACGCCCCAACCCAACTGCTGATAGTACGCGGGCAGCCACGCCACCAGGCTCATATAGCCGCAGTTCACCAACCCGAAATACAGCGCCAGCAGCCACGCGCGACGGTTGCGCAGGCCTTCGAAGGCGGGCACAACCTGTGGGTTTTTTGCCGCGCCCAGCGGTAGCCAGACCCACAGCAACAAGGCGCCCAGCGCCGGCAACAGCCACACGCCCAACCCTGCCTGCCACTGCTGGAAATGGTTGGCCACCAACGGGCTGAGCAGCGCCGCCAGACCACCCCCGGCCATCAGCGAGGCAGAGTACACGCCCATCGCCACCGGCACGCGATGACGGAATTCGCGCTTGATCATCGCCGGCACCAACGCCTGGATCAGCGCCACGCCGGCGCCGCCGAGCAATGCCGTGACCAGCAGCGCCGCGCCCTGGCCCATCAGCCAGCGCGCCAGGCACGCCAGCAGAATCATCACCAAGCCCAGCGCAATGCCACGGCGCTCGCCCAGGCGCGCTTCCACGCGCACGCCCACCAATGCCACCAGACCCATGCACACCACCGGCAGGCTGGTGAGCAGGGCGCTGCTCTGGAAACTCAGGCCGGTGGCCTGGCGGATCTCGCCCAGCAGCGGGCTGATGGAGCTCAGGATTGGTCGCAGGTTCAGGCCCAGCACCACCAGCAGGCCCCAGCCGGCGAGGGATTTATTGAGGGTCATGCAGCGCTCTTGCGATGAGTAAATGAGGCGTGAGTATGGCCAGCGTCACAGGTATTCTGAAATTAAATATAACCATGCCCGCCAGTGGCAAATGGAATGACTATGTTCGATCCCGTGTTGCTCCGAAGCTTTGTCGCCGTGGCCGATTGCGGCAATTTCACCCGTGCCGCCGAGCGCCTGTACTTGACCCAATCCACCGTCAGCCAGCAGATCCGCCGCCTGGAGCAGGTTCTGGCGTGTCAGTTGCTCGACCGCGACCAACGTCGCGTGGTCGCGACCGTTGAGGGTGAACGCTTGCTGGCGTATGCACGGCGCATTCTGGCGCTGCACGAGGAGGCCGCCGACGTGCTGATCAACCAGCAGAGCGACGGCGTGCTGCGCCTGGGGGTGCCGGAAGACTTTGCGGCGCAGCGCCTGATGCCCTTGTTGTCGGCGTTTGTGCGCGCCTATCCACGGGTGCGCCTGGAGGTCACCAGCGGGCTCGGCCCTGCGTTGCAACGCCAATACCGGAACGGCGAATTCGATGTGCTGCTGGTCAAGCAGATGGGCGACAGCGACGACTGTCTGGCCTCGTGGCCCGAGCCGTTGTGTTGGGTCGACAGCCGCAGCACGCCCTCCCTGGGCCGCGACCCGCTGCCGTTGGTGGCCTTCCCCGTGGGCGGCCTGTACCGCAATGAAATGCTGCAACATCTGGAAGTGGCCGGCTGGCGCTGGCGCATCGGCTATTCCAGCGCGAGTCTGGCCAGTGTGTGTTCGGCGGTGGCGGCGGGGTTGGGCGTGAGTTTATTGCCGCGCCGGGTGGTGCAGGCCGAGCACGTGGAGCTCGGTCCGCAAACTGGTTTGCCTGCGGTGCAAGGCGTGCGCCTGGCGTTGTATGCCCGCGGCGGCCTGAGCGCTGCGGGACAGTGCCTGCAGGCTGAACTGTTCGATTTGTGTGCAAACAGCCCGGTCGAGCCCTGCCTCGACTGACAAGTTTGCAGGGTCGTAAAGTCTCGAAAAAACCGGACTGGCGTGTGTGCGCGTTTCGCGTGTTGGTCTGTGTGCGGCCTTTTCCATCTGAGTTTCATATTTGTTTTGGTTATTAATAAATAGCTTCTTATTCCTTAACGAGCATAAGTCGTGTCCCTATACTGCTCAGCAACGTTAAACGCTGCAGGAGGGCACCCCCATGCACAGCGAGTCGATTCGTTACCTGATCGTGCCGGGCTGGCAAGGATCGCCAGAAAATCATTGGCAAACCCATTGGCAGCACAGCCTGCCCAACAGTGCGCGCGTGGAGCAGGCCGATTGGCTGACACCGCGCCGCGAAGACTGGGTGGCTGCCCTGGCCGAGGCCATCGCCGCCGACAGCACGCCGGTGATCCTGATCGCCCATAGCCTGGGCTGCATCACCGTGGCCCACTGGGCCGCCACTGCACCGGTGCACTGCCTGCGCCAGGTGCGCGGCGCCTTGCTGGTGGCGCCGGCCGATGTCGAACGTCCGGCGTGCGCGCCTGCCTTGCGCAATTTCGCGCCGATTCCCACCCACCTGCTGCCGTTTCCCAGCCAGGTGGTCAGCTCCGACAACGACAGTGCCATCAGTGCCCCGCGTGCGCTGGAGCTGGCGCGTTACTGGGGTGCCGAAGCCGGGATTATCTCCGGCGCCGGACATATCAATGTGAAGTCCGGCCACCAGCGCTGGGAGCAGGGGTTCGCGTACCTCTATCGCCTGCAAAACCGCCTCGAGCATCACGCCCGGCGTAGCGCATAACTTTCTTTCAACGCCCCGTCCCTGCGTGGATTGGGGCGGGAGCCTGCCATGAGTCATGACACCTTCGGCCAGCCCTTGCTGACCTTCCCCGATGCCGAAAAAAGCCCGCTGAGCATCCGCGCCAAGGCGCTGGTGTTCGTCGACCCTCGCTCGCGCCAGCTACGGCAAGACCTGGAAAACCTGGCGCCCCGTGCACTGCCCGTGTTGATTCGCGGCGAGACCGGCAGCGGTAAAGAGTTGCTGGCGCGGCATATCCACCGTGGCAGCGATCGGGCGGGGTTGTTTGTGTCGGTCAACTGCGGCGCGATCAGCCCCACCTACGCCGATGCCGAGTTGTTCGGCTATGCCGCCGGCGCCCACAGCGGTGCCGCCAGCAGCCGCGCCGGCTGGTTCGGTTCGGCCAATGGCGGCACCTTGTACCTGGATGAAATCGGCGACTTGCCGCTGCCCATCCAAGTGAAATTACTCGCGGCCCTGGAGAACCACGAAGTCACCCGCGTCGGCGCGCACCAGCCCAGCCCGGTGGACGTGCGCCTCGTCGCGGCCACCAGCATTGACCTGGCCCAGGCCGTGGCGGCGGGCAAGTTTCATGAGCGGCTGTTCCATTATCTGAGCGAAGGCCGCTTGGACTTGCCGGCGCTGCGTGAGCGGGTCGGCGACATCCTATCGCTGGCCGAGTACTTCCTCGGCATTTACAGTCAGCGCCTCGGCCTGCCGGTGCCGTTGATCAGCGAGGCGGCGCAGCAAGTGCTGGAACACCACAGTTGGCCGGGCAATACCCGTGAGCTGGAAAACGTTATTCACTTTGCCTTGCTGGTGAGCAGCGGCGACGAGATTTTGCCCGAGCATTTGAACCTGCCGGTGGTCGGTTCGCCGTTGGAGCAGGTACGGCGCATCTTCGCCAATGCCAGTTCCGCGCAGCGGGAAACCCTGCGTAGCTTCCTGTATGAGCAAAATGGAATATCAACGTGAATAAAAGATATTGTTCCGGAATAAAAAATCTAGGTATTGTCCGTTCCACGCCGCGATAGCACTTCGCTGGCACATTACTTAACACGCGGCCGTCACAGACGACCCGGACTTCCGATAAGGACACTGCATGAAAAAGGTTCTGTTGTTTACCGCACTGGCGGCTGCTCTGACTGCCGGCTTCGCTCAGGCCAACGAGAAACTGGTGGTCGCCGCCACCCCGATCCCGCACGCCGAGATCCTTGAGCTGATCAAGCCGACCCTGGCCAAAGAAGGCGTGGACCTGCAGATCAAGGTCTTCACTGACTACGTGCAGCCCAACGTGCAAGTCGCCGAAAAGCGCCTGGACGCCAACTACTTCCAGACGCTGCCGTACCTGGAAAACTTCAACAAGGGCAAGGGCACCAACCTGGTGACCGTGGTCGGCGTGCACGTTGAACCTTTCGGTGGTTACTCGAAAAAGATCAAAAATATTTCTGAGCTCAAGGACGGCGCCACCGTGGCCATCCCCAACGAAGGCTCCAACAGTGGCCGCGCCCTGTTGCTCCTGCAAAAGGCCGGTGTCATCACCCTGAAAGACCCGACCAATGCCCTGGCCACGCCAAAAGACATTGCCAGCAACCCGAAGAACCTGAAATTCAAAGAGCTGGAATCGGCCTTGCTGCCGCGTGTTCTGGACCAGGTTGACCTGGACTTGATCAACACCAACTATGCGCTGGAAGCCGGCCTGAACCCGGCCAAAGACGCGCTGATCATCGAAGACGCCAAGTCGCCGTACGTGAACTTCCTGGTGGCGCGCCCGGACAACAAGGACAGCGACGCTATCCAGAAACTGGCCAAGGCGCTGACCAGCCCCGAAGTCAAAGCGTTCATCGAGAAGAAGTACAACGGCGCGGTCGTGCCGGCGTTCTGATCGAGCGGTAAAGCCCCTTCAAGGTTTCAACGCCGACGGCTTGCACAGCGTCGGCGTTTTTTTGCGCCCTGCAGCAACGGTGCAGTCGAGCGGGCTGCATGACACACCCGCCCTTCAGTCGCTTGGGAACCATCGGCGTATGGGAGCCTCCATCCAGATAAGGAACCCTGAACTAAGCTCACAGTCGCATACACACTGGCAAGTCGGCATCACGCAAAAGGAGCCTGCATGGGCGGTCGTATTTCCACCTGTATTTTCGGACTTGGCCTACTGGCGCTGTTGAGCGGTTGTGGCCAGGAAAAAGCCGAGCCCAAGGCCCATTCGCGGGTGTTTGTGCAAACCGTGCAGCCGGCGCAGTTCGCGGCGGCGGTGACGCTGACGGGGGATATCCAGGCCCGCGTGCAAACCGATTTGTCGTTTCGTGTCGGTGGCAAGATCATCCAGCGCATGGTGGACGTGGGCGACCGCGTGAGCGCCAGGCAAGTGCTGGCCAAGCTCGATCCCAAGGATTTACAAACAAACGTCGACTCCGCCCAGGCCCAGGTGGTGGCCGAGCAGGCGCGGGTCAAGCAGACGGCGGCGGCTTTTGTGCGTCAGGAGAAACTGCTGCCCAAGGGCTACACCAGCCGCAGTGAATACGATGCCGCCCAGGCCGCGTTGCGCAGCAGCCAGAGCGCCCTGGCCGCGGCCCAGGCTCAGTTGGCCAACGCCCGCGAACAATTGGGCTACACCGCCTTGATCGCCGATGCGCCCGGCGTGATCACGGCGCGCCAGGCCGAGGTCGGCCAAGTGGTGCAGGCCACCGTGCCGATTTTCAGCCTGGCCAGTGATGGCGAGCGTGACGCGGTGTTCAACGTCTACGAATCCCTGTTGGTGGAGCCGCCCCCCGACGCGCCGATTACGGTCAGCCTGCTCGACAACCCGAGCATCAAGGCCGTGGGCAAAGTCCGCGAAGTCACGCCCGCCGTGGCCGCCAACACCGGTACCGTGCAAGTGAAGATCGCCCTGCAATCGCTGCCCAAAGGCATGGATTTGGGCTCGGTGGTCAGCGCCACCGCCAATGGCCCGGCCAAGGCCAGCATCGAGTTGCCCTGGTCGGCACTCACCAAAGACCTCAGCGAACCCGCCGTATGGCTGGTGGACGGCGACGGCAAGGCGCAGTTGCACAAGGTCAGCGTGGCGCGCTACCTCACCGGCAAGGTCATCATCAGTGACGGCCTGAAAGGTGGCGAAAAAGTGGTGGTGGCCGGTGGGCAGTTGCTGCACCCCGGCATGATCGTCGAGATCGCCAGCCAAGGAGCCCAGCCATGAAGCGTCTGACGGTTGTGCTCGCCGCCAGCCTGTTATTGATGGCGTGCTCCAAGCAAGAACCGGCGCCCGAGCCCGTGAGGCCGGTGTTGTCCATTGAAGTGAAAGCCGAAGACCAGGAAACCCTCGGCCGCTTCGCCGGCACCATCCAGGCGCGCTACGAAAGCAACCTGGGCTTTCGCGTGCCAGGGCGCATCGCCCGTCGCGCTGTGGATGTGGGCGCCGAAGTGGAGAAGGGCGCCTTGCTCGCCGTGCTCGACCCCACCGACCAGCAGAACCAATTGCGCGCTGCCCAGGGCGATCTGGCCAGGGTCCAGGCGCAATTTATCAACGCCCAGGCCAACGCCCGCCGTCAGCAGGAACTGTTCAACCGGGGCGTCGGCGCTCAGGCCCAATTGGATATCGCCCAGACCGACCTGAAAACCACCCAGGCTTCCCTCGACCAGGCCCGTGCCTCGGTTAACCAGGCCAGGGACCAGCTCAACTACGCCGAACTGCGCACCGACCATGCCGGCATTGTCACCGCCTGGAATGCCGAGGCCGGCCAGGTGGTCAGCGCCGGTCAGCAAGTGGTGACCCTGGCCCGCCCGGACATCAAGGAAGCGGTGATCGACCTGCCCGCCGGCCTCGCCGAGCGCCTGCCGCCCGACGTGGTGTTCCTGGTGGCCGGGCAACTGGATCCCGGCGTCAACACCACCGCCGTGGTGCGCGAGATCGAACCCCAGGCCCAAAGCGCCACCCGTACCCGCCGCGCCCGCCTGACCCTCAGCGACACGCCCGCCGCGTTCCGCCTGGGCAGCGCGATCAGCGTGACCTTGAGTTCCGCCATCGCGCCGCGCCTGGAAGTGCCCCTCAGTGCGTTGCAGGAGGTCGACGGCAAAACCCGCCTGTGGCTGCTCGACACCCACACCCAGACCGTGCAACCGCGTGAAGTGAGCGTGGTCAGCCGCGACGCCGACAGCGCGTTGCTCGATAACGGCGTCAAGCCCGGCGAACGGGTGGTGACCGCTGGCGTGAACAGCCTGACACCCGGGCAAAAAGTCAAAATCGACGAGGACAGCCCGCGATGAAAGGACGCTTCAACTTATCCGACTGGGCCCTCAAGCATCAGTCCTTCGTGTGGTACCTGATGTTCGTCGCCCTGCTGATGGGCGTGTTCTCCTACATGAACCTGGGGCGCGAGGAAGACCCCTCGTTCACCATCAAAACCATGGTGATCCAGACCCGCTGGCCGGGCGCGACCCAGGAAGAAACCCTTAAGCAAGTCACCGACCGCATCGAGAAAAAACTCGAAGAGCTCGACGCCCTCGACTACGTCAAAAGCTACACCCGGCCGGGTGAGTCAACGGTGTTCGTGTTCCTCAAGGACACCACCAGCGCCAAGGCCATTCCAGAGACTTGGTACCAGGTCCGCAAAAAGATCGACGACATTCGCGGCTCCTTCCCCCAGGGCCTGCAGGGGCCGTCGTTTAACGACGAGTTCGGGGACGTGTTCGGCTCGGTGTATGCGTTTACCGGCGATGGTCTGTCGATGCGTCAACTGCGTGACTACGTGGAACAGGTGCGCGCCGAGATCCGCGCGGTGCCGGGGTTGGGCAAGGTCGAGATGATCGGCCAGCAGGACGAGGTGATTTACCTGAACTTCTCCACGCGCAAACTGGCGGCCCTGGGCATCGACCAGCGTCAAGTGGTGCAGAGCCTGCAATCACAGAACGCGGTGACCCCCGCCGGGGTGATCGAAGCCGGGCCGGAGCGGATTTCCGTGCGCACCTCGGGGCAGTTCGCCTCGGAGAAGGACCTGGCCAACGTCAACCTGCGCCTCAATGACCGCTTCTATCGCCTGGCGGACATCGCCGACATCAGCCGTGGCTACGTCGACCCGGCGCGGCCGATGTTTCGGTACAACGGCAAGCCGGCCATCGGTTTGGCGATTGCCATGCAGAAGGGCGGTAACATCCAGTCGTTCGGTAAGGCGCTGCACACGCGCATGGACGAACTGACCGCCGATCTGCCGGTGGGCGTTGGCGTGCACAAGGTGTCCGATCAG
Source organism: Pseudomonas sp. EYE_354 (assembly GCF_023148575.1). NCBI lineage: Bacteria > Pseudomonadati > Pseudomonadota > Gammaproteobacteria > Pseudomonadales > Pseudomonadaceae > Pseudomonas > Pseudomonas sp. EYE_354. Next base: position 64,727 of record NZ_JAHXNQ010000016.1, read on the forward strand.
GCCGAAGTGGTGGAAGAGGCCGTCGGCGGCTTTACCAGCGCGTTGTTCGAAGCGGTGATCATCGTGCTGGTGGTGAGTTTTATCAGCCTCGGTATGCGTGCCGGGCTGGTGGTGGCGTGTTCGATTCCACTGGTGCTGGCCTTGGTGTTCGTGTTCATGGAGTACAGCGGCATCACCATGCAGCGCGTGTCGCTCGGTGCATTGATCATTGCCCTCGGCCTGTTGGTGGACGATGCGATGATCACCGTGGAAATGATGATCACGCGCCTGGAAAAGGGCGAGACCAAAGAACAGGCGGCGACCTACGCCTACACCTCGACCGCGTTCCCGATGCTCACCGGCACACTGGTGACCGTGGCCGGCTTTGTGCCGATCGGCCTCAACGCCAGTTCGGCGGGTGAATACACCTTCACCCTGTTCGCGGTGATTGCCGTGGCAATGCTGGTGTCTTGGGTGGTGGCGGTGCTGTTTGCGCCGGTGCTGGGCGTGCATATCCTCAGCGCCAAGGTCAAACCCCACGACGCCGAACCGGGGCGCGTCGGCCGCGCTTTCAATGGCGGCATGCTGTGGGCCATGCGCAACCGCTGGTGGGCGATCGGCATCACGGTGGCGCTGTTTGTCGCGTCGGTGTTCTCGATGCAGTTCGTACAGAACCAGTTTTTCCCGTCGTCGGACCGCCCGGAAGTGCTTGTCGACCTCAACCTGCCGCAAAACGCCTCGATCAACGAGACGCGCAAGGCCGTCGACCGCCTCGAAGCGATCATCAAGGACGACCCGGACATCGCGCGCTGGAGCACCTATATCGGCCAGGGCGCGATCCGTTTCTACCTGCCCCTCGACCAGCAGTTGGAAAACCCCTACTACGCGCAGTTGGTCATCGTCAGTAAAGGCCTGGAAGAGCGCGGCGCGTTGATTGCGCGCCTGCAAAAACGCCTGCGCGATGACTTCGTGGGCATCGGCAGCTTTGTGCAGCCGCTGGAAATGGGGCCGCCGGTGGGGCGGCCGATTCAGTATCGCGTGTCCGGTAAAGACACCGATCAGGTGCGCAAGCACGCGATCGAACTGGCGACGCTGCTGGACAAAAACACCCATTTGGGCGAGATCATTTACGACTGGAACGAGCCGGGCAAAGTCCTGCGCATCGACATCGCCCAGGACAAGGCGCGGCAATTGGGGTTGTCGTCCGAAGACGTGGCGCAGTTGATGAACAGTGTGGTCAGCGGTGCCTCGGTGACCCAGGTGCATGACGATATCTACCTGATCAACGTGGTCGGCCGCGCCGAAGACGCCGAACGCGGCACGCCGGAGACCTTGCAGAACCTGCAGATCGTTACGCCCAACGGCACCTCGATTCCGTTGTTGGCCTTCGCCACCGTGCGTTACGAACTGGAGCAGCCGCTGGTGTGGCGCCGTGACCGCAAGCCGACCATTACCATCAAGGCTTCGGTGCGGGATGAGATGCAGCCGACCGACCTGGTCAAGCAGCTCAAACCCGAGATCGACCAATTCAGCGCGGGCCTGCCGGTGGGCTACCGGGTCGACACTGGCGGCACCGTGGAAGAAAGCGGCAAGGCCCAGGGTCCGATTGCCAGCGTGGTGCCGTTGATGCTGTTCCTGATGGCAACCTTCCTGATGATCCAGTTGCACAGCGTGCAGAAGATGTTTCTGGTGGCGAGTGTCGCGCCGCTGGGGCTGATTGGCGTGGTGCTGGCGTTGATCCCCACCGGCACGCCCATGGGCTTTGTGGCGATCCTGGGGATTCTGGCGCTGATCGGCATCATCATCCGCAACTCGGTGATTCTGGTGACGCAGATTCACGAGTATGAAGTGGCCGGCTACACGCCGTGGGATGCGGTGGTGGAAGCCACCGAGCACCGGCGTCGTCCGATCCTGCTCACCGCAGCGGCGGCGAGCCTGGGCATGATCCCGATTGCGCGAGAAGTGTTCTGGGGGCCGATGGCCTACGCGATGATCGGCGGGATCATCATCGCGACCTTGCTGACCCTGCTGTTCCTGCCGGCGCTGTATGTGGCCTGGTACAGGATCCGCGAACCGAAGCAGGACCCGCAGGAAAAACGCGGTTAAAGCGGTGGTAGCTGTTTCTAGGATTTGCGCCAGACGCTCGCCAGCCATGGCTGCTGCTCACGCGGCAGTCCGGCGGGCCGGTAGTAGTGTTCCAGCTCGACAAATCCGGCGGCGGTCAGTAACGCTTGCCATGCTGCCAGGTCGTGATAGGCGCCATAACGCGGCCCGTTCCAACCTTCCTGGTTCTCGCCACGCGGGTTGGAGCTGAACAGCACGCCGCCCGCTTTCAGAGCCCCGTGCAACTGCTTGAGTACCCGTGGCAGTTCCTGCCTGGGAATATGAAACAGCACTGCATTGGCGAAGATCCCGTCAAAGCGCGCCGCCGGTAAATCCAGTTTGAGGAAGTCCTGCTGCAATACTTCGCAACCGCTGTCTTCGCGTGCCATCTGCGCAAACCGCTCGGAGCCGTCGAGCCCCACGGCGATGTGGCCCATGCGCGTGAAGGTTTGCAAATCCCGCCCCGGTCCGCAGCCGAAATCCAGCACGGTAAACGGAGGGGTGCCCTGGATATGCCGCAATAACGCGTCGATGTTCTGGGTTACATCGTGGTCGCGGGTGCCTTCACGGAAGTCCTCGGCCACCGTGTTGTAGTGGCCGAGGGTGGTGGACGTGATCTGGTCGAGGTCATCGGGCTTGAGGGTCATGACGGGTAAATACCGGGCGCTGAGAGGGCCCGACTATACCTCACCGCTTGTTCAGCACCCGCGCCAGGCGATCACCGCCCAGTTGGATCACCGCCACCAGCACCACCAGCAACACGATCACCGTGAGCATGATCTGCGTATCAAAGCGCTGATAGCCATAGCGGTAGGCAATGTCGCCCAGGCCACCGGCGCCAATCGCGCCGGCCATGGCCGACGAGTTGATCATGGTCACCAGGGTGATGGTAAATCCGCCGACAATCCCCGGCAGGGCTTCGGGCAGCAGCACATGCCAAATGATGTGCCGGCGCCGGCAGCCCATGGCCTGCGCCGCTTCGATCAGGCCGTGATCGACCTCGCGCAGGCTCACCTCGGCGATGCGGGCAAAGAACGGCGTGGCGGCGATGGTCAGCGGCACCACCGCCGCCCACACGCCGTAGGTGGTGCCGACGATCAGCCGGGTGAACGGGATCAGTGCCACCATCAGAATCAAAAACGGAATCGAGCGGAACAGATTGACGAAAGCTCCCAGCACGCGGTTCAACGCCGGGGCCTGGTAGATGCCGCCCTTGTCGCTGGTCACCAGAAACACCGCCAGGGGAATCCCCACCAGCAACGCGATCAACGACGACACGCCGACCATCAACAAGGTGTCGATGGCGCCCTGTACTAAACGATCAAACCACATAACCCAGCACCTCCACCTGGTGTGCCCAGTTCGCGGCACGGTTGCGCAACTCGTCGGCGCCGTGGCTCGAACCACTCACCGCCAGCAGCAATTGCCCCAGGGCATGCCCCTGGATGCGCTCCACGCCGCCTTGCAGCAAACGCACGCGCCCACCGAGGGCGCTGAACAACGCGGCCAGGTCGGGCTCATCGCTGGAGCTGCCGGTGAGCTGCAAGCGCAGCACTACGGCGGCTTCGGGCGTTGGCGCGGTGGCGTGCAAACGGCGTTGCAGCTCTTCCGGCAGCCCGTGTTGCAACGGCGCCAGCAGGGTTTTGCTGACCTCATGGCGCGGGTTGCCGAACACTTCCCACACCGGGCCCTGCTCGACGATGCGCCCGTATTCCAGCACCACCACGCGGTCGCAGATGTCGCGAATCACCGCCATTTCATGGGTGATCAGCACGATGGTCAGGCCCAGGCGCCGGTTGATCTCGCGCAGCAGGCCGAGGATCGATTGGGTGGTTTCCGGGTCCAGCGCCGAGGTGGCCTCGTCGCACAGCAGAATCTCGGGGTCGTGCACCAGCGAACGGGCGATGCCCACTCGTTGTTTCTGCCCGCCGGACAGCTGCGCCGGGTAGGCCGTGTGCTTGTCCTGCAAACCCACCAGCTCCAGCAGCTCGCGCACCTTTTGCTCACGCTGCAGCTTGGGCACGCCGGCGACTTTCAGCGGCAACTCGACGTTCTGCCACACCGTCTTGGCCGACATCAGGTTGAAGTGCTGGAAGATCATGCCGATGCGCCGGCGCAGCGCCACCAGGCGGTCTTCGTCGAAGTCGCCGATGTCCACCTGATCGATCAATACGCGCCCGCTGCTGGGTTGCTCCAGGCGGTTGATGGTGCGGATCAGCGACGATTTGCCGGCGCCGCTACGGCCGATGATGCCGAACACCTCGCCGCGTTGGATCGCCAGGTCGATGCCTTGCAATGCTTGCACGCGGCCGTCGTAGGTCTTGCCCAGGTTGATAAAACGCACGTGGGCGCGGTTCAACTGCGGGTGCAGTTCTGTGTGCTCGGCGTCTCTGGGCGCGGTGCCCAGGTCGCGCAGTCGGGCGTTGGCGGCACTCATTTTTTTGCTTCCCAGCCGACTTGGTAGAGTTTGCCCAGGGATTTATCCAGCGCGGCGCGCACCACCGGCGAGTGCTGGTAGATGTCGACGAACTGGATCACCCGTGGATCGGTTTTGCTTTTGGGCTGGATCACGAATTGGATCACGTACTCCGGGTGGTCGAGGCCGTCGAACAGCAGCGCCGACTCGGCATCGAAGGTCTTGGACAGGCGGATATACGCCGGGTAGCCCTGCACCAGGTCGGCATCGTCATAGGCGCGCACCAGTTGCACGGCTTCCACTTGCAGGATCTTGAGCTGCTTCGGGTTGGCGACGATGTCTTCTTCGGTGGCCTTGTAGCCCACGCCTGGTTTGAGGCTGATCAGCCCGGCCTTGGCCAGCAGTTGCAGGCCGCGCCCGCTGTTGATCGGGTCGTTGGCGATGGCCACGCTGGCGCCTTCAGGCAGGTCTTTGAAGCTTTTGTAGCGCTTCGAATACAGCCCGACATTGTTGATAATGCCTGGCGCGTACGGCACCAGGTCAAACCCGGCGGCGGCTTTGGCGTTTTCCAGGAACGGGATGTGCTGGAAGTAGTTCACGTCGATGTCGCCGGCCGCCAGGCTGACGTTGGGCGCGATCCAGTCGGTGAATTCCACCAGCTCGACCTTCAGGCCCTGCTTGCCGGCCTCGGCTACGGCGGCTTCCAGGGGGATCGCGAAGGCGGCGGTGGTGCCGACTTTGAGCGGCGCATCGGCGGCGAACACCGCTGAGCTGAATACGCCGAGGGCCAGGGCCAGTGCCTTGACTGGGTTATTGAGGAATGTCTTTTTCATAGTGGGTTTCCAGTCATAAGGTATTCGGACAAACAATGCAGATCCCAGGTGGGGGCTTGCCCCTCCCGCAGGTTTTGTTCAGTGTCGGTAGGTGGATCCGGTGTGTTGTTCGGGCAGGCGGGGGCCGGCGTGGAAGACTTTTTCACGCAAGGTGCCTGGCTCATAGGCGGTCTTGTACGACCCACGGCGTTGCAACTCCGGCACCACCAGGTCGATAAAATCCACGTAGCTTTCCGGGGTCACGATGCGCGTGAGGTTGAAGCCGTCCAGGCCGGTTTCGCTGATCCAGGATTCCAATTCATCCGCCACCTGCTCGGGCGAGCCGACCAGGGTGATGTAGCGGCCGCCCAAGGCGTGCTGCTCCAGCAACTTGCGCCGGGTCCAGTCATTGTTTTGCAGGTGCCGGGTGGCCGACTGGATCGCGTTGCTCTTCACGTACTGGATCGGTTCATCCAGCGCGTACTGGGAAAAATCTATCGCCGTGGACGCCGAAAAGTGCGCCACGCCGGCCTCGGCACTGGCGTAGCTCAGATACTCCGCATGCTTGGCCCAGGCCAGTTCCTCGGTAGCGCCGACGATCACGTTCAGCCCCATGAACACCTTGATGTCGTCCGGGTTGCGCCCGGCCGCCACCGCGCTGGCCCGCACCTTGTCCACCTGAACCTTGGTCGACGCCTTGTTCTGCCCGCTGATAAACACACACTCGGCGTGCTGCCCGGCGAACAGCAAGCCCCGGTCCGAGCTGCCGGCCTGGAACAGCACCGGCGTGCGCTGCGGCGACGGTTCGCACAGGTGATAACCCTGCACCTGATAGAACTCGCCGTGGTGCTCGACCTTGTGCACTTTGCCCGGCTGCGCATAGACCCGTTGCGCAGGATCGTTGATAACGGCGTCGTCTTCCCAGCTGCCTTCCCAGAGTTTGTACAGCACCTGCAGGTATTCATCGGCCTGGTCGTAGCGCCGGTCGTGCTCGACCTGCTCGGTCAGACCCATGGCCTTGGCCGCGCTGTCGAGGTAACCGGTGACGATGTTCCAGCCCACCCGACCACGGCTCAGGTGATCGAGCGTGGACATGCGCCGGGCGAACAGGTACGGCGGCTCATACGTGAGGTTGGCGGTGAGGCCAAAGCCAAGGTTTCGGGTGACGGCAGCCATGGCCGAGACCAGCAGCAGCGGGTCGTTGACCGGCAGTTGGATCGACTCTTTGAGCGGCACATCGATGCTGTTTTGGTACACGTCATACACACCGACGATATCGGCGATGAATAACCCGTCGAACAACCCGCGTTCCAGGGTTTGAGCCAGGTCGGTCCAGTACTCGAGGGTTTTGTACTGCGTGGACGTGTCCCGTGGATGGGTCCACAGGCCGTGGTTGATATGCCCGATGCAGTTCATGTTGAACGCATTGAGCAGGATTTTTTTCTTCGCCATCAGAGGGTCCCCCGCAGCGGCGGGTTTTCGTCGTTGAGGTAGTAATTGCCGACGGCGTGGTACTTCCAGCGCACCGGGTCGTGCAGGGTGTGCACGCGCGCGTTGCGCCAGTGACGGTCCAGGCCGTGTTCGGCCAGGGTCGCCTGGCTGCCGGCGAGTTCGAACAGGGTGCTGCCGGCGGCCAGGGATATTTCGGTGCTCAGGGCGCGGACTTCGGCGACGGCAATGGACGCGGCGGCGACGGTATCGGCGGTGGGGTCGGCCTGGGCGCGGTCGAGGTATTCACCGGAGCGCTCCAGCAGCGCCTCGGCGGCGTGCAGGCGGATGCTCAAGTGACCGAAGCTCTTCAGGGTCAGCGGGTCTTCGGTGGCCTTGTCGTTACCGGAATCAATCCACGGGCGGGTCTTGGTGCGCACAAAGTGCAGCGCATCTTCAAAGGCCGCGCGCGCGATGCCGGTGTCGATGGCGGCGTGAAGGATCTGTGCCAGCGGGCCGACGGTAGTCGGGCGTGCAAAGGCGCTCTGGAAAGGGACTACGTCATGGGCGGCGACCCACACGTTGTCGAACACCACCGAGCCACTGCCGGTGGTGCGCTGGCCGAAGCCGCTCCAGTCGTCGATGACCGTCAGGCCTTCACTGTCGCGCGGTACGAAGGCCAGTTGCTGGATGCCGTGTTCGTCCACCACCGAGGTGGGGATGCGTTGGGCATAGAGTGCGCCGGTGGCGTAGAACTTGCGGCCGCTGATGCGAAACCCATCGCCGTCGCGGGTGATACGGGTGACGCGATCGTGTGCGGTCTTGGTGCCCAGTTCGGCCAGGGCGTTGCCGAAGCGCCGGCCGGCGAGCACTTCGGCGTACAGGCGTTGTTGCTGCACCGGGCTGCCGTTCACGCGCAGGACTTCCAGGGCATAGAAATGGTTTTGCGGGATCTGGCCCAGGGACGCGTCGGCCTCAGCGATCAGCGCGATGACCTTGGCCAGGGTGACGTTGGACACGCCGGCACCCCCGTAGGCTTGCGGCACGCTGATGCCCCATAGGCCCGAACGGGAAAACGCATCCAGTTCGGGCCAGGGCAGGCGGCGCTCGCGGTCGCGCTGAGCGCTGTCGCGACGAAAGTCTTCGGCCAGGTCGCTGGCGACAATAAGGGCGTGTTCATCGCTGGTGATAACCGCGACGCTTGCAGAGAAAGGCATGGGTGTTCTCCAGGGTCTGGTCGGTTAAATCCAGGAATGGCGAGCCGGCAACGTGCCGTTCAAGCGATAGGCGCCGATGGCGTGATACTTCCAGCGCACGGGATCGTGCAGGGTGTGCACCCGCGCGTTGCGCCAGTGACGGTCGAGGTTGAACTGCGCGAGCGTGGCCCGGCTGCCGGCCAGTTCGAAGAGTTTTTCGCTGACCTGCAGCGACACCTCGGTGGTGAGCACCTTGGCCTCGGCCACCGCAATGGAGGCGCGGGCGGCCGATTGCGCGGTGATCGGTGCGGCGCTCACCTGGTCCAGTACCTGGCCTGCCTTGCGCAGCAGGGCTTCGGCGGCGTGCAGTTCGATCTGCAGCTTGCCGATGTCGGCGATCACATACAGGTCATCGCTGGCGCGCTCGACCTTGGCGTCGATCCACGGGCGTGAGCGTTCACGCACAAAGGCGATGGTGTCATCGAGGGCGCCACGGGCGATGCCGGCGTCGATGGCAGCCTGAATCAACTGCGAAACGGCGCCCTGGATGTTCGGGCTTTGGCTGATGCGCCAATTGTCGACCACCTGTTCGGCGTCCACCGGCACTTGGTCCAGCAGCACCGTGCCACTGGCGGTGGTGCGCTGGCCAAAGCCCGACCAGTCATCCACGATGCGCAGCCCTGGGCTGCCACGGCGTACGAACGCCATGACCTGCTGGCCGTCATCGTTGAGTGCTTTGATCGCCACCCAATGGGCAAACAGCGCGCCGGTGGAGTAGAACTTCTGGCCGCTGACCACGTAGCCGTCGCCCTGGGCGGTCAGGCGCGCCTTGAGCTCCAGGGTGTTTTGGGTGCCGCGCTCCGGGCCGCCGTTACCGATGCGCCAACCGTCGAGCACGCTCTGAAACAGCTGCTTTTTCTGGCGCTCGGTAGCGGTGCCCTGCAACAGGTGCAGGATGCCGAAGTGGTTCTGCGGAATCTGCCCGAGGGCCGGGTCCGCCGCGCTGATGATCGCGAATACGTCGGCCAGGGTTACGAACGAAACCTGTGGGCCGCCGTACTCGCGGGGAATGGAAATACTGCCCAGCCCGCTACGGGTGAACTGCTCGATCTGCGCCCACGGCAATGTGCGGTGCTGATCGCGCCTGGCGGCCTGCAGGCGCGCAGCCTGCGCCAGCGCGTGGGCGGCTTCGAGTGCCTCTGCATCGTTGCGCAGCACGATGGCCGGCAACAGCAGGGGGGCGACATCCAGATCACTCTGGGGGGGTGTTAGAGCCAAGTTAGACATCAGCGCCGCTCCTTGGCTGCACGTAATGCCCTGGCGTTATGCACCGGGGTAATCCTGACCATACCGACCTCGCATTCAATGAAATAAAAACAAAAATTCAGAGATGTCCGGTGGTCCGGTGCATATACCCTAAGCTTGTTAAATATTTAAATAAACTAACTTTTAGGAATATGCATAGAAGAGCAGTCATCCCGGTTCGCAGGGTGAGCCGATGGGGCGGGGCTGGTAGATGAGAGCGGCCGTGCCGGGGTAGGCCGGCGCACACGCGGCAATGCGCAGCGTGCGCGCCGGTGCCCAGCGCGAGTTGTTGCCGACGCGATCCAGCACGCAGTACGTCACCTCTACGCGGCTGTCGTCACCGGCTTCGACAATCACCGTCGATGGCACCCAGACCTGCACCGCGAGGCCGACGGTGCCGGCCTGGATTTTTGGCAAGTCCATGCGCACGTCGCCCCAGCGCAAGGTGATGGCATCGCCGCTGGCCATATTCACGTAGGGCTCGATGGCCAGTGGAACGCCGCGCTGCACTTGGCGACTGTTGATGCCGTACCGGCGAATGGTCTCGGGCAGGCTCACAGGGGCGAGGCACTGGTTTTCATCGGTGTACGGCGGCGGGGTGTGCCCGCCTGGGCCGTTCGTCTTGATGTGTACCCTGGCCACCGCTGAACACGCCGGGCCGTGGCCGATCTGCAGGATGTGGTAGTGAACCCGCGCCACGCCATCTTGTACAAAACTTTCGGGAACCCGCAGCTGGGTCGGCGTGCCGATTTTGCCTGCGCTCACCCGTCGCGAGGCGGCAAAGCAGTTGTTCCAGAACAGCTCGATCAGGTCGCCTTCCTCCATGCCGGGGTAGGGTGCGATGTCCACCAGCAGCTGTGCGGCCGCCAGCGCGTTGATGCCATGTCGATTAGCCTGGGGCAGGGTTGGGGCGGTGAGCATTGCCCCGGTTGCAGTGCGCGTCATATGTCATCTCCTAGATGCAGCCAGCAGCCATCGTTCCGGCCCATTGGCGCGGATGCGCAGGGGGGCTGAAAGGAACGATTCAGTGAGTAGCCGGGATAGGATCCAATCCTCTGGGCCTTAGATAAGAGGGTTGGTCAGGCAGCGTCAATGGCGGCAAAAGGCTAAACGGCGGCGATGGAGATATTCAGAAGAGTCTGACGGGGAGGGGGCTTTTCAGGGGTGGACGGCAGGGCGTTTTGCCCACCTGCGGCGGCCCCGCAGGCGTACCTGCGGGGCCGCTGCTCAATGCGCCAGAAACTTGCTCAGGAACTGTCGGGTGCGTTCTTCCCTGGGGTTGGCGAACAAGGCCTTGGCTTCGCCCTGTTCGACGATCACGCCCTTGTCGAAAAAGATCACCCGGTTGGCCACATCCCGGGCAAAGCTCATTTCGTGGGTGACGATGACCATGGTGCGGTTTTCTTCAGCCAGGCTACGGATGGTCGCCAGCACTTCGCCTACCAGCTCCGGGTCCAGTGCCGAGGTGGGTTCGTCGAACAGAATCACCTCCGGCTCCATCGCCAGCGCCCTTGCAATCGCCACGCGCTGTTGCTGCCCACCGGATAGGCGCCGGGGGTAAGCGTCTTCCTTGCCCGCCAGGCCGACCCTGGCCAGCAGCTTGCGTCCCAGGGCGATAGCGTCTTCGCGCGGCATCTTCTTGACCACGGTGGGCCCTTCGATGACGTTTTCCAGCGCCGTGCGGTGGGGGAACAGGTTGAAGTTCTGGAACACAAAGCCCACATGCTGGCGCAAGCGCCGCACCAGGCCTTGTTGCTGATTGAGCGGACGGCTGCCGTCGATCTGGATGTCACCCACCTGGATGCGGCCGCTGGTGGGTTCTTCAAGGAAGTTCAAGCAGCGCAGGAAGGTGGTCTTGCCGGAACCGCTGGGGCCGATGATGGCGACGACTTCGCCTTCCTTGACCTCAAGGTCGATGCCGTTGAGCACCACCTGACCGTTGAATTGTTTGGTCAGTTTTTCAACCACGATCATGCGTCAAGACTCCAGGTCATGCCGGTTGACCCGGTCTTCCAAACGATTTTGAAAATGCGCCAGGATGCTCGCCAGTACCCAGTAGATCAGGGCAGCGGACAGATACATGGTGAAAATCTCGAACGTGCGCGCAGACACCAGTTGGGCCTGACGGAACAGCTCCGGGACCTGGATGGTGGCGGCCAGCGCAGTGTCCTTGACCAGCGAAATAAAGCTGTTGCCCAAGGGCGGCAGGGCCGTGCGCATCGCCTGCGGCAGGATGGCCCGCCGCAGGGTCTGCGCGCGGGTCATGCCGATACTGGCGGCGGCTTCCCACTGGCCACGCTCGATGGAGGCGATGGCGGCCCGCAGGATTTCACAGGCGTAGGCGGCCATGTTCAGCGAAAAGCCGATCATGGCCGCCGGGATCGGATCCAGCTCGATGCCCACTTGCGGCAAGCCGTAGTAGATCAAAAACAGCTGTACCAGCAAGGGCGTGCCGCGAAAGAACGACACGTAGACGCGGGCGGTCCAGCTCAGCAGCTTGAAGTGCGACAGGCGCATCAAGGCCAGGCCGAAGCCCAGCAGCAAGCCGAAGAACATCCCGCCAAGGCTAAGAATCACCGTGTAGTACGCGCCCTTGAGCAGAAAGGGCGCGGAGTCCAGCGCGAGTTGGAGACTTGCCTCCATTATTGAGTGACGTCAGCGTTGAAGTACTTCTCGGACAGCTTCTTCAAGGTGCCGTCGGCGCGCAGCTTGTCGAGGGCCTTGTTTACAGCATCCAGCAGTTCTGGCTCGCCTTTGCGCAGGGCGATACCCGCTTCCTGGCGGGAAAAGGCGTCGCCGGCAGCGGCGGTGTCCGGGGCTTTCTTGGCGTATTCCAGGGCGGCCAGGCGGTCGATCAGGATGGCGTCGATACGGCCAACTTTCAGGTCCTGGAATTTGGTCGGGTCGTCGTTGTAGGTCTTGATGATGGCTTTAGGCTGGTTGTCCTTGAGCCATTGTTCGTAGTTGGTGCCAAGGCCTACGCCGACTTTTTTGCCGGCCAGGTCGTCGGCGGTCTTGATAGTGTCGACGTTCTTTTTCAGGACCAGCGCCTGGATACCGGAAACGGTATAGGGCTTGGAAAAGTCGTACTTCTTCTTGCGCTCTTCAGAGATGGTCACTTGGTTGACCACCGCGTCCAAACGCTTGGACTCCAGGGCGGCAAGGATGCCATCCCATGGCGTGGCCTGCAGCTTGACCTTCACGCCCAGCTCTTTGGCCAGGGCTTCGGACAGCTCGACTTCGAAACCGCTGAGCTTGCCGCTTTCATCGACAAAGCTGAAGGGCGGGTAAGTGCCTTCCAGGCCGATCTTGATCTCGCCGGCTTTCTTGATGTTGCCCAGTTGCTCGCCGGCAACCGCCTGGCCCAACAGCCCGGCGCCGAGCGCCAGACCCAAGGTGCCGACCAGCAAGGTGCGACGCAATACAGAAATAGTCATGAAGAGCCCCTGTGTTTTTTATGGTGAGCGAAGCAGGTGACGCAGTAGCCGTATCCTGCCTTAAAGCGCGAAGCGCGTCTTCGCCTTCGGCGCCATGATAAAGGCGGTTTTTAAGACTTGAAAATAATATAAAACAAAACTCTTATTCTTTTTTGAGCTATCTGCTGATGGAGTTTCAGAACACAGCGTCATAGGCAAACAACGCTGGCGCCCCTCCGGTATGCAGGAAAATGATCGGCCCCTCTTCAAACCGCTGACGGCCGATGCCGTCCAACAGGCCGGCCATGGCCTTGCCCGTGTAGACCGGGTCCAGCAGCAGGCCTTCCTGGCTCGCCAATAGCTTGACCGCCGAAAGGGTACCGGCGTTCGGTTCGCCATAACGCGGGCCGAAATATTCGTCCCACAGGATTACCTTGAAGGCGTCGGGGATATCCACGCCGAGCAACTCGGCGGTGCGTTCGGCCAGGCTCTGTACTTTGGGGAACTGCGCTTCTTCGGTGCGCGATACGGTAATGCCGATCACCGGCAGCTGCGGCAGCACTTCACTCAAGGCCAGGGCCAGGCCGCTGTGGGTTCCGGCACTGCCGGAGGCCAGTACGACGGCGGCGAATTCGATCCCGCTGTCTTCGATCTGTGCGGCCAGCTCCAGGCCGGCGCGCACATAACCCAGAGCGCCGAGGGCGTTGGAGCCGCCGATGGGCACCAGGTACGGCTTCTTGCCGTTGCTGCGCAGGCGGTCGGCAAGGGCGTTGAGCTGGTCGTCGACGTTGTCGAGGTTTTCGACCAATTCCACTTTGGCGTCGAACAACTCCAGCAGCAGGCGGTTGCCGTTGGCCAGGTAGTTGGGGTCTTCGGTGCCGGTGGGGTTTTCCAGCAGGGCGACGCAGCCCAGGCCGAGTTTGGCCGCCAGCGCGGCAGTCTGGCGTACGTGGTTGGACTGGATGGCGCCGGCAGTCACCAGCGTGTCGGCGCCTTGGGCGATGGCGTCGGCGGCCAGGTATTCGAGCTTGCGCAGCTTGTTGCCGCCCATGGCCAGGGGCGTGGTGTCGTCGCGCTTGACGTAAACGTCCCTGCCCAGCCAGGCCGACAGCCGTTCGAGTTTTTCCAGGGCAGTGGCGCCGCCCAGCAGTTCCAGACGGTTAAAGCGGTCGAGCTGTTGCTTGATCATGGCTACGCACGGTGGCTAAGGGATGCACGGACTATAGGCAGGCACTTTTCATCGGGCAACCGTCAATCGCTTATGCCGGATGGTTCTGAGCATCGCACCATTGGTTCTTAAGGGCGGCCAGGGTGGATACCGTAAAGTGATGGCCATTTCGTCAGGAGTGAAGACCGTGAGTGAGCGTTCCAGTCATTGGCAATTACAGACCATCGTCAGCCAACTGCGCGGCGCCCGAGACCAGTGGCGAACCCGCAACGGTCGTTTGAGTGGCGAGCATGGCGGCCGTGAGTTGCCCTCGCGCGACGCGGTGGCGCAGATTCTTGAAGCGCTGTGCGGTGCGCTGTTCCCGATGCGCCTGGGGCCGGCGGATCTGCGTGAAGAAAGTGAAGACTTCTACGTCGGCCACACCCTCGACGTGGCACTCAATGCCTTGCTGGCCCAGGCGCGCCTGGAACTGCGCTACGCCGCGCGCCAGGGCGCTCAGGATCACAGCCAGATCGATGCCCAAGCCATCCGCCTGATCCAGGATTTCGCCCTGGCCTTGCCGGCGTTGCGCAGCCTGTTGGACACCGACGTACTGGCGGCCTATCACGGTGATCCGGCCGCACGCAGCGTGGATGAAGTGCTGCTGTGCTACCCGGGGATTCTGGCGGTGATTCACCATCGCCTGGCCCACCATTTGTACCGCGCCGGCCTGCCGTTGCTGGCCAGGATCATTGCCGAAATCGCGCACTCGGCCACCGGTATCGACATTCACCCCGGCGCGCAGATCGGCCCGAGTTTCTTTATCGACCACGGCACCGGCGTGGTGATCGGCGAAACCGCGATCATCGGTGAGCGGGTGCGCATCTATCAGGCGGTGACGTTGGGCGCCAAGCGTTTCCCGGCGGATGAGGATGGACAGTTGCAGAAAGGCCATCCGCGGCATCCGATCGTTGAGGACGATGTGGTGATTTATGCCGGGGCGACGATTCTTGGGCGTATCACCATCGGCCAGGGCTCGACCATCGGCGGCAATGTGTGGCTGACCCGCAGCGTGCCGGCCGAGGCAAATATCACCCAGGCGAATTTGCAGCATGATGACGGGACGCAGAAGTAAAGCACCGGCACAAACTCCCTGCGGGAGGGCAAGCCCGCTCCTACATTTGGTCGTATTCCAGATTTACTCGGCAATCGCTGAACGATTGTTCTCCGCCACCCGTCATACAAACCCTTGAGCTGGCGTAGGAATTGTCTGCCGCTCAGCCCTGGGATTAGTCCAAAACCGCCGGTTCATGTTTAACTTGAATGCTCGTTCAAGTTAAACCCGGTGGTTCGCTGCCCGCTCACAACAGGAGGCTTACCTTTGCTGAGTCCGTTATTTACAGCCACATGCTTCAACGCCGAGGTGCATCGTTCATGAGTGCATCGTCCACCCCAACCAGCGGCCTGGTGCGCATGAATGCGCCGGTTTTCTACTTTGCCGCCACCTTCATTCTGCTGTTCGGCCTCACTGTCATCGCCATCCCGCAACAGGCCGGTGCCTGGCTGCTGGCCGCGCAAAACTGGGCGGCCAACACGGTCGGCTGGTACTACATGCTGGCGATGACCCTGTATCTGGTCTTCGTGGTGGTCACCGCGTTATCGGGCTACGGCAAGATAAAACTCGGTGCCGACCACGACGAGCCCGAATTCAGTTACTTGTCCTGGGCCGGCATGCTGTTCGCCGCCGGTATCAGCATCACGCTGTTTTTCTTCTGCGTTTCCGAGCCGCTGACGCACCTGGTGCAGCCGCCCCAGGGCGCGCCGCTGAACGCCGACGCCGCACGCCAGGCCATGCAGGTGCTGTTCCTGCACTGGGGCCTGCACGGCTGGGGCGTGTTCGCCTTTGTCGGCATGGCGCTGGCGTATTTCGCCTATCGGCATAACCTGCCGCTGGCCTTGCGCTCGGCGCTGTACCCGCTGATCGGCAAGCGCATCAACGGGCCTATCGGGTATGCGGTGGATGGTTTTGGCATCATCGCCACGGTGTTTGGCCTGGGCGCGGACATGGGCTTTGGAGTGCTGCACCTCAACTCGGGCCTGGACTACCTGTTCGGCATTGCCCACACCCAGTGGATCCAGGTTGGCCTGATCACTCTGATGATGGGCGCGGCGATCCTCGTCGCGGTGGCCGGCGTCGACAAGGGCGTGCGGGTGATGTCCGACATCAACATGCTGCTGGCCTGCGCGCTGCTGTTGTTCGTGTTGTTTGCCGGGCCCACCCAGCATTTGCTCAACACCCTGATCCAGAACATCGGCGACTACCTCGGCGCGCTGCCGACCAAGAGCTTCGATGTGTACGCCTACGACAAACCCAGCGACTGGCTGGGCGGCTGGACGGTGTTCTACTGGGCCTGGTGGATTGCATGGTCGCCGTTCGTGGGCCTGTTTATCGCGCGGATTTCCCGCGGCCGTACCATCCGCGAATTCGTGTTCGGCGTGCTCCTGATCCCGCTGGGGTTCACCCTGGCGTGGATGTCGATCTTCGGTAACAGCGCCATCGATCAGGTGCTCAACCACGGCATGACAGCGCTCGGTCAGTCGGCCATCGATGATCCGTCGATGAGCCTCTACCTGCTGCTGGAAACCTACCCGTGGAGCAAAACCGTGATCGCGGTGACGGTGTTCATCAGCTTTGTGTTCTTCGTCACCTCGGCGGACTCGGGCACTGTGGTGCTCTCGACCCTGTCGTCCAAAGGTGGCAACGCCGACGAAGACGGGCCGAAATGGTTGCGGGTGTTCTGGGGGGCAATGACGGCACTGGTCACCAGTGCCTTGCTGTTTGCCGGCAGTATCGATTCGCTCAAGTCGGCGGTGGTGCTGACCTCGTTGCCGTTCTCGCTGATCCTGCTGTTGATGATGTGGGGGCTGCACAAAGCCTTCTACCTCGAGTCGCAAAAGCAGATCGCCCAGTTGCATTCGCTGGCGCCGATATCGGCGTCACGCAAGGGCAAGGGCGGCTGGCGTCAGCGCTTGAGCCAGGCGGTGCACTTCCCGTCGCGCGATGAGGTGTACCGCTTCCTCGAGTCGACGGTGCGCCCGGCGATTGAAGAAGTGACGGCGGTGTTTGTCGAGAAGGGGCTGTCGGTGGTAACCCAGCCCGACCCCTCCAACGACAGCGTCAGCCTGGAAATCGGCCATGGCGAGGAACATCCGTTCATCTACCAGGTACAGATGCGCGGCTACTTCACGCCGTCGTTTGCCCGTGGCGGCATGGGTTCCAAAGAGATCAACAACCGCCGCTACTACCGCGCGGAAGTGCACTTGAGCGAGGGCAGCCAGGACTACGATCTGGTGGGCTACACCAAGGAGCAGATCATCAACGACATCCTCGATCAGTACGAGCGCCATCTGCAGTTCCTGCATCTGGTGCGCTGAGCCAACGGTCGTGTTTTGGCTTCAACCCGTTCCTCTCACGTAAGCCTTTGCTGTAAAAGGAAGAGGCAGACTTAAGCGATTCAGCGGCTTAAAAGGCCTGGGAATAACCCTATTCCCAGGCCTTATTTGCCCTAAGCCCAGAGAGGATTCGATGACGTACATTGCTGCCGAAAACCGCTATGAATCTATTCCGTATCGCCGCGTAGGCCGCAGTGGGCTGGTGCTGCCCGCACTGTCCCTGGGGCTGTGGCACAACTTTGGCGACAGCACCCCGATCACCACCCAGCGCGCCTTGCTGCGCACCGCGTTCGATCTGGGGATCAACCACTTCGACCTGGCCAACAACTACGGGCCGCCCTACGGCAGCGCCGAGATCAATTTCGGGCGCCTGCTGCGCGAAGACTTCAAGCACTACCGCGATGAATTGATCATCTCCAGCAAAGCCGGTTGGGACATGTGGCCTGGTCCTTATGGCCAGGGTGGCGGCTCGCGCAAATACGTGCTGGCCAGCCTCGACCAGAGCCTGCAACGCCTGGGCGTCGACTACGTGGATATTTTTTATTCCCACCGGTTTGATGCCGACACCCCGCTGGAAGAAACCGCCAGCGCCCTCGCTACGGCGGTGCAACAGGGCAAGGCGTTGTACATCGGCATCTCGTCTTATTCCGGGGTCAAGACCCGCGAAATGGCCGCGCTGCTCAACGAGTGGAAAGTGCCGCTGTTGATTCACCAACCGGCGTACAACCTGCTCAACCGCTGGGTGGAAAAAGACCTGCTCGACACCACTGAAGAACTCGGTGCCGGGGTGATTGCGTTCACGCCGCTGGCCCAGGGTTTGCTGACCGACAAATACCTCAACGGTGTGCCCGCCGATGCACGGGTCAACCGCCCTGGTGGTGGTTCGTTGCAGGCCGGGCATTTGTCCGACGCCAACCTCGCCCATGTACGCGCGCTGAACGAAATCGCCCAGCGCCGTGGCCAGAGCCTGGCGCAACTGGCACTGGCCTGGACGCTGCGTGATCCACGGGTAACCAGCGCGCTGATCGGCGCGAGCCGGCCCGAGCAGATTATCGAGAACGTCGGTGCGTTGAAGAACTTGAGCTTCAGCGCCGAAGAACTGGCAGAGATCGATCGGTTTGCGCTGGAAGGCGGGATTAACCTGTGGGAAAAGCCATCGACGGCTGAGTAACGGATCCAACTCGGTGGGGGGGACAAGCTCCCCCACCTGTCATGCGCCTGGTTTAGAACGGTACATCCCCCACAATCGTCGCCCGATGCATCACCCGCCGTTGCGGCCGGTAGTCATCCACCGCGTAGTGCTGAGTCACGCGGTTGTCCCAGAACGCCACGTCATTCTCCTGCCAGCGCCAGCGGATGGTGAACTCCGGGCGTGTGGCATGGGCAAACAGCAGCTTGAGAATCGCTTCACTTTCCGCCGCTTCAAGCTCATTGATCCGGGTGGTGAAGCCATCGCTTACAAACAACGACTTTCGCCCGCTGACCGGATGCGTACGCACCACCGGGTGCGACAGCGGCGGGTTTTTCTTGCGGGTTTCTTCCCAGCGCGCCAGGTCGTCGGCGGTGTTGCCGAAGCGCTCCAGCGGGAAGGATTTGGTGAAGTCGTGGGTGGCGGTCAACCCGTTGAGCAGCCTTTTCAAAGGCTCGGACAGCGCTTCATACGCCGCAATCCCACTGGCCCACAACGTATCGCCGCCGAACGCCGGCAGCCGCTTGGCGCTGAGCACGGCGCCGAGGGCCGGGGTGGGCAGGAAGGTCACGTCGGTGTGCCACATGGCGTTGTCGCGGACATCGGTGACGGCGGTGTCGAGGATCAACACTTCGGGTTGTTCCGGCACGTTGGGGTAGATCGGGTGAATGTGCAGGTCACCAAAGTTTGCCGCGAACCGCGCGTGTTGCTGCGGGGTGAGGGCTTGGCCACGGAAGAACAGCACCGAGTAGCTAAGCAGCGCCTGTTCGATGGCGTCACGTTGCTCGGCACTCAGCGGCTGGCTGATGTTGACGCCGCTGATCTGGGCGCCCAAGGCGCTGCTTAATGGGGTAACGGTCAGGCTGCTCAATGTGGTTCTCATCACTCAATGTGCCTGGCCATGCCAAGGCACTAATTTACGCTGCAAGGCACGCAGGCCCATTTCCATGGTGAAGGCGATCAAGGCGATGACCAGAATTCCCAGTACCACCACATCGGTGACCAGGAACTGCGCCGCCGACTGCACCATAAAACCCAGGCCGCTGGTGGCGGCGATCAGTTCGGCGGCCACCAGCGTCGACCAGCCCACACCGAGGCCAATGCGCACCCCGGTGAGGATGTCCGGCAGAGCGCTTGGCAGGATCACGTGGCGAATCAGTTGGGCTCGGGTCGCGCCCAGCGACTGCGCCGCGCGTAGCCTGGCCGGGTCGACGGTGCGCACGCCGGTTGCGGTGGCGATAGCGATCGGAGCAAAGATCGCCAGGTAAATCAGCAACACCTTGGACAGCTCGCCGATGCCGCACCAGATCACGATCAGCGGCAGGTAGGCCAGGGGCGGAATGGGGCGGTAGAACTCGATCAAGGGGTCGAGAATGCCGCGCGCGATGCGGTTGGAACCGATGGCAATTCCCACCGGCACGGCGGTGAGCACTGCAAAGCCCAGACCCAGGCCGATGCGGCTGAGGCTCGCGCCCAAGTGCTGCCACAAGGTGGCGTCCATGTAGCCGGTGGTCGCCAGCAGCCAGCCCTTTTGCAACACGTCGGCGGGCGGCGGCAGGAACAGCGGTTCGATCAGGCCCGTGGCGGTGACGGCCCACCAGAGGGCCAGCAAGGCGAACAGCGTCAGTACGCTGATCAGGCGTGTGCTTACGCTGCGGCGTACCGGCGGCGACGGCGGCTGGGCGAGTGTGGCGGGAAGTTCGTAGCTGCTCATGCGGGCACCTGCCGTTGCGAGAACACTTTGCTCAGCACGTGTTCGCGGGTTTCGATAAAACGTGGGTCTGACTTGATCGCCCGGGCCGATTCGCCGGCGGCGTAGCGTTGACCGAAGTCCAGGTGCAGGCGCTCGACGATTTGGCCGGGATTGGGCGCCAGCAGGATCAAATCCGTGGCGAGGAACACGGCTTCTTCGATGTCATGGGTAATCAGAAACACAGGCTTGGCCGTGCGGCGCCAGACTTGCAGGAGCAATTCCTGCATCTGTTCGCGGGTGAACGCATCAAGGGCGCCGAAGGGTTCGTCCATCAGCAAAACCCGCGGGTCGGCGGCCAGCGCGCGGGCCAGGCCGACGCGTTGTTTCTGGCCGCCTGAGAGCTGCCAGATGCGGCGGCTGTCGAAACCGGCCAGATCCACCAGCGCCAGCATTTGCCGGGCGCGCACGTCACGCTGGGCCTTGGGCACGCCGGCCAGTTCCAGGCCGAAGCCGACGTTGGCCAGCACGTCCTGCCAAGGCAGCAACGCATCGTCCTGGAACACCACGCCACGTTCTGCACTCGGGCCTTTGACCGGTACGCCGTCCAGGGTGATGCGCCCGGCAGAGGGTTCGACAAAGCCGGCTATCAGGTTCAACAGCGAGGTTTTGCCACTGCCGGACGGGCCGAGGGCCACCAGCAATTGCTGGGGCCCCAAGTCGAGGGAAATATCCGTCAGTACCGGTGCCTGAGCGCCTGGGTACTGTGCGCTGATGCGCTCCAGTTGAAGCAAGGCCATGGCAATGGACTCCTCAGCGGGTGATGAACTTGGCGCTGACGTACGGGCTGTAGTCCGGCAGCACGGCATCGACCTTGCCTTGTTCCTTGAGGAACGCCGCGGTGTCGGTCACAGCCTTGGTGGTCGGTGCGCCCAGCAGCGTCACTTGGTCAGCGGCCAGCGGGTAGACGTTACCTTGCAGCAGCAGCGGAATGTCGCTGGCTTTGGCGCCGGAGAGCTTCACCAGTTTGTCGACGTTGCTTTTATCGGCCAGCCAGGCTTGGGGGGCTTTGCGGTATGCGGCGTAGGCGTCGAGGGTGACCTTGGCGAAGGCGGTGACGATTTCCGGGTGTTTTTCGGCGAAGTCTTTGCGCACGATCCACGCATCGAACGTCGGCGCACCGAACTTGGCCAGCTCGCCGGAGGTGATCAGCACCTTGCCGTTTTCCTTGGCTACGCCCAGGGCCGGGTCCCACACATAGGTGGCGTCGATATCACCGCGCTTCCAGGCGGCGATGATCGCCGGCGGCGCGAGGTTGAGGATGGTGACTTTCGACGGGTCGATATTCCACTGCTTCAGTGCGGCCAGCAGGCTGTAGTGGCCGGTGGACACAAAGGGCACCGCGATCTTTTTGCCGATCAGGTCCTGTGGGCTGTTGATCCCCGAACCGTCGCGCGCTACCAGGGCCTCGGCACCGCCGATCTGAGTGGCGACGAGGAAAGTTTCCACCGGCACCTTACGGGTGATGGCGGCGGTCAATGGGCTGGAACCGAGATAGCCGATCTGCACATCGCCGGAGGCAATGGCGGCGATGATATCGGCGCCGTTATCGAATTTGCGCCAGTCAATTTTGGCGTGGGTGGCTTTCTCATAGGCACCGTCGGCCTGGGCCACTTTGGCCGGGTCTACGGTGGTTTGGTAGGCGATGGTCACATCCGACGCCTGAGCAAACAGGCTGGCACCGGCCAGGGACAATGCGGCCAGCAGGCGCAAAGGGGTAAGCAGTTTCAAGGGGAAGCTCCTCAATCAGGCGGCCGAGGGTCGGCGTGAGAGGAGACTAAATGATCTAAGAATCCGAAAATAAATAACTTTTTCGAATTAGCTTATGTGGGAGGGTGGCCCTCCCACAGTAGGCCGAGTGCGGTCTTAGTTACTGATCGCCAGAATGCTCGCCTGGTACGAGCCGACGAATACATCAAAGTCGCCCACTTCGTTTTGCTCCAGCTCCGCCTGTTGCGCCAGCGACTTGCGCGCCAGTTCTTCAAAGCGTGCCTGTTCTTCTGCGGCCAGTGGCTCCGCTCGGAAGTGTTCGGCGTGCAGTTGGCTCTGGTGCAGGGAGAACTGCGCAAAACTCTCCTTGCGTTCGGCCATGGCGGCCAGCACCTGGGCCGACGGGGTCAGGGATGGGTCCTGGACCTTCGCCAGTTGGGCGTCCAATGCCTGGCTGTGCTCGGTGATGCCGTGGCTTTGGTCGAGCAATGCGGCCAGCGGGGCGATCTTCTCCAGCAGTTCGCTGGCCCATTCCTTCAGGTCCACCGTCGCACCGTCGCGCTGCAATTGCAGGCCCGGACGGCGACCTTCCTTGACCACGCTGAGGAAGTTGGCAGTGGCATTGCTGCAGGCGTTATTGGCGAACAGCGGGCTGTCGTTCAGCGCGCAGTACAGCAGGAATGCGTCGAGGAAGCGCGACTCCGGCAGGTCGATGCCCATCGGCAGGAACGGGTTGATGTCCAGGCAACGCACTTCGATGTACTGAATGCCACGGGCCATCAGCGCCTGGATCGGCCGCTCGCCGGTGTAGGTCACCCGCTTGGGGCGGATGTTGGAGTAGTACTCGTTTTCGATCTGCAGGATGTTGGTGTTCAGTTGGACCCACTCACCGTCCTTGTGCGTGCCGATTTCGACGTAGGGCGCGTAGGGCGTTGCCACCGCTTCGCGCAGGCTGTCGGTGTAGCTCGCCAGGTCGTTGTAGCACGGCGTGAGGCCGGCCTGGGCGTTGCTTTGGTAACCCAGGTCGCTCATGCGCAGGCTGGTGGCGTAGGGCAGGTACAAGGTGTCGGCGTCGAGCACTTCCAGTTGGTGCGAGCGACCGCGCAGGAACCCAGCGTCCAGCGCCGGCGAGGCACCGAACAGGTACATCAGCAGCCAGCTGTAGCGGCGGAAGTTGCGGATCAGCGCGATATAGGCGTTGGACTGGTAGTCGCGGTCGGTGCCGACAAACCCTTCGGTCTCTTTGAGCAGCGGCCACAGCTGTTCCGGCAGGGAAAAGTTGTAGTGGATGCCGGCGATGCACTGCATGGTCTTGCCATAACGCAGGGCCAGGCCCTTGCGGTACACGTACTTGAGCTGTCCGATATTGGAGGTGCCGTAGTAGGCAATCGGAATATCTTCCTCGGCCGGCAACGGGCACGGCATCGACGGGCTCCACAGGTATTCGCTGCCGAGCTTGGTGTAGGCAAAGCGGTGGATCTTGTCCAGGCTGCTCAGGGTGTCGGCCGGGTTTGGCAGGGCCGGGGTAATGAACTCCAGCAGCGATTCCGAATAGTCTGTGGTGATCAATTCGTTAGTCAACGCGGCGCCCAGGGCTTCCGGGTGCGGCGTTTGCGCCAGACGACCCTCGCGGGTGACACGTAGGCATTCACGCTCGATACCGTGCAGGCAGTGCTCTAGCAGGGAGAGGTGTTCGCGCTTGCCGAGCAGGGCCAGGCGGCGGTTGAGAAGTTCGCTCAAGTTGGATTCCTTCACGCGTCAGTCGCCCCAATATGGGGGTGGGCAGGACGGTCTACAAGGGTGAAGTTAAAACTGGCGTGATCGCCTGGTTTTGAGTCGATTTGACCCGCTATAAAAAAGCCTACTTCATTCCATGAATTGGGCTACGGCGCAGCAGGAAAATTCCGACGCTGTTATCGCAGCGCCGAAATTAACTCAAATCGAGGGTGGGGAGCTATAGGACAGCGAACGTGCCTTGTGCTTTTGCGACGAGTCTTTCGTCCTGGTACACGTCGGCTTCGACCACCAAGGTGCGCCTGCCGGCATGAATCACTCGGCCGGTGCACAGCACATCACCGTCTTCCACGGCGCGAATGTAGTTGATCTTGCACTCGATGGTCGCGCTCTGTTGGTCGAAACCATGGGTGCTGGAGCAGGCCAGGCCCATGGTGATGTCCACCAGGCTGAAAATCGCCCCGCCATGGAGCTTGCCCGCGCGATTGCGCAGGTGCGGCTCGAGGGTCAGGGCCACCTCGGCAACGCCTGCGTCCAGGCGTTGCAGGCGGCAGCCGATCAGCTCGCTGAACGCGCTCTGGGTCAACCCTGCGGGGATTTCCATCAGCGCTTCTTCAACTGCTTGGCGTTGGCGAACAGCGAGGCCATCGCGTTGTTGGTGGGCGCAGCGGTCGTGGTTTCCTTGCGCGGTGCGCTGTTCTGCGACTGGCGTGGTGCGGAGCCTGGGCGCGCGCCGCGGGCACCGTCGATTTTCTCGCCGGGGGTGTCGCTCATGCGCATCGACAGACCCACGCGTTTACGCGGGATGTCCACTTCCATGACCTTGACCTTGACCACGTCACCGGCTTTCACCGCTTCGCGAGGATCCTTGATGAACTTCTCCGAAAGCGCAGAAATATGTACCAAACCATCCTGATGCACGCCGATATCCACAAAGGCGCCGAAGTTGGTCACGTTGGTCACCACGCCTTCGAGGATCATGCCCAGTTGCAGGTCCTTAAGGTCCTCGACGCCGTCCTGGAACTCGGCGGTCTTGAACTCAGGACGCGGGTCGCGACCTGGTTTTTCGAGTTCCTGCAGGATGTCGGTGATGGTCGGCACGCCGAAGGTTTCATCGGTGTACTTCTTCGGGTCCAGGCGCTTGAGGAACGCGGCGTCGCCAATCAGCGAGCGAATATCTCGGTCGGTCTCGGCAGCGATACGTTGCACCAGCGGGTAGGCTTCCGGGTGAACGGCCGACGAATCCAGCGGGTTGTCGCCGTTCATTACGCGCAGGAAGCCGGCCGCTTGTTCGAAGGTTTTTTCGCCCAGGCGTGCGACTTTTTTCAGCGCGGCGCGGGTTTTGAACGCGCCGTTTTCGTCACGGTGCGTCACGATGTTCTGCGCCAGGGTGGCGTTGAGGCCGGAGATCCGCGCCAGCAGCGCGACGGAAGCGGTGTTCACGTCCACCCCCACGGCGTTCACGCAGTCTTCCACCACAGCATCCAGGCCACGCGCCAGTTTCAGCTGCGACACGTCGTGCTGATACTGGCCGACCCCGATGGATTTAGGGTCGATCTTCACCAGCTCGGCCAGCGGGTCCTGCAGGCGACGGG
This sequence comes from Pseudomonas sp. EYE_354, assembly GCF_023148575.1. NCBI lineage: Bacteria > Pseudomonadati > Pseudomonadota > Gammaproteobacteria > Pseudomonadales > Pseudomonadaceae > Pseudomonas > Pseudomonas sp. EYE_354. The sequence continues at coordinate 89,960 of NZ_JAHXNQ010000016.1, forward strand.
CGATGGACACGGCGCCACGGATCGACACGTCGAGGTCCGGGAATTCCTTGGAGGCCAGTTCCGATGCCGAATACACCGAAGCGCCTGCCTCGGAGACCATGACCTTGGTCATTTTCATGGCTGGGTATTTTTTGATCAGTTCGGCGGCGAGCTTGTCGGTTTCACGGCTGGCGGTGCCGTTGCCGATGGCGATCAGGTCCACGGCGTGCTTGGCGCACAGGGCGGCCAGGATCGCGAGGGTCTGGTCCCATTTGTTGTGCGGTACGTGCGGGTACACGGTGGCGTGGTCCAGCAGCTTGCCGGTGGAGTCGACCACCGCAACCTTGCAACCGGTGCGCAGGCCTGGGTCGAGGCCCAGGGTCGCGCGCGGGCCGGCGGGGGCGGCGAGCAGCAGGTCGTGCAGGTTGTGGGCGAAGACGTTGATCGCTTCGGTTTCGGCGGCGTCGCGCAACTCGCCCAGCAGGTCGGATTCCAGGTGGGTATAGAGCTTGACCTTCCAGGTCCAGCGCACGACTTCACCGAGCCACTTGTCCGCAGGACGGTTCTGGTTCTGGATGCCGAATTGTTGACCGATCATGCCTTCGCACGGGTGCATGGTGCCCGGCAGCTCGTCACCGACTTTGAGCGAGGAACTGAGAATGCCTTCGTTGCGACCGCGGAAAATCGCCAGCGCGCGGTGGGACGGCATGCTTTTGAGCGGTTCGTCGTGTTCGAAATAATCGCGGAACTTGGCGCCTTCTTCCTCTTTACCGGCGATGACGCGGGCGCTGAGGATGGCTTCCTGCTTGAGGTACGTGCGCAGTTTTTCCAGGAGGCTGGCGTTTTCGGCGAAGCGCTCCATGAGGATGTACTTGGCGCCTTCGAGGGCGGCCTTGACGTCGGCGACGCCTTTTTCGGCATCGATAAAGCGGGCGGCTTCGGTTTCCGGGGTCAATGACGGGTCGTTGAACAGACCGTCGGCCAACTCGCCCAGGCCAGCTTCCAGGGCGATCTGGCCCTTGGTGCGACGCTTTTGCTTGTAGGGCAGGTAAAGGTCTTCGAGGCGGGTCTTGGTGTCGGCAAGCTTGATGTCACGCTCAAGTTGCGGGGTCAGCTTGCCCTGCTCCTCGATACTGGCGAGGATGCTGATGCGCCGTTCGTCGAGTTCTCGCAGGTAGCGCAGGCGCTCTTCCAGGTGACGCAGTTCGGTGTCGTCGAGGCTGCCGGTCACTTCTTTACGGTAACGGGCGATGAAGGGCACCGTGGAGCCCTCATCCAGTAGAGCGACGGCCGCTTCGACCTGTTGTGGGCGTACACCGAGTTCCTCGGCGATGCGGCTGTTGATGCTGTCCATAAAACCACCTGAAATTCTGAAAAGCAGCTCGCAGGCCCGGAAAACAAGGCCTTGCGCGGCTGGTTGAGCGGCCCGACTGGCGCCGCTACCTGGGTCAAGAGGCAGCCTGTTGACCCTCGAAATCGGGAAATTGCTGCCCGCCGCCGAAAAAACGGCTGAGGCCGTAAACAGTAAAATCTGACAGTGCCCCGCGTAAGGGCGCCGCATTATAACCAGCGTTCCGCCCTTGGGGGGTACTGCGCCAACGGTTGTAGGGCGCGGGTTCGCTGGCAGTAGAGGAAAAATCTGCTAACAATGCACACGGTGCGTATAACGGCACCTAGGCCATAATGCGCGCCGAGATAAGAGGAGCATCCAATGAGCAGCACTGCACACACTGCTGAAGGCGAAAAAATTCTCATCGTTGATGACGATCCGGGGCTTAGCAGCCTGCTGGAGCGTTTCTTCAACTCCAAGGGCTATCGTGCCCGCGCGGTGCCTAACACCGAGCAGATGGACCGCCTGCTGGGGCGTGAAGTGTTCAACCTGGTCGTCCTTGACCTGATGCTGCCCGGCGAAGACGGTCTGACCGCCTGCAAACGCCTGCGCGGTGCGAACAACCAGATTCCAATCATCATGCTCACCGCCAAGGGCGATGAGCTGAGCCGCATCAAAGGTCTCGAGCTGGGCGCCGATGATTACCTGGCCAAGCCGTTCAATCCGGATGAGCTGATGGCGCGGGTCAAAGCCGTATTGCGTCGTCAGGCGCCGCCGGTCCCTGGTGCACCGGGCAGCGAGGACGAAAGCGTCACCTTTGGCGACTATGAACTGTCGCTGGCCACCCGCGAACTCAAGCGTGGCGACGAAGTGCACATGCTCACCACCGGCGAATTCGCGGTGCTCAAGGCGCTGGTGATGAACGCTCGCCAACCGCTGACCCGCGACAAGCTGATGAACCTGGCCCGTGGCCGGGAGTGGGACGCCCTGGAGCGCTCCATCGACGTGCAGATCTCCCGTCTGCGCCGGATGATCGAGCCGGATCCGTCCAAGCCGCGTTACATCCAGACGGTTTGGGGTGTGGGTTATGTGTTTGTGCCGGATGGCACTGCAACCAAGTGACCGATGACTTGCAGGGGCGGGCATCCTGGCGTTTGATTCCATGAGCGTCGACGGGATGCCCGGCGTCTGCAATTCTGCGAGCGCCGCTCGTTCCTGCAAGGTGTCCAGCTGTCATCTATGAAAACCCCGCTGTGGTTCCCACAAAGTTTCTTCTCTCGCACCCTATGGCTGGTGCTGATCGTCGTTCTGTTTTCCAAGGCGCTTACGTTGGTTTATCTGTTGATGAACGAAGACGTGCTGGTGGATCGACAATACAGCCACGGTGTGGCCTTGACGCTGCGTGCCTACTGGGCCGCCGACCCCGAAAACCGCGAGAAGATCGCCAAGGCCGCCACCCTGGTGCGGGTGGCGGGCGCGGGCGTACCCGAAGGCGAGCAGCATTGGCCTTACAGTGAGATCTACCAACGCCAGATGCAGGCTGAACTGGGTGAGGACACCGAGGTGCGACTGCGCATGCATGTGTCCCCCGCGTTGTGGGTGCGCGCGCCGAGCCTTGGTGAGGACTGGCTGAAAGTACCGTTGTACCCGCACCCGCTGCGGGGGCAGAAGATCTGGAACGTACTGGGCTGGTTCCTCGCTATCGGGTTGCTTTCCACGGCGTCGGCGTGGATTTTCGTGCGACAGCTCAACCAACCGCTTAAACGACTTGTGTTTGCTGCCCGCCAGTTGGGCCAGGGGCGCAGTGTGCGCTTGCCGGTCAGCGATACGCCCAGTGAGATGACCGAGGTGTATGGCGCTTTCAACCAGATGGCCGAAGACGTCGAACAGGCTGGGCGTGAGCGCGAGCTGATGCTGGCGGGGGTATCTCACGACCTGCGCACGCCCTTGACGCGTTTGCGATTGTCGCTGGAATTGATGGGTGACCACACTGATCTGACCGACGACATGGTTCGTGACATTGAAGACATGGATGCGATCCTTGATCAGTTCCTGGCATTTATTCGTGATGGTCGTGACGAGGTGGTAGAGGAGGTCGACCTGACTGACCTGGTGCGTGAGGTCGTTGCGCCTTACAACCAGAACGGCGAGCAGGTGCGCATGCGCCTGGAGCCGATCCAGCCGTTTGCGTTGCGGCGGGTGTCGATGAAACGCCTGTTGAACAACTTGATTGGCAACGCATTGCACCATGCCGGTTCCGATGTGGAAGTGGCGGCGTACGTATCTGGCGACAGCGCTGCGCCGTATGTGGTGCTCAGCGTGATGGACCGTGGCACGGGGATTGATCCGGCGGAGCTGGAAGGCATCTTCAACCCGTTTACCCGTGGCGACCGTGCTCGAGGTGGCAAGGGCACGGGGCTGGGCTTGGCGATTGTGCGGCGGATTGCTTCGATGCACGGCGGCAATGTGGAATTGCGTAATCGTGAGGGTGGCGGCCTTGAAGCACGGGTGCGTTTGCCGCTTGGGCTGATGCTGCCAAGAGACGCGGTCTAGCAAACAACATAGAGCCACATGTGGCTCTATGTTGTGTCAGCGGGCGGGGGTTAACCCTTGCCCTTGGTCCTGGTCATATTCGGCCCACCATTCTTCTCCAGATGCTGAATGATGATGCCCGCCACATCTTTGCCGGTTGTGGTCTCAATGCCTTCCAGGCCCGGAGACGAGTTCACCTCCATCACCAGCGGCCCGTGGTTGGAGCGCAAGATATCCACACCTGCAACGGCCAACCCCATCACCTTGGCTGCTCGTAGCGCAGTCATGCGTTCTTCCGGGGTGATCTTGATCAGGCTGGCGCTGCCGCCGCGGTGCAGGTTGGAGCGAAACTCCCCAGGTTTGGCCTGGCGTTTCATCGCCGCAATCACTTTGTCACCGACCACGAAGCAGCGGATATCCGCACCGCCGGCTTCCTTGATGTATTCCTGCACCATGATGTTCTGCTTGAGGCCCATGAATGCCTCGATCACGGACTCTGCCGCCGTCGCGGTTTCACACAGCACCACACCGATGCCTTGGGTGCCTTCCAGCACCTTGATCACCAGCGGTGCGCCGTTGACCATCTCGATCAGGTCCGGGATGTCATCCGGGGAGTGGGCAAACCCGGTAACCGGCAGGCCAATCCCGCGGCGCGACAGCAATTGCAGCGAGCGCAGTTTGTCCCGCGAGCGGGCGATGGCGACGGACTCGTTCAGGGGGAACACCCCCATCATTTCGAACTGGCGCAACACGGCGCAGCCGTAGAACGTCACCGAGGCGCCGATACGCGGGATCACCGCGTCAAAGCCTTCCAGCGGTTTGCCCCGGTAGTGGATCTGCGGCTTGTGGCTGGCAATGTTCATATAGGCACGCAACGTGTCGATCACCACCATTTCGTGGCCACGTTCGGTGCCGGCCTCGACCAGGCGGCGGGTGGAATACAGACGCGGGTTTCGCGACAGCACAGCAATCTTCATGCAGCACCTGGGGCAGAAATAGTAGAGACCGGGAACACCGGCTTGTCTTGAACGTACTTGGCGCCGGGATTGACCACCAGGTGGCCGTCAATCAGCGCTTTGGAGCCCAGCAACAGGCGGTAACGCATGGATTTGCGGCAGGCCAGGGTGAACTCCACCCGCCATACCCCATCACCCAGCGCCAGGGTGGTGCTGATCACATAACGCACCTGCGCATGGCCGTTGGAGCTCTTGATGGTTTTCATCGTCACCAGCGGCGCTTCGCAGCGGCGGTGACGCAGTTGCACAACGCTGCCCAGGTGCGCGGTGAAGCGCACCCATTTCTCACCGTCGCGCTCAAAGGGCTCGATATCGGTGGCGTGCAGGCTTGAGGTACTGGCCCCGGTATCGATCTTCGCGCGCAGGCCGGCCACTCCCAAGTCGGGAAGTGCCACCCACTCACGCAGACCCACAACGGTCAAATGGTCAAATGTCTTCAATATGGGTAACCGATCAGTTCGCCCAGGCCTGGGGTGACACCTCGGCCAGGGCATTGAATGCAGGCCTGGCGAACCAGTAGCCCTGCATCAGAAATATTCCGCAGTCGAACAGGAAGTCTCGTTCGCCGGCTGTTTCGATGCCTTCGGCGATGACAGTAACCCCCAACTGCTCACAGATTGTGACAATCCCCCGTACGATTACCTGGCGGACACGATCCTGGTCGACATCACGAATCAGCGCCATGTCGAGTTTGATCAGGTCAGGTTGGAAATCGGCCAGCAGATTCAGCCCCGAATAGCCCGCGCCGAAATCGTCGATGGCGGTCATGAAGCCGAATTCGCGGTATTCACGCAGAATATTCGTCAAATGGCGATAGTTATCTACGTGCTCGCTTTCGAGCGTCTCGAAAATCAGTCGGTTCAGCGGAAAGTTGTGCGCGCGGGCCGCCTCCAGCGTGCTGCGGATACAGAGCTCCGGGCGGTACACGGCATTGGGCATGAAATTGATGGAAAGGTGGGTCTGCATTCCCAGGGCGGCGGCACCGGCAATGGCTTGCATGCGACAGCGTTGGTCAAAGCGGTAGCGATTGCTTTCGTTGACCTGTTCCAGTATCGACATCGCACCTTCACCATTGACCCCGCGCACCAAGGCTTCGTTGGCGAAGATCGTATGGTCCCGAAGGTCTACGATTGGCTGATAGGCGAACGCGAAGTCGAAGCCCAGGGGCTCGCTTTGCTGGCAACCCACGCACCGCTGGCCTGGCGAGGTGAGTGAAACGGGAAAGTCGGTCACGGCATGTCCTCGCGAAAACAGGGTGCTACCTGGCGTATCTTAGGTGAGCCTTGGGGTTTATGCGTCGAAGGGTTTCAACGGTAAAGTTGCGACATTTTTCAGAGCGAGGAATTCAAGTGGCTCAAAAGCAGGAAGAGGAAGAAAAAGTCCGTCTGGATAAGTGGCTGTGGGCAGCGCGGTTTTATAAAACCCGTGCTCTGGCCAAGGCCGCGATCGAGAGTGGCAAAGTGCATCATCGCGGCGAGCGCTGCAAGCCGGGCAAAGAGCCGAGAGTCGGTGATGAGTTTCAGATTCGCACGGGTTTTGATGAAAAGACCGTCGTGGTGCAGGCGCTTTCCATCGTGCGCCGTGGCGCGCCTGAAGCGCAGGCGTTGTACGCGGAAACCGAAGCCAGCATTGCCAAGCGCGAAAACGCAGCGGCCATGCGCAAGGCGGGCGCCTCAGGCCTGACCACCGATGGCAAGCCAAGCAAGAAGCAGCGCCGTGACCTGTTCAAGTTTCGCGGCAGTGGCAATGACGACTAGCCCTTAAGCGAAGGGGCCTTTATAGCGGGCGGGCTTGTTGCGGCAGGTTCTCAGGATGGTTAGTCGGCCGACCAAGGGCAGACGCCCAGCAAGCCCGAACAACGGCGCAGTCACCCGCATCAGCACCCCTGACACCTTCGCTGCAAACGGCGTGTAATAACCCCAGCCCAACGCCAGCAGCGCCAGCAACACGCCGCCGATGTAGTCGTCCTGCCCCCAATGGGCGCCCGCCACCAGGCGCGGCATCATGAACAACACCGCCAAGCCCCAAATCACCAGCACCTGGCCGATGCGCTGGGCAAACACCGTCATAAACATCGCCCATATCAACAGCACCGAAGCGTGATCACCTGGGAAACTCTGACTGGAGCGGTCTTTTAACTCCCAGGTTTTTTCCAAGCCCGGAAAGTAATCGCTCATTTGAATCGCGCCACCAACCACCATCGATGGACTGCTGTGCTGCCAGCCCATCTGCGCCGCGAGTTTGGAAAACAGCATGCGGATAAACAGCAACAGCAACAAAATGCCGACAAAACCTAACAGCGCCTGACGCACCTGCACGGCCTTGAACACCCAGTCACCGCGAATCAGCAGCGCCAGCAAAATGATCCCGACCACTGCATCAAACGGTCGCAAACTGGCCACGGCCCACGTATGCAGCCAGGTTGTGCTAGTCGCCAGCGGGTCATTGAGTAGATGAAACAGCCACTCGTCGAAAATGACACATAGCCTCTGGCCCGTGGGCCACAGCCAAAAACACAGCAGTCCGATAGCGAGTAGATTGCAAAGAGCCCATCGCCGGAGGTTCCACTTGGCTTGGAACAAACCCGGATTGTTCATAAACTGTCCCTCTTCGCTCTATATAAGCTCTCTGTTTCCAGGAGAAAGCCGCACCAAAATGGTGCTAAAGCGTTTAATTTTATAAACCTTGTAATCATTTTGTCATCAATTCAGATACCCAGACCTATGACTGATTTACCGGATACCGACTTCACCCAACGCTTCATCTTCGACGAGAGCGACGTCCGCGGCGAACTTGTCTCTCTGGAGCGCAGCTACGCAGAAGTCCTTGCCAAGCACCCCTATCCGGAGCCGGTCGCGCAACTGCTCGGTGAGTTGATGGCGGCCGCTGCGCTGCTGGTTGGCACCATGAAGTTCGACGGTTTACTGATCCTGCAGGCGCGGTCTGAAGGCCCGGTCCCGATGCTCATGATCGAATGCTCCAGCGAGCGTGAAATCCGTGGCCTGGCCCGTTACGAAGCCGAACGGATCGCGCCCGACGCTACCCTGTCCGATCTGATGGCCAATGGCGTATTAGCCATTACTGTCGACCCGACGGAAGGCCAGCGTTACCAGGGCATCGTCGACCTCGACGGCGAGAACCTGTCGGACTGCTTCACCAATTATTTCGTCATGTCCCAGCAGGTGGGCACCAAGTTCTGGCTCAATGCCGACGGCAAGCGCGCCCGCGGCCTTTTGGTACAACAGCTGCCGGCCGACCGTATCAAGGATGACGATGACCGTGCTGAAAGCTGGCGGCACATCATTGCCCTGGCCGACACCCTGAAAGCCGAAGAACTGCTGGGCCTGGACAACGAAACTATCCTGCATCGCCTGTACCACGAAGAGGCCGTGCGCCTGTTCGACGAACAGGGCCTGCGCTTCAATTGCAGCTGTTCGCGCGAGCGTTCGGCCAATGCCTTGGTCAGCCTGGGCCTTGAAGATGCGCAGGAATTGGTCGTGGAACACGGTGGCCATATCGAGATTGACTGCCAGTTCTGCAACGAGCGCTACCTGTTCGATGCGGCTGATGTCGCTCAATTGTTCGCTGGCGCGGGCATCGACACGCCTTCCGATACCCGCCACTAAAACGTTTAAGCACAGGTAAATCACCTGACAAATGCCAGATTAGAGGTGTTCTGACGGGAGGGCCCTACTCTTTTTGGGCTTTTCTGGCATAATCCGGCCCACTTTTTTCGCGGTAGTAGTGCGCAACTTTCTACTACAAAACGTTTGGAGCACTCGGCCATAGGCCGACGGGGAACCTCATGACGCAAGCCAATAACGCCGTATACACCGATCTGAGTGTTGACGATCTGGTCAAAGAAGCCCTGCAGCGCGGTGAAGGCGTGCTTGCCGATACCGGCGCGCTGGTCGTAGAAACCGGTCACCGCACCGGTCGTTCGCCGGTAGACCGTTTCATCGTTGAAGAGCCTTCCACCCAGGATGCTATCGCCTGGGGCCCGATCAACCGCAAGTTCCCGGCCGACAAGTTCGATGCCCTGTGGGCTCGCGTCGAGGCCTTCAATAACGCGCAAGAGCACTTCGTTTCCCACGTTCACGTAGGGGCTTCCGAAGACCACTACCTGGCCGTGAAAATGACCACCCAGACTGCCTGGCAGAACCTGTTCGGTCGTTGCCTGTTCATCAACCCGGCCCAGTACAATCCGGCCGGCCGTGATGAGTGGCAGGTGCTGAACGTGGCCAACTTCGAGTGCGTGCCAGAGCGTGACGGTACCAACTCCGACGGTTGCGTGATCCTTAACTTCGCACAGAAAAAAGTGCTGATCGCCGGCATGCGTTACGCCGGTGAAATGAAAAAAGCCATGTTCTCGGTGCAGAACTTCCTGCTGCCGGCCTCCGACGTACTGCCGATGCACTGCGCCGCCAACATTGGCGAAGCAGGCGACGTGACCCTGTTCTTCGGCCTGTCCGGCACCGGTAAAACCACCCTGTCGGCCGACGAAAGCCGTTACCTGATCGGTGACGACGAACACGGCTGGGGCGAGGGTGTGGTGTTCAACATCGAAGGCGGTTGCTATGCCAAGTGCATCGACCTGTCCGAGAAGAACGAGCCTGTTATCTGGAAAGCCATCAAGCACGGCGCGGTACTGGAAAACGTCGTGATCGACGAGGCCAAGCACGCCGACTACGCCGATGTGAGCCTGACCCAGAACAGCCGTGCCGCCTACCCGCTGGAGCACGTTGCCAAACGTTCCGAGAAGAACCTGGGCGGCGAGCCAAACGCGGTGATCTTCCTGACCTGCGACCTGACCGGCGTACTGCCGCCTGTGTCGATCCTCAGCGAAGAGCAAGCGGCCTACCACTTCCTGTCCGGCTACACCGCTCTGGTGGGCTCGACCGAAATGGGTTCGGGCAGCGGCATCAAGTCGACCTTTTCCACCTGCTTCGGCGCGCCGTTCTTCCCGCGTCCTGCCGGCGAATACGCAGAGCTGCTGATCAAGCGCATCCGCGGCTTCGGCTCCAAGGTTTACCTGGTCAATACCGGCTGGACCGGCGGTGGCTACGGCGTTGGCAAGCGTTTCAACATTCCGACCACTCGCGGCGTGATCGCGGCGATTCAGAGCGGCGCGTTGATCGGTGCAGAAACCGAACACCTCGACACCATCAACCTCGACGTGCCACTGGCCGTACCGGGTGTTGAAACCGGTCTGTTGAACCCACGTAACACCTGGCCTGACAAGGCTGCTTACGACGAAGCGGCGAAGGCGCTGGCTGGTCTGTTCGTTGAGAACTTCAAGAAGTTTGAAGTGAGCGATGCGATCAAGGCTGCGGGCCCTAAGTTGTAAGACTCGCGCGCTGTGAAAAAGCCGCCTCTTGTGGGCGGCTTTTTTGTGCGCCAAAGGTTGGTCGCGATGTGCAGGGGGGATTGATCCGGTTACCCGCCCCGGTGGCATCGAGGCGTTTGAAATCGGCGTTCATTCAGCTCAGGTTTTCCAGCGTCTGCGTGTCCCAGCTGTGGGTCTTGATCGCCAGGTAAAGCATTCCGATGGTCAGCGGCACTTTTTCACCACGGCCCTTGGCACGTCGCTTGAGGAACACATCGAACATCGGCGGCTGAAAATAACGATAAGCATCGTAGTCGCCCAGGTCGACGCCAAAGTCCTGCTCCAGCGCGTCCATCAGTTGCTTGGCCTCACTGCCGTCACAGCCCAGATCGAAATTGAGTGAGGTTTGCAGGCGGATGGTCTTGTGTTTCGGCAGGCCGATTTCGTCGTGCAGCAGTTGCAGCAACTGTTGCATTGCGGGGTCTTCGGGGAAGTTGGGGGCGAGGTTCATGGTGGGGGCACGCAGGAGTGGATGAGGGGGCTGGTTGCGTTGGAGGCGGTATTTGTTTCGGGTGATGAAGAGCGCCAAGCCTATCAAACATACGAAGACAGGTAGGAGGGGCATTCTGAGGATCACCGCTACATAGGGTAGTAGGAACGTCAATATAAGGCCTGTTGTAAGAAATGTGACGGCGAAGCGCTTTCTGAGCGTGCAGTCGGTGATCTTGTAGTACAGCGAAAGGTAAAGACCGAGAAATATCGCCAATTGTAGGTAAAACAGCTGACTATGATTCATCTGAGTACACATGCATTGAGATGCGGGATCGCTGGGGATCCATGCCCTCCATCCAACCTGAGCATTGAAGCCGACGATTTTGCTTCCAGCCAGCAAAGAGTGGCGTTCACTTGGTTTTGCCGAAAAAGTTGAGAGAGTGCTAGTTTCGGTCAGAAAGAGGGGCGTTCTAAGAGGGGCGAGCAGGGGTTTTTTGCAGTTTAGGAATGGGATTGCACGGTGTTTGGCTGTTTCCTACAGTCGCTTCTGGCATTTCGGTTTAGCAGCGTTTTGGCTGGTGAAGCGGGTCAAAAGGAGGGAGTGGGGCTTGCCGGCGATGGCGATGTGTCTGGTGGAGAAGTACAGTCTGGTGCAACGCCGACAAACCAGCCTCTTAGTTGACCGGCCTGCTGATACACCGCTCGAAAATGGCTTCCAGCCCGCGATAATCACACGCCACCGCATCGATATTCGCCGGTATCCACGCCGCATGTTTGACCAGCCACCAGTTCACCGAAAACCCTGCATTGACGATGATCTGTTCGAACAAAATCCGCTGCGCCCGGCCGTTGCCTTCGCGGAAGGGGTGGATGACGTTGAGGTCGCCATAGGCCTCGGCAACCTGCGTCACCAGTTCTGCCTGGCTCACACCGACGAACCAGTTCGCTTGCTCCATATGCCGAACGATCTTCGCCGCTTCCGGCGGGATGCGTTCCGGGGTGCAGAACAGTGTGTCGCCTTTCTGGATATTGACGCTGCGCAACTCACCCGCCCAGTCATAGATGTCGCCGAACAGCATACGGTGTATGTGCTGCAGACGGTCGAGATCGTAAGGCGGCGGGAAGAGCGGCAGATTGCCTACGGCGATTTCAGATAACTCCCGCTCTGCCTGGTGCAGGCGGTGTTCGTCGAGCAAATCGAGGCGGTTGCGCAGGACGCTGCTACCGGGATAGCAGTACGGATCCTGGCCCACCCCGTATTTGTCGAGCATCAGCGTGGGTTGTTGCGGTACTTGGCAAGCACGGCTTCGCGCGTCGGCAGCGGTTTGTCGACGTCGGCCGGTTGGGTGTCGAACCCTTCCAGGCGCAGGCTGGCCAGGTAGTTGGAACGGCGGATCTTGTGGTAATGGTCCTGCTTTTGCTCAAACGTCAGTTCGCTCATTGCAGCGTACTCCTGGGTCGCAAGGCTTGATTGTAGCGCAATGCTACGGCGGGCAGGCGGGATAAAAACCACGTCACATTCTGTATAAAAAGTCTGCCGGCAAGCTGAATTCAGCGTATGTTTCACCGCAAAATCTTGTCGGGCGATTCAGCCCGCTACTTAAAGGGAGTTAAGCATGGGTTTGCGTCATGTCGCTTCGGCGATGTCATTGTGTGCGATGGCTTTTTCCGTTCAAGCCGACCAGCTGCCGATTGAAGTGCTCAGTGCGGTGGTCAAGGACCAAAAAATTGCCGATGCCGAAGTGCTACTGCAGCGCAATGGCGCACAGAACGTGGTGGGGCGCACCAACGCCCAGGGCCAAGTCACCCTCACCAGCGAAGCCGCGGACGATGCCAGCAGCCTGCTGATCATCAAAAAGCCTGGCTATTCCAACCTGGTGGTGAAGTGTCCGTGCAAAGGCATGACGTATGCGATCAGCCCGGTCATGGAAAACCTCGATGGCCTGCGCGTGGTGCTGACCTGGGGCCAGACGCCGAGCGATCTCGACTCCCATATGATCTTCCCCGGCAACAATATCTACTTTGAGAACAAGACCGGCACCGACGCCGAACTGGACGTGGATGACACTGACAGCTACGGCCCGGAAACCATCACCCTGCAGAAAAAACACTACGGCGAAAGCTACGTTTACGCTGTGCACGACTATAGCAACGGCGGCAATCCAGGCTCGCGCCAGCTGTCCAACAGCGAAGCCAAGGTGTTCGTGTACATGGGCCAATCTCTGGTGCGCACCTACTACGTGCCGAAGAACCGCAGCGGCAACCTGTGGACAGTGTTCCGCATGACCGGCAGCGGGGACTTCCAGGACATCAACACCTTCAGCGGCGTTACCGTGAATGCGGCCAATGTGCTCAACGAAGTTAAACCGCTGCTGGATGACAGCGTCGCGGTAACCGCAGTCGCCGTCAGCACTTCCGCACAAACCGATGCGAAGCGTCTGAACGTGCAGGGTGAAGCCGCCTACAAGGCAGGTAACCTGGACCAGGCCATTGACCTGTTCCGTCAGGCGATCGACTTGGACAACGGCTTTGGCAAAGCGTACGGCAACCTCGGCCTGGCCTATCAGAAAGCCGGCAACACCGCCGAGTCGATCTGGGCCAACCGCAAGGCCATCGCCCTCGCCACCGGCGCCAATGCGGCGACCGTGCGGGCAGGTGCCTACTACAACATTGCGCGGATCTACGAAGCGGCGGGCCAGTTCCCGGATGCGTTGCGTCACTACCAGTTGGCCAAGGAACAGAAGGCCAATCCGGTGTATGACACGGCGATTGAGCGGGTCCAGAACCGCTGATTCAGCTGTAGGGCAGTTCTAACGTGGGGGAGGGAGTTTGCCCCGATGGCCGTGGACCAGTCAGCGATACCTGACTGATACCGCGTCATCGGCGACAGCCCCTCCCACATTTGTTTTGTAGTTTTCCTACATCGGCAGTCGAACGTGTCGAATTGGGCCCAGGGCCATTGCTGCACCCTGTGTATCATCCTGTCTCTTTTTCCCTTTGACCTTTCTCGCTCCGCTGAGCTGGCTGGACTACGTTTTTAAGCCACCTTCAGCGGTCAATGGAGTGACAGCCTATGCACGACACCCTCCAGCAGGTCTTTGGTTATCCACAGTTTCGTTTGGGTCAGGAGCAAACCGTCAGCGCAGTGCTGGCCGGCCGTTCGGCGGCCGCGATTTTCCCTACCGGGTCGGGCAAGTCCCTGTGTTATCAGCTGTCGGCCGTGCTGCTTCCGCACCTGACCGTGGTGGTATCGCCGTTGCTGGCACTGATGCAGGACCAGCTTGGTTTTTTGCAGCGCCATGGTATTTCGGCGGGCAGCATCGATTCGGCCCAGAGCCGTGACGAGGCCAATGACGTCATGACGCGGGCGCGCTCCGGTGAGTTGAAAATCCTGATGATTTCCGTGGAGCGTTTGAAAAATGAACGCTTTCGTAACTTCCTGCAAAGCGTGCAGATTTCCCTGCTGGTGGTCGATGAGGCGCACTGTATTTCCGAATGGGGCCACAACTTCCGTCCGGACTACCTGAAGCTGCCGGACTACCAGCGCCAGTTCAAGATCCCACAAGCCTTGCTGCTGACGGCTACAGCCACGCCCAAGGTGATTGCGGATATGCAGGCGAAGTTCGCCATTGCAGCGGACGATGTGGTAACCACCGGCTTTTACCGGCCCAACCTCAACTTGCTGGTCGAACCGGTGAGCGGTGCGGATAAGCGTCGTCGCCTGGTGCAGTGGATGAACGAGCGAGCCGATCAGCCGAGTATCGTCTACGTCACCCTGCAAAAAACCGCCGAGCAGATCGCCGAGCACCTGAACCGCAACGGTATCCAGGCCGAGGCTTATCACGCCGGTTTGCCCCACGATAAGCGCGAGGGCATCCAACAGAGATTTATGGGCGGGCGCTCCAATTGCATTGTCGCCACTATCGCGTTCGGTATGGGCATCGACAAGAGTGACATTCGCAATGTGGTGCACTTCGATCTGCCCAAATCCATCGAGAACTACAGCCAGGAAATCGGCCGTGCAGGGCGTGATGGTCAGCCCTCGGACTGCCTGGTGTTGGCCAACCGCGACAGCCTCAACGTGCTGGAAAATTTTGTGTACGGCGACACGCCCGAGCAGGACGGTATTCGCCGTGTGCTGGAGGATCTGCAGGCGGCGCGCAGCGATGGACAGTGGGAGTTTTTACTGAGGTCGTTGTCGGACCACAGCAATATCCGTGAACTGCCGCTCAAGACGCTGCTGGTGCAGTTGGAACTCAAAGGGGTGATCGCGCCGCGCTATGCGTTTTATGCCGAATACCGTTTCAAGTACCTGATCGAACCCGACGCTTTGCTGGCACGGTTCTCCGGGGAGCGGCAGCAGTTCGTCGCAGCGATCATTCAGGTGTGCAAGCGGGCGAAAACCTGGGCGACGGTGGACTTCGACGCGCTGTATCAACAGCACAATGCCGAGCGCGGTCGGGTCGTGAAGGCGCTGGATTATTTCCAGGAGCGAGGTCTGATCGAGCTGGAAAGCAAGCAAATGACCGAGGTCTACAGCCTGCTGGACACCGCGTTCGATCCACAGGTGTTGAGCGCCGAGTTATACACAGGCTTCAAGCAGCATGAAGTGACGGAAGTGGCGCGGATTCACGCCATGCTTGAGCTGTTCGCCACCGAGCATTGCCTGGGGCACAGATTGGCGCAGTATTTTGGTGATGAGAACGCGCCGCAGCGCTGTGGCCATTGTTCGGTGTGCCATGGCAACGTCGCGCATCTGCCAGCGCCGCCGGCCTTGCCGCCGCTTGTGGATAAAAACTTTATGGGACTGTGCGGTGATTTTATCCACAGGCATCATCAACACACCGGCCAACTGCCGAGTGCGGAACGCCTGACGCGCTTTCTGGGGGGCATCAGCGTACCGTTGTTTACCAAGTTGAAGGCGCGGGGCATTCCCGGTTTTGCAGCGCTGGAGGACTATCCATACGCCGAAGTGCGTGAGTGGGCCGAGGCTCACTTGAACACCCTGTAAACCCATTTTCCGCGAGATGTGCCCATGCCTGATTCAGTGCCACAACGCGCCGACTACGCTCACTTCCAGCCGATCATCACGCGCTGGCACGACAATGACGTATACGGTCACGTGAATAACGTTACCTATTACAGTTTTTTCGACACGGCAGTGAATACCTACCTGATCGAGCAGGGTGGGCTGGATATTCATGGCGGTGAGGTCGTGGGTTTTGTGGTGAGTTCGGCGTGCGATTACTTTGCGTCGGTCGCGTTCCCTGAGCGCATTGATATCGGCCTTCGGGTAGGCAAGTTGGGCAATAGCTCAGTGCAATACGAGTTGGCGGTATTCAAGGCAGGCGAAGAAGAGGCCTGCGCGGCGGGGCGCTTTGTGCATGTGTTTGTGGATCGGCAGACGAACCAGCCGGTGACGATTCCGGGGTTGTTGCGCGAGGCGTTGCAGCGGTTGGTGGTCTGACTCGATCCGACACACGCGGCATAAACCAAATGTGGGAGGGGTATGCCCCTCCCACATTGATGTGCCGTGTTTTTAAAGCTTACCGGTGACGGTAGTGATGTTTGTTCTTGCGGTGGCCATAGGCATGGCCGCGGCCTGGATGATCATCGCGGTCATAACGGCGGTAATCACGGCCACGATCACGACGGTCATCGTCATCGCTCTTGTTGCCCATGTAGTTGCCCAGCGCGCCACCGGCGCCACCACCGGCGGCCGAGCCGATCAGTGCACCGGTGCTGCCGCCGACACTGCGGCCCACGACGTTGCCGCCGGCTGCGCCGAGTGCGCCGCCTATGGCTGCTTCGCCGCGGCTGCGCTTGTCGGCGCCGACCGCACTGCCACCTGCGCCACCCAGGGCCGCACCGATCGTCGAACCGGTATTGCCGCCCAGCTGCTGGCCGACAACGGAACCTAGAACCCCGCCCAATGCGCCGCCTACACCGGCTTCGGTGGTGCCGCCGGCCATGGCTGCGCCACTGACCAGGCCAAGGGACAACAAGAGAATCGAGGAGAACTTCATTCAGGGAAACCTCAAGGGGATGACGGCGCGATCCTGAGGCTGTATTGACATTGTGACAATAGAAATCCGACCAGTAACACGAGTTGTACACAATTCTCTAAGTTACTGTTTTAACTACGGAACTTAAGTGTTTTTTGCGAGTCATTAGCTACTTCGGAACGGCCGCTTTTATGCAAAAGCGGCCTTTTTTGTGTCCGAACTGATCGATCAGGCCGAGCGCGCCATGATCAAGCCGCTCTCGCTCGCCGCTTCCAGGCGAATCGCGACAAATTTCGACGTTGGCGTATGGCTGCCATCGCCCGTGCTTTCCAGCGGCACCAGCGGATTCACCTCCGGGTAATAAGCCGCTGCCTGCCCCGCTGGAATATCAAACGCCAGCAAAGTGAAGCCCTTCACGCGGCGCTCACGGCCATCTTCCCACAGCGAAACGATGTCGGCTTTCTGCCCCGGCTTGAAGCCCAGGCGAATGATGTCCGCCTCATTGACGAACAACACGTCACGCTGGCCCTTGACCCCGCGATAGCGATCGTCCAGGCCATAAATGGTGGTGTTGTACTGATCGTGGGAGCGCATCGACTGCATGATCAGGTCCGGCACGCGACCGGTGGCGTGGGTGCGTTCGTGGATCAGGTCGGCAGGCAGGACGTTCGGGCGGAAGTTGGCGCGGCCCGATGGGGTGTTCCAGCGACGCGCGCCGGCCGAGTTGCCCAGGTAGAAACCGCCTGGGTGTTTGATGCGCTCGTTGAAGTCCTTGAAGCCTGGGATGGTGTCGGCGATCAGGTCGCGAATGCGCCCGTAGTCGGCGACCAGCCAGTTCCAGTCCACTGGTTTGCTGCCCAGGGTGGCGGCGGCAATGCCGGCGAGGATGGCCGGCTCGGATTTCATCAGCGGTGACAGCGGTTGCAGTTGGCCGTTGGAGCCGTGAACCATGCTGAATGAATCTTCCACCGTGACCGCTTGCGGGCCCTCGGCCTGGATGTCGATGTCGGTACGGCCCAGGCACGGCAAAATCAGCGCGTCTTTACCGTGCATCAGGTGGCTGCGGTTGAGCTTGGTGCTGATCTGCACGGTCAGGTCGCAATTGCGCAGCGCTTCGAAAGTGCGCGGGCTGTCCGGGGTGGCTTGAGCAAAGTTGCCGCCCAGGCCGATAAACACTTTGGAGCGACCTTCGAGCATGGCGTGGATCGCTTCGACCACGTTGTGGCCGTTGGTCCGCGGCACCTGGAACTGGAATCGCCGCTCCAGAGCGTCCAGGAACGCCACGGGTGGGCGTTCATTGATGCCCATGGTGCGGTCGCCTTGCACGTTGCTGTGGCCGCGCACCGGGCACAGGCCCGCGCCCGGACGGCCTATGTTGCCGCGCAGCAGCATCAGGTTGGCGATTTCCTGGATGGTCGGCACCGAGTGGCGATGCTGGGTGATGCCCATCGCCCAGCACATGATCACGTTCTTGCTTTTGGCGTACATGCGCGCGGCTTGCTCGATCTCCACCAGGGGCAGGCCGGACTGCGCGACGATTTCATCCCAGGAGGTGTCGTCGATTTTGGCCAGGTAATCGAGCACGTTTGCTGTGTGTTCATTGAGGAAGTCGTGGTCGAACACCGCTTCCTTGCCTTCGGCCTGGGCCTGGCGCTCCCACAACAGCAGGAACTTGGCCATGCCGCGCAGGATGGCCATGTCGCCGCCCAGGGCCGGACGGAAGTACGCCGTGTTGGTCGGCTTGTCGCCGTTGGTGAGCATTTCCAGCGGGTGTTGCGGGTGCTGGAAGCGTTCCAGGCCGCGCTCTTTCAGCGGGTTGATACACACCACCTGGGCGCCACGCTTGACCGCTTCGCGCAGCGGTTCGAGCATGCGCGGGTGGTTGGTGCCGGGGTTCTGGCCCCAGACGAAAATCGCATCGGCGTGTTCGAAATCGTCAAAGGTCACGGTGCCTTTACCGACGCCCACGCTTTGCGCCAGGGCCACGCCGCTGGCCTCGTGGCACATGTTCGAGCAATCCGGGAAGTTGTTGGTGCCGTAGGCGCGCACGAACAGTTGGTACAGGTAGGCCGCTTCGTTGCTGGCGCGGCCGGACGTATAGAACTCGGCCATGTCCGGGCTTGGCAGTGCATTGAGGTGCTTGCCGATCAACTCGTAGGCCGCGTCCCAACTGACCGGGGTGTAGCGGTCGGTTTCGGCGTCGTAGCGCATTGGCTCGGTCAGGCGGCCCTGGTATTCGAGCCAGTAATCGCTCTGTTCCAGCAACGCGGTGACGCTGTGCTTGGCGAAGAATGCAGCGTCCACGCGGCGCTTGGTCGCTTCCCAGTTCACGGCTTTGGCGCCGTTCTCGCAGAACTTGACCATGCCGCTTTCCGGCGAATCACCCCAGGCGCAGCCGGGGCAGTCGAAGCCGCCGTTCTGGTTGGTCTTGAGCATCATGCGCAGGTTTTTCAGCGCGTTGTCACTGGTCAGCCATGCCTGTGCGACGCTGATCAGCGCGCCCCAGCCGCCGGCCGCCCCTTTGTAAGGCTTGTAACGCGGGGTTGGGGTTTGGTCGGCTTGATGATGATTGCTCACGGCTGGTTCTCCATCGCAGGGCTGTAGACCCGCGGCGCACTTCGGTGCGGCAGGTGGATGAGATTGAGGTTATGTCGGCGGGCCCATTGCAGGGCCAGGCCGGTGGGCGACGACAGGCTGACCAGGGTCTGGATGCCCGCGCGCAGGACTTTCTGGATCAATTCAAGGCTGCAGCGGCTGGTGACAATTGCCAGGCCACCGTCGGTGGGGATCTTTTGGCGGATCAGCGCACCGATCAATTTATCCAGTGCGTTATGCCGGCCGATGTCTTCGCGACCCAGCAGTAATTCGCCTTGGCTGTTCATAAATACCGCCGCATGCACCGCACCGCTGTGCTGGCCCAGGGGCTGGAACGCGCTGATGCGCTGGCGCAGGCCGTCGAGCCACGCCGCAGGCGGCAATGGTGCGCCGGGCAGCACTTGCAGGTCGGGCAGGGCCTGTTCCACCGCCTCCACGCCGCACAGGCCGCAGCCGCTGGTACCGGCCAGTTGGCGGCGTTGCTGCTTGAGGTTCCAGAAGGCGCGGCTGGAAATCTGCACCTGAGCGTACTGGGTCGAGCCAGATCCGCTGAGTTTCAGATCATAAATGTCGCTGACGTCGGTGATGATGCCGCTGCCGATGCTGAAACCAACGATGAAGTCTTCCAGGTCCGTCGGCGTCACCAACATGACTGCCTGGCTGATGTCGTTGTAGGCAATCGCCAACGCCACCTCTTCCGCCAACGCAGTGCTGGCGACGTCCGTGTGTTCGAGATTGCAATACTGATAGCTCTGGCTGGCGGCGGGCGCTGGCGTTTCGAGAGCGGGCGCCGCGCAGACTGGGCGCTTGGCGTTCATGGGGCAGTCACCGACGGATTGATCAGTGTTTAGACTAGGCGCGACAAAGCGTCGCGTCTAATTGCCAGTACTGATCTGCCGATAGATGACGTCGATCAAGACTCTGTTTGCGATTTCTGATACAGCGCAAAACACGCCTCGGCCAGCGCCGAACGCGGCGCACTGCGCCGCATGATCAAGCCCAGGCGCGCCAGGGTGTGGGCGTCTTCGATCGGTTGCAGGCGCAGGTGCTCGGTGAGCGCGTCCAGGCCACCGTCAAGCGGCATCACCGCGCAACATAAACCGCCGTGCACGGCTTGTAACAACTGATGGACGGCGTCGGTTTGCAGCAACGGTTGCGGGGTGAGCCCACGGCTGTGGAAGTTGTGGTCGATGGACTGGCGAAAGTGCATGCCGCTGGTGAGCATGCCCAGGGGCAGTTCGATCAAGGCTTCCCAGCTCAATGGCGTGTCGCCAAAGCTGAAAAAACGTTGATCGTAGAGCAGGCCCATACGGGTTTCACCCAAGGCCAGCGAGTCGAAGCGTTCGTTGTCCAGACGCTCCAGGTAAGACACGCCCAGATCCAGGCGATTACTCGCCAACTGCTCAAGAATCTGCTCGGAGCTGAGGGCCGACAGCTCGAAGCGCAGGCTTGGGTGTTCTTTGTGCAACTGTTGCATCAGCGCCAAGGGATCGAAGCTCGACAGCGGCACCACGCCCAGGCGCAAGGTGCCCACCAGATTGCCGCGACACGCGGCCGCCTCGGCCTGCAAACCGTCATAGGCCGCCAGCACCGTGCGTGCCCAGGCCAGCACGCGCTCGCCGGGGGCCGTGAAACCCTCGAAACGCTGGCCGCGATTGACCAGCGGCAGGTCCAACTCTTCTTCAAGGCTGCGCAGGCGCATCGACAGCGTGGGCTGGGTGATATGGCAGCGCGCCGCGGCCTGGCCGAAGTGGCGGGTTTCGTCGAGGGCGATCAGGAATTTCAGCTGTTTGATGTCCATCTTCGCTCCAGGGCTTATTCCAATGGCGTGGAGATTCTAGCGCGTTTGGGTCTTTTGCCGGTCCGGAACCAGACTCCTTGAGACTGGTCTAGTCTTGGGCATCTGGAATTCAACTACCAAGGAGAGTGCACCATGAGTCTTTTTAGCTTTGTGAAGGAAGCCGGCGAGAAGTTGATCGATCTGTTGACGCCGGGTAATGCGAATGCGGGTGAGCAGTTGAAGGAACACGTAGCCAAGGTGGGTCTGGGGAGTCCGAATGTGCAGACCACTGTAGATGGCGACACGGTGACCGTGACCGGTGAAGTCGCCACCCAGGAAGAGAAAGAGAAGATTCTGCTGGCGCTGGGCAATATTGCCGGGGTGGCCAGCGTGGATGACCGGATCACCGTAACCGGCCCGGCCGTTGTCGCTGCCCGTTTCGTCGTGGTGAAAAAGGGCGACACCCTGAGCGCAATTTCCCTTGCGGTGTATGGCAACGCCAACCAGTACAACAAAATCTTCGAGGCCAACAAGCCGCTGTTGTCGCACCCGGACAAAATCTACCCAGGGCAGACGCTGCGTATTCCTGAGTAAAACGAAAAAATGCGGGAGCGGGCAAGCCCGCTCCTGCATGGCTTTTAGAGTCCGGTCATTAAATCTCGGTAATTGTCGACCGCCGCAAACTCCGCCGTATCCTTCGCCCCCTTCTTGCTGTCCGGCTCTTTCACGGCCAGCAGATGCCCCACACCAAAATCCCGCGCGCTGCGCAAAATCGGCAAGGTGTCGTCGATAAACAGGCTGCGCGACGGTTCAAAGCCCGTGTCGGCTTGCAAGGCATCCCAGAATTGCGGGTTTTCCTTGGCGAAACCGTAGTCGTGGGAACTGATCATACGTTCGAAGTACGGTGCCAGTTCGATGCGTTCCATCTTCAAGGACAGTGAGTCACGGTGGGCGTTGGTGATCAGAATCACGCGTTTACCGGCCTGTTTGATCGCCGCCAGGAAGGTATCGGCGTCCGGGCGCAAGGCGATCAAGTGCGCGGTTTCCAGCTTGAGTTCACGCACCGGGATCTTCAGCTCCGCACTCCAAAAATCCAGGCAATACCATTGCAACTGTCCGGCGTTACGCTCGAACAGTGGCAGCAGCTCCATCTCGGCCATGGCCCGGCTCACACCGTGCAGCTCGGCGTAACGCTGGGGCAGGTGTTCCATCCAGAAATGGTTGTCGTAGTGCAGGTCGAGCAGGGTGCCGTCCATGTCCAGCAGGACAGTATCGATGGCGTGCCAGGGCAAAGAGGGCATGGGGTGTTCTCATGTAAGTAAAGATATCCGACACAGACAATCGGAAAAGCCACGGTATAGTAACCCGATCACGCCAAGGAGCCGCTTATGCGCCAGAAACCCACCGTCCTCGCCCGCGAAATAGTCGCCAGTAGCCGTTTGTTCCGCGTGGAGGAAGTGCAATTGCGCTTTTCCAATGGCGTTGAACGGACCTACGAACGCCTCGTGGGGCGCGGTGCCGGTTACGGCGCGGTGATGATTGTGGCGATGGTGGACGAAGACCACGCGCTGCTGGTGGAAGAATATTGCGGCGGCACCGATGAATATGAGTTGTCCCTGCCCAAGGGCCTGATCGAGCCTGGCGAAGACGTGCTCGCGGCGGCAGATCGCGAACTCAAGGAAGAGGCCGGTTATGGCGCGCGGCAGTTGGAGCACATCACCGAGCTGTCGCTGTCCCCCGGTTATATGAGCCAGAAAATCCAGGTGGTGCTGGCCACCGACCTCTACGAAGAACGGCTGGAGGGCGATGAGCCCGAGCCGATGCGCGTGGAGAAGGTCAACCTGCGTGAGCTGTCGCAGTTGGCACAAAACGAACAATTCAGTGAGGGCCGTGCCCTGGCGGCGTTGTACCTGGTACGAGACCTGTTGATCCAGCGTGGAGCGTTCAGCGCATGAGTGAACTGTTTTTAGGCCACCCGTTTATCGCCCCCGTGATCGAGCTGGCTCGCCAGGCAGGCGACGTTATCCTGCCGTATTGGCGCGCCGATGTGGCCGTGACCTCCAAGGCGGACGATTCGCCAGTGACGGCAGCCGACCTGGCCGCTCACCATCTGATCCTGGCCGGCTTGACCGCGCTTGACCCGAGCATCCCGGTACTGTCCGAAGAAGACGCCGATATCGACCAGAGCGTGCGCGCCGGTTGGACGCGTTGGTGGTTGGTCGACCCGCTGGATGGCACCAAGGAATTTATTGCCGGCAGTGAAGAGTTCACCGTCAATATTGCCCTGATCGAACAAGGGCGCGTGGTGTTCGGCGTGGTGTCGATGCCTACCAGCGGTCGTTGCTATTTCGGCGGCGCAGGTCTGGGCGCGTGGCGCTCCGATGTAAACGAAGCGCCCAGGCAGATCCAGGTGCGCGAGGCGCCGGCGGCGGGTGAGGCGTTTACCGTGGTTGCCAGCCGTCGGCACAGCAGCCCCGAGCAGGAAAGCCTGTTGAGCGGTTTGAGCGCAGGGTTGGGCGAATTGAAGCTGGCGAACATCGGCAGTTCGCTGAAATTCTGCCTGTTGGCCGAAGGCAGCGCCGATTGCTACCCGCGCCTGGCTCCGACCTCGCAATGGGATACGGCTGCGGCCCAGGGTGTGCTGGAAGGTGCGGGGGGAGAGGTGCTGGAATTGAGCGGTGAGCCGTTCAGTTACCCGGCGCGGGCGTCGTTGTTGAACCCGTTCTTCCTGGCGTTGCCGGCTAAAGCGCCGTGGCGTGAACGCCTGTTGACCCTGGCCCGGTCCTGACCTCTCTAGCGATTCAATGTGGGAGCCGGCCAGTCGGCTCTCACACCTGGCCATGTGCCTGGGTTTTCAGCGGTGCAGCACATACTGGCCGGTAAATGTCACTGCCCGCTCATCGCGGCCCTCATTCACAATCCACGTCTCCAGCGCCAATCGCGCCCGCCCGTAGCGCCTGTACGTCGCCAGAAAACGCTTCCACACCTTCTCCTCCGGCGCCGCGCAAATGGCGGTTGCATCCTGTGTGACCGGCAGCGGATAACTGATCTGCCCCTCCTGAATCACGATATGCCCGTCCTCGATCCCTTCTTCGCGCAATTGCAGGTGCAGCCAGCCCCAGCCCGCCAGTACCGCACCACAGTAGAGACTGCCGCCGAACATGGTGCTCTTGTGGTTGATGTTGGCGTCCAGCGGCAGGTGCAGGCGCAACTGCCCGTTCTGCCAGTCGAGCACCTTGAGGCCCATGTCACGGGTCAGCGGGATGTCATGGTGGAGGATGGATTCCAGGTAACGGCTGTCGCGGCTCATGGGGGCCTCTGGGTGGGTGGGCGGGGTCATTCGTCGTCAGCGCTTTGATTGGCGAAGTTCAGGCCGTGCTTGCGCAGTTTGTCGTGCAAGGTCTTACGCGGCACGCCCAGAGCTTCGGCAAGACTGCGCATGGAACTGTGGGGGCGGGTCAGTTCGGCGGCGATCAGGCTTTTTTCGAATTGCTCGACTTGTTCACTCAAGCCGCCCGGTGTGGAGGTGAGCACGCTGCTGGTTGGGTTGTCCGGCGTGCTGTCCAGTGCCAGTTCCAGGCCCAGAGCAAAGCGCTCGGCGGCGTTCTGCAGTTCACGCACGTTGCCCGGCCAGCTATAACGCAACAACAAGGCGCGCTGGCCGGGCTGCAGCTCGTGCAGCGGCAAGCCGTGGCGGCTGCTGGCTTCGTCGGCGAAGTGCTGGAACAGCATCAACGCATCTTCGCCACGCTCGCGCAGCGGCGGAATGCGCAGCGGTGCAACGTTGAGGCGGTAATACAAGTCGGCGCGAAAACGGCCCTGATCGGCGGACTGGCGCAGGTCTTCCTTGGTGGCGGCAATGATGCGGATGTCCAGCGGGATCAACTGATTACCGCCCAGGCGCTCCACCACGCGCTCCTGCAACAGCCTTAGCAACTTGACCTGCACGTCCAGGCTCATGCTTTCGATTTCATCGAGGAACAGCGTGCCGCCGTTGGCGAACTCGAACTTGCCGATGCGCCGTTTCTGCGCGCCGGTAAACGCTCCGGGTTCGTGGCCGAACAGTTCGCTCTCCACCACCGATTCGGCCAAGGCACCCGCGTTGATCGCCACAAACGGGCCACTGCGGCGGCTCGACAGGTCGTGCAGGGCACGGGCGACCACCTCTTTGCCGGCCCCGGTTTCGCCAAGGATCAGAACATCGGCCTTGGTCGCCGCCAGGGCGCCGATCTGCTCGCGCAGGCGCAGCATTTGCGGCGAGTGCCCCACCAGGCGCGTACTCAGTTGCTGGCGGTCGCTGAGGGCCAGGCGCAGGCTGCGGTTGTCCAGTACCAGACGGCGCAAGGCCAGGGCGCGGCGCACGCTGTCGAGCAGCGAATCGCTGGCAAAGGGCTTTTCGAGGAAGTCATAGGCGCCGGCGCGCATGGCTTGCACTGCCAGCGGCACGTCGCCGTGGCCGGTGATCAGCAGCACCGGCAGGTCCGGGTCCTGGCCGTGGAGTTCGGCCAGCAGCTCCAGGCCGTCCATGCCGGGCATGCGGATATCACTGACGACCACGCCGGGCCAGTCCCGCGACAGACGCGCGGTGAGGCCGGTGGCTTCGCCCAGGGGTAGCACTTTCAGCCCGGCCAGGTCCAGGGTCTGGCACAGCGCCTGACGCAGGTGTGGATCGTCGTCGATCAACACCACCTGAATCTGGTTATCGATACTCATACACTGCGGTCCTCGGACGGTTGCAGACTGACGCCCGGCGAGCCGGCACGCAATTTCAAGGTTAACAGCGCGCCGCCTTCCTTGTGGTTGGCAAACAGCAGTTCGCCACCAAAGGCGCGCATCAGGGTGTCGCAGATCGCCAGGCCCAGCCCCAGGCCCTGGGTTCGGGTCTTGGTGGTGTAGAACGGCTCGCTGGCGCGGCCCAGTGCTTCCATGCAAAACCCCGGACCGTTGTCGCGAATGTACAGGTTGACGCCGTGTGCGGTGGTTTCGGCACTCAGCCAGAGTTTGCGCGGTGGGCCTTTTTCGGTCAGCGCATCGAGGGCGTTGGCCAGCAGGTTGCCCAGCACCTGGCGCAGACGGGTTTCGCCGGCCTGTACCCACAGGGTGGCTTCCGGCAGGTCGCGGATCAGCTCCACTTCCATCGACCGCCGGCGCTTGGCCAGCAACGCCAGGGCATCGTCCAGGGCCGGTTGCAGCGCCACGCTTTCCGGCGCATGCCGGTCGCGGCGGGCGAAGGCGCGCAGGTGGGCGATGATCGACGCCATGCGCCCGGTCAGCTCACTGATGAGCTTGAGATTGCCCCGCGCATCAGCGGTGCGTTCATGGTCGAGCAGGATCTCGGCGTTTTCCGCATAGCTACGAATCGCCGCGAGGGGCTGGTTGAGTTCGTGGCTGATACTGGCCGACATGGTGCCCAGCGCCGACAGTTTTCCGGCCTGTACCAAATCGTCCTGGGCGCGCACCAGCTCCTGCTGGGCGTGCTCGCGTTCCAGCACTTCCTGTTTCAGGCGCCGGTTGAGGCCCTCCAGGTCGCTGGTCCGTTCCACCACACGGGCTTCCAGTTCGCGGCGCGCCTTGGCTTCGAAGGCAATGCGGTCCAGGTAATGGCGGCGACGTTGCATCATCAGGCCCAGCAACAGCATCAACACCAACAGCGTGGCGCCACCCACGGCGACCACCGTGCGCACCGGACGGCTGATCAGCGAGCGCGGGGCGAGGATTTCGACGTTCCAGCCGGTCTCGGCGATGGCGGTCGATTGGCGCAGCCAGGCGCTACTGCTGAGGCTCAGCGGTTGCGGGTCGCGGGTCGGGTAGGGCTGGATCGCGATGATCGCCTGGCGTTCTTCGGCGGTCAGCGGCCGGGTGGCGCGGAACCGCCATTGCGGGCGCGACGTGAGGATCACCACGCCGTTGTGGTCGGTCACCAGCAGTTGTTCGGGGGTGTTGCCCCACAGGCTTTCGGTGTGGTCCAGGTCGACCTTGACCACCAGCACGCCGATGATTTTATCGCCGTCGCGCACGGCGGCAGCAAAGAAGTAACCGCGTTTGGCCGACGTGGTGCCCAGGCCGAAAAAGCGTCCCAGGTGCCCGGCCATGGCTTCGCTGAAATACGGACGGAACGAGAAATTGCGTCCGACAAAGCTGTCCTGTTTATCCCAGTTCGAGGCGGCGAGGGTTTTGCCGGTGGTGTCCATCAGGTACATCACCTCCACCCCGGCCTGGGCGGCAACGTC
The DNA here is from genome assembly GCF_023148575.1 of Pseudomonas sp. EYE_354. Lineage (NCBI taxonomy): Bacteria > Pseudomonadati > Pseudomonadota > Gammaproteobacteria > Pseudomonadales > Pseudomonadaceae > Pseudomonas > Pseudomonas sp. EYE_354. The sequence goes on from NZ_JAHXNQ010000016.1 coordinate 117,245, forward strand.
CTTGAGCAACTGGTTGGCGTTAGTCAGGTTGGTGCTGACGTGGGGCGCATCCAGCGCAGTGCGCAGGGCAGGCAAGTCACCGAGGATCTGCGGCAGCACTTCATAGCGGTGCAGCGTGCCCAGCAGGTTGGCCACGTACAGATCGAGGGTCTGGCGGTTCTGCCCGGCCAGCTCGCTGCGGTAGTAGCGCTCGGCCAAATGCTCCAGCGGCCACAGCAGCGGTGCCAGGCACAACGCCAAGAGGGCGAGGCTGCGCCAGCGGGGTCTTCGCGGGAGGGATGGAGTCATGGGAGTCGTGCGCCTGTGGGAACAGACGCATTATGCCTAGTGCCGCTCGGCAAGACACTCGCGCAATGCGTCCTGCCACGGCGGTTGGCTGACCTGCCATTGCTGTTGCAGGCGGCTGCAATCGAGGCGCGAGTTCAACGGGCGCCTGGCCGGAGTGGGGTAGGCACTGGAGGGGATCGCTTCGAGTTCAGCGCAAGCCTTGCCATCGGCGCGCAAATGCTCGGCAATCGCCTGGGCGAAACCAAACCACGAGGTTTCACCTCGGGCGGTCAGGTGATAGACGCCCCATTCCCCCGGCTTGCCGGCTTGCCAGCGTTCGATCAACGCGTGGGTGCTGCGGGCAATGGTCCCGGCCCAGGTCGGCGCGCCGATCTGGTCGGCGACGATGCGCAGGTGTGGCTTTTCCTGCAGCAGGCGCTCCAGGGTCAGCAGGAAATTCTTGCCGTGATTGGAATACACCCAACTGGTGCGCAGGATCAGGTACGCGCCGCCCACCGCCGCAATCGCGCGCTCGCCGGCCAGCTTGCTCCTGCCGTAAACGCCCAGCGGGTCGGGCATGTCAGCTTCGGTGTAGGGCGCAGGCTTGCTGCCGTCGAATATGTAATCGGTGGAGTAATGGATCAGCGGGATACCCAGCGCCTTGGCCTCTTCAGCCAGCACGCCGGGGGCGATGGCGTTGATGGCGAAGGCGGCGTCCGGTTCGCTTTCGGCGAGATCGACCGCCGTGTGGGCGGCGGCGTTGATGATCAGGTTCGGGTGGTGGGTGCGTATTTGCCTGCGGATGTGCTCGGGGTTGGCCAGGTTCAGTTGGTCGCGCCCCAGGATGATCAATTCGCCGAGGCCATGAAGCTGCTGCTGCAGCGCGCGGGAGACTTGGCCGTGTTGGCCGGTGATGAGGATTTTCATGGGAACACGTCGGCGTCCATCAGGCGTTTACCGGCCTGGTCCTTGGCGGACAGCTGTGGCGCCTCGGTTAGTTCCCAGTCGATCGCCAGCGTTGGGTCATTCCACACAATGCTGCGTTCGGCGCTCGGCTGGTAGTAATCGGTGGTTTTGTAAAGGCACTCGGCAACGTCGCTTAACACCACAAACCCATGGGCAAAACCTTCAGGCACCCACAATTGGCGTTTGTTCTGCTGCGACAGGCGCACGCTCACCCATTGACCAAAGTTCGGCGAACTGCGGCGGATATCAACGGCCACATCCATCACTTCACCGGCGATGACCCGCACCAGTTTGCCCTGGGTGTGTTCAAGCTGGTAGTGCAGACCCCGCAGCACGCCTTTTTGCGAGCGTGAATGGTTGTCCTGCACGAAATCGCGCTTGAGCCCGGTGGCGTTTTCAAACGCACGGGCGTTGAAACTTTCGTAGAAAAAACCACGCTCGTCGCCGAACACCTGGGGTTCGAGGATCAGTACGCCGGGAAGCCTGGTTTCAACGACGTTCACTGGCTGTCTCCCGCCAGGGCGTACAGGTATTGGCCGTAGCCGGTCTTGCCGAAGTATTTGGCGCGTTCGAGCAGGTGGGGGCGGTCGATCCAGCCGTTTGCGTAAGCGATTTCTTCGAGGCACGCCACTTTCAGGCCCTGGCGGCGCTCGATGGTTTGGACGTACTGCGATGCATCCAGCAAGCTGTCGTGGGTGCCGGTATCCAGCCAGGCGAACCCTCGGCCGAAACGCTCAACCTGTAGATCTCCGCGCTGCAGGTAAGCGTTGTTGACGTCGGTGATTTCCAGTTCGCCTCTGGCTGAAGGTTTGATGGTCTTGGCGATGCGGATCACGTCGTTATCGTAGAAATACAGACCGGTGACGGCATAGCTGGATTTGGGGACCGCCGGTTTTTCTTCAATCGACAGGGCACGGCCTTCGCTGTCGAAGTTGATCACACCAAAACGCTCCGGGTCTTTGACCCAATAGCCAAATACGGTGGCGCCTTTGCCGCGGGCGACCGCCGCGTGCAACTGCTCACTGAAACGCTGACCGTGGAAAATGTTGTCGCCCAATATCAGGCACACGGAATCGTCGCCAATAAATTGCTCACCAATCAGAAAGGCTTGGGCCAGCCCGTCTGGCGTTGGCTGCTCGGCGTAGCTGAATGTGACGCCAAACTGGCTGCCGTCGCCCAGCAGGTTGCGGTATTGCGGTAAATCCGTCGGTGTGGATATCACCAGAATCTCTTTGATCCCCCCCAGCATCAGCACCGAGATCGGGTAGTAGATCATCGGTTTGTCGTATACCGGCAGCAGCTGCTTGGATACACCCAGCGTGATGGGGTGCAGGCGTGTGCCCGAACCGCCGGCCATTACGATTCCTTTCATCATGCGATCAGATCCCTCATGTCGGTGTTGCCCAATCGTTGACCCTGATAACTGCCGTCCTGGACCCTGCGGCACCAGTCCAGGTTAGCGAGGTACCACTGCACGGTTTTGCGCAATCCGCTTTCGAAGCTCTCTTCGGGCACCCAGCCCAGCTCGCGTTGGATTTTACCGGCGTCGATGGCATAGCGTTGATCGTGGCCCGGGCGGTCTTTAACGAAGGTGATCAGGTCGGCGTATTTTTCCACACCGGCCGGATGTTGCGGCGCCAGCTCCTCCAGCAGGGTGCAGATGCTGCGCACTACGTCGATGTTTTTCTGTTCGTTGTGGCCGCCGATGTTGTAGGTCTCGCCGACCACGCCTTGTGTCACCACCTTGAGCAGCGCTCGTGCGTGGTCTTCCACAAACAACCAGTCGCGCACTTGCAAGCCATCGCCATAGACCGGCAATGGCTTGCCCGCGAGGGCATTGAGGATCATCAGCGGGATCAACTTCTCTGGAAAGTGGAACGGGCCGTAATTATTGGAGCAGTTGGTCAGCAGCACGGGCAAGCCATAGGTGCGCTGCCAGGCACGCACCAAGTGGTCGGACGCTGCTTTGCTGGCAGAGTAGGGCGAGCTGGGTGCATAGGGGGTGGTTTCGGTGAACAGATCGTCCACGCCATGCAGGTCGCCGTACACTTCGTCGGTGGAAATATGGTGGAAACGGAACGCGGTTTTGTCCGGCTCGGCAAGCGTTTGCCAATAGCCACGGGCGGCCTCCAACAAACTATAAGTACCGACGATATTGGTCTGGATAAAGTCCGACGGACCATCAATCGAACGGTCGACGTGGGACTCGGCGGCCAGGTGCATGATCGCGTGGGGCTCGAAGCGCGCCAGCACCGCGCTGACGCGGGCCTGGTCGACGATATCGGCCTGGACAAACTCATAGCGGCTGTTTGACGCGATGCCTGTCAGCGACTCCAGGTTGCCGGCGTAAGTGAGTTTGTCGAGGTTGAGCACTTCGTGTTCGGTGTGTTGAATCAGGTGACGGATCAACGCAGAACCGATAAAACCGGCGCCACCGGTGATGAGAATGCGCATGTCGGAGGGCCTTTTCCTTAGACGGACATCAAGCGAATGGAGCATAGCTTGAGTTGTGAAACCGGGCGGCGCAAGAGCGGAGTAGGTGGGGGTTGCTTAACCCCCGCAAACAATGGCGATATACACACCTAAAAAATCGAGGCTACTCCCATGCCATTCGCCACATTGATCCACCGCGCCAGTCTACCCTGCCCGAAAGTAGGCGCCGAGCAGGCGGCTCAATGGCTGGCGCAGCATTACGGTCTCGCCGGCACGCTGCAATCACTGGGTAGCCAGCAAGACCTCAATTACAAAGTCGACAGCCCACACGGCCGGTTTGTGCTGAAAATCTGCCGGGGTGAATACGCCGCGTTGGAGTTGCAGGCCCAGCACGCGGCGCTTAACAGCTTGAACAGCTCGCAGGCCGTGCGCGTGCCCAACGTCATCCAGGCCCTGAACGGCGAGGAGTTGTTGACGGTGAGCGTTGACGGCCAGGCCTTGCACCTGCGGCTGTTGGACTACGTCGACGGCGAGCCGTTGACCCATCTGCCTCACTTGGGGCGCGACGTGATTGCAGGGTTTGGCGACCTCTGCGGCCGTATGAGCCAGGCCTTGGCCGATTTCGAACACCCTGGCCTGGAGCGCACGCTGCAATGGGACCCACGCCATGCCCAGGCGCTGATCGTGCACCTGCTGAGCACATTGGAAAACCTGCCCCACCGCGCCGCGCTGGAACGCGCGGCCGAGCAGGTGCAAGCGCGCGTGCGTCCGCTGGCCGACCGCCTGCCGCGGCAAGCCGTGCACATGGATATCACCGACGACAACGTGGTGTGGCAGCGCGATGCCCAGCGCCATTGGCACGTACAGGGTGTGATCGATTTTGGCGATCTGGTGCACACCTGGCGGATTGCTGACCTGTCGGTGACCTGCGCGGCCTTGTTGCACCATGCCGAGGGTGACCCCTTTGCCATCTTGCCGGCCATCCAGGCCTGCCACGCCATTACCCCGTTGCAGCGCGAAGAATTGCAGGCGCTGTGGCCGCTGATTGTCGCGCGTGCCGCCGTGCTGGTGCTGAGCAGCGAACAGCAGCAGCGCCTGGATCCGGACAACGGCTACCTGCTGAAAAACGCGGCTCACGAATGGGAAATTTTCCACGTGGCGACGTCGGTGCCATTTGAGCTGATGGAAGCGGCCATTTTAAGCAGCGTTGGGCAGGCGCTGGGACCGATTGCCAGCCAGGACTTCGCCCCGTTGCTGCCTGGGCTGGTGGGGCGTGAGTTCGCGCTGATCGACTTGGGTGTGCTTAGCCCGCATTTTGAAGCGGGCAATTGGGAGTCGCCGGGCATCGATCACCGGTTATTGGATGAGGCGGCAGCGGTACATGGCTTGGCGGCCAGCCGTTACGGGCAATACCGTTTATCGCGCACGCGCCCGGACAGCCCGACTGAGCCGGAGACGTTTGCACTTCATGTCGAACTGCATCTGCCCCATGGCACGGCGGTCGAAGCGCCGTTTGCCGGTACGTTGCGCCAGGACGCCGACGGCCTGCTGAGCGTGCAGGGCGTCGAGCTGAGCGTGCGTGTGTGGGGCGTGAAAACGCTGCTCAAGCCCGGTGCGTTGCTGGTAAAAGGGCAAATCGTGGGTGAGGTTCACGCACCGCTGAGGGTGCAATTGTGCCGCGCCGACCTGGAACCGCCGCTGTTTTGCACGCCGTCCCGCGCGGCGGCCTGGCAGGCCCTGTGTCCGTCGCCGGCGGACTTGCTTGGCCTGGCCTGTGATGCTGAACCCGAACTTGATCCGCACGCCCTGTTGGCCCGCCGCGATGCCAGTTTTGCGCGTTCGCAGAAACACTATTACGTCGACCCGCCGCGCATCGAGCGCGGCTGGCGCAATCACTTGATCGACATGCAGGGCCGTTCCTATCTGGACATGCTCAACAACGTCGCAGTGCTGGGCCACGGCCACCCGCGCATGGCGGCGGTAGCGGCGCGCCAGTGGTCGCTGCTTAACACAAACTCGCGGTTTCACTATGCGGCGATCGCCGAATTTTCCGAGCGTTTGCTCGCGCTGGCGCCAGAGGGCATGGACCGCGTGTTCCTGGTCAACAGCGGCACCGAGGCCAACGACTTGGCCATTCGCCTGGCCTGGGCCTACAGTGGCGGGCGCGACATGCTCAGTGTGCTGGAGGCCTACCACGGCTGGTCGGTGGCGGCGGATGCGGTCTCCACCTCGATTGCCGACAACCCCCAGGCGCTGAGCAGCCGCCCGGACTGGGTGCACCCGGTGACCGCGCCGAATACCTATCGCGGTGAATTTCGCGGGCACGACAGCGCGCCGGACTACGTGCGCAGCGTGGAACACAACCTGGCGAAAATCGCCGCGAGTAAACGCCAATTGGCGGGTTTCATCTGCGAGCCGGTGTATGGCAATGCGGGCGGCATCTCGCTGCCGCCGGGTTATTTGCAGCAGGTATACGGGCTGGTCCGCGCCGCGGGCGGTGTGTGTATCGCCGACGAGGTGCAAGTGGGCTACGGCCGCATGGGGCACTTTTTCTGGGGATTTGAGGAGCAGGGCGTCGTGCCCGACATCATTACCATGGCCAAGGGCATGGGCAACGGCCAGCCGTTGGGTGCGGTGATTACCCGCCGTGAAATCGCCGAAGCGCTGGAAGCCGAAGGGTATTTCTTCTCGTCATCGGGGGGCAGCCCGGTCAGTTGCCGAATCGGCATGGCGGTGCTGGATGTGATGGAAGAAGAAAAACTATGGGAAAACGCCCAAGTGGTAGGCGGGCATTTCAAGGCGCGGTTGGAAGCACTCATCGACCGTCACCCCTTGGTCGGCGCAGTGCACGGCTCCGGGTTCTACCTGGGGCTGGAACTGGTGCGTAACCGCCAAACGCTGGAGCCGGCCACCGAGGAAACCACATTGTTGTGCGACCGCCTGCGTGAACTGGGCATTTTCATGCAGCCCACCGGCGATTATTTGAACATCCTCAAGATCAAGCCGCCGATGGTTACGTCTAAACGCAGCGTGGATTTCTTTGTCGACATGCTGTCGAAGGTGCTCGATGAACACTTGTAGATAATCGATTGTTATCGGTTATTCCTTGTCATATTTATCGATCACACTTGTTGATCGCTTTTAAAGCCGATTTTTATCCGTTATAAAGTCGGCCTTACCCCATTCGGAGTCCTGATCGCCATGACCACCCTGCACAGCACCCCCCGCGCCGATGGCTTCCACATGCCCGCCGAATGGGCGCCACAGACCCAGACCTGGATGGTGTGGCCCGAGCGCCCGGACAACTGGCGTCTGGGCGGCAAGCCGGCCCAGGCGGCGCATGTGGCGGTGGCCAAGGCCATTGCGCGTTTTGAGCCGGTGACCGTGGCGGTTTCCGCAGGCCAATACGAAAACGCTCGCGCCCGCCTGGATGTACCGAATATTCGCGTGGTGGAGATGTCCAGCGATGACGCCTGGGTACGTGATACCGGCCCCACCTTTGTGATCAACAACAGCGGCGAAGTGCGCGGCGTGAACTGGGATTTCAACGCCTGGGGCGGGTTTGATGGTGGTCTTTACTCGCCGTGGAACCGTGACGCGCAGGTGGGCGGCAAGATCCTCGAAATCGAACGCGCGCCGCGCTACCGCACCGAAGGTTTTGTGCTGGAAGGCGGTTCGATCCACGTCGACGGCGAGGGCACCCTGATCACCACCGAAGAGTGCCTGCTTAACCGCAATCGCAACCCGCATCTGGACCGTGGGCAGATCGAAGCGGTGCTGAGCGACAATCTGGCTGTGGATAAGATCATCTGGCTGCCGGACGGCCTGTTCAACGACGAAACCGACGGCCATGTGGATAACTTTTGCTGCTACGTGCGCCCAGGTGAAGTATTGCTGGCGTGGACCGACGACCCGCAAGACCCCAACTACGCGCGCTGCCACGCCGCCATGGACGTACTGCAAAGCAGCACCGACGCCAAAGGACGCGCGTTCACGGTGCATAAAATGCCGATTCCGGGGCCGCTGTACGCCACCGAAGCAGAATGCGCAGGCGTCGACCCGGTGGACGGTTCCCAGGAACGTAACCCGAGCGTGCGCCTGGCCGGTTCCTACGTGAACTTCCTGATCGTCAACGGTGGCATCATCGCGCCAAGTTTCGACGACCCGTTGGACAGCGAGGCCAAGGCCATCCTGCAGAACCTGTTCCCGCAACACGAAGTGGTGATGGTGCCGGGCCGCGAACTGTTACTGGGTGGCGGCAATATTCACTGTCTGACCCAACAGCAGCCTGCCCCCCACAGAAACTGAGTGCAGTTGTAACAGCACCTTTCGCGTAACCGCAGCGCTACTCGCTTTCAGCGCCCACAGCAAGCCCGCAGCCGAGCACGGTTGTGGGCTTTTTTGTGGGTGTACGCCTGTGAACAAGGGACGTTGGCATAGCTCTTGTATCGGTGATGGTCACAGTGGTTCAGGGTCATGACTGCGCAGTTTTGTCATAAACCTTGAGTAAGTTAGCCGCTCAAGCAGTAGGAGAGAGCGCTGAAATGAATGCCAATACCACCCCGATGTATACGCGCGCCTTCCACCCTACGCGGGTCAATGGCGACGCGATCCACGCGCTTGGGCTCTGGTTGAAGGACCACGGGTCGCGGCAGGTCAGACGACAGCCGGATTGGCGCAGTGTGATGAGCGAACGCTACCCGCAGGGGCTGCTCAGCGAGGACGAACTGCAGGTTTTGTGTGACTTGATGCACACCTGAAGAGCACGACGCTCAACGATGTGGGAGCGGCCTGCTCCCACACTCAATCGAGTCAGGCGCTAGAAACTGTAAGTGCCCGTTACCACCAGGTTACGCGGCTCCCCCGGCTGAATCTGCGCCACACTGGTGGCGGATTCGTAGTAAGTCTTATCGGCAATGTTGTTCAGCGCCGCCCGCACGTCCCATGCCTTATGGCGGAACCCGACCAACGCATCCCAACTGCCATAACCCGGCAGGACCACGGTATTGAGGCTGTCGGCATAGCGGTCGCCCACCAGGGTCAAGCCGGTTTCGGCGTACCAGCCCATTTCGGGTTTCCAGGTGATGAACAGACTGGCGTTACGCTTGGCCACATCGCTGACGCGCTTGCCTTTAAAGCCGTTGTTGTCCTTTTCGACCTTGGCATCCTGCAGACCGACGCCGCCGCGTACGTACCAGTTGTCGACGATCTTGCCGGTGGCGGTGAGCTCGACGCCGCGTGAACGCTGCAGGCCGCTGAGCAGGGTGATGGTGCGGTTCAAAGGGTCGGTGGTGCGGCGGTTGTAGAGTTCCAGTTCGTAGATTGCCAGGGTAGTGCTCAGGCGATCGTCGAACCAATCGCTTTTCACGCCGATTTCCTTTTGCTTGGTCAGCTCGGGGCTCAGGTCGTTGACGCTGCCGGCGGCGTTCGGTGTGATGCCGATCAAGCCGCCACCCGCCGGGGAGAAGGTCTTGCTCCACGACGCATAGAACGAGTGATGTTCCAGCGGCGTCCAGACCAGGCCGAAGCGCGGGCTGGTGCTGTGGCTCTTAACGTCTTGCCGGGTGTTGAGCACCTTGTTGGTGGTGTCCACTTCGAAGCGGTCGTAACGCAGGCCGGCCAGCACTTGCCACTGGTCATTCAGGCGCAGTTGGTCTTGTACATAGACCGCGCGGCTGTCGACTTCGGTGTGGTTATTGCTCGATACGCTCATCGGTCCGGTGTGGCTCAGGTTCCGGTTCGGCTGGTTGAGGTCCAGGCTCGGCACGGCCTGGCCGCCGCGGTTGGCGGGGGTGACGGGGGTGGCGGTGTAGAGCTTGGGATCGCGGCGCTGGTTACCCAGCTCAAGCCCGGTGAGCAGGCGGTGCTCCAGGTCGAAGGTCGTGAACCCACCTTCGAGTTCGACGTTGTTGAAGACGTTGAGCGTGGTCAGGTCTTGCTGCCAGCGTTGGCGCGTGACGCTGTTCGTCGCAGGCGTGTAGGCGGTCACGTAGGTGTTGTCGAAATCGCTGTCGAGTTTGAACACACCGAGGGTCTGGCGCAGTTGCCAGTTGTCGTTGAGTTCATAGGCCAGCTTGGAGCGCAGCGACTGGGTTTTGTCGTCGATGTAGTCGCGGCTGTCACCGTAGGTGGTGCTGCGGCTCACGTCGGCCGGGCGACCGTTGACGCCAGGGATACCACGGTCGGGCGTGCGGTTGTAGCGGCTGTATTCGTATTGCATCAGCCAGTTGAGGTCCGGGGTGAGCTGCCAGCTCATGGACGGCGCAAACAGTTGGCGACTGCCACTGACGTCATCGCGGAAACTGTTGTTGTCCTGGTTGCCCATGTTCAGGCGCAGGCTGATGTTATCGGTCGGGTCAGTGCTCAAGTCGGCATACAGGCTGCGCAAATCGTTGCTGCCACCCTGGGCTTCAATGCTCGACGCGCGCCCGGCCGTCGGCAGTTTGCTCACGCGGTTGACGATACCTCCCTGACCGCCTCGCCCGTACAGCACCGCTGCCGGCCCTTTGAGCACTTCGATGCGCTCGATGTTATGCAGGTCCCGCACGTACTGGCTGTCGTCGCGAATGCCGTCCAGGTAAAAGTCGTTGCTCGCGTCAAAGCCCCGGATGCGCAAACTGTCGAAGCGGGTGTCGGCGCCACTGCTCACGTTAGGAATACCGCGTAAGGCCTGGCCCAGGTCATTGATGCCATACGCGCGCAGGCTTTCGGTCTTCACCGAGTCGATCGCCTGGGGCACGTAGCGCACCGGGGTGACGGTGCGCGTCGCCGTGCTGGTTTGCTTGACGCGTGGGTCGTCTTCATCAGCCTCGGCGCTGATCGAGGTTTCAGGCAACGTGGTCGCCGCACAGGCAAAACCGGCAGACAGCAAAACAGAAAGCCCAAGGGTCGTGGGCGTCAGGCGAGGGGCAGACATGGAGGAATGTATCCAGATGGTTTAGAAGGAAAACAGCGCGTTAATAGTAATGCTTTGCATTTGCGCGCGTTATCTATTACCAAACGCATCGGCTTTGGAATATGTTGCGAAATGTGTTTTTTGTCGCTGGATGACAAGAATTTTTGTCGTTTTTAGGACGTCTGTAAGCCATTGCTTAGAATCAAATCGCCTAAATACAGACGATTCACGAAATTGACACATAGTTCAGCGCGCGACTAGGATTGCGCCCAACGCCTGTGGCTAACCGCCATAACTCATCCAATAAAAAAAGGCCCGCGGCATGTTAAGTCGTCCGCGGGCCTTTTTTTTTGGAATAAGCCGATACCTAAAAGCGACACGGAGCCTGGTGTCACAGCGCGTACTCAACCAGAAATAAGGAATACAAAAAAATGTTGAAGCAACGGATGAGTCTGATCGCTCTGGGGATTTTGAGCGCATCGACAGCCATGGCAAACGACCAGGAGCAATCCAAGGGTTTCGTTGAAGACAGCCACCTGAACATCGCTGCACGTAACGCCTATATCAGCCGCGACTACAAAAACGGCAAACAAGACAAAGCCGAATGGGGTCAGGGCTTCATCGGCAAGTTCGAATCCGGCTTCACCCAGGGCACCGTGGGTGTGGGTGTGGATGTGATCGGTCAATATGCTATTCGTCTGGACGGTGGCCAAGGCCGCGCCGGCGCGGGCGGTATCGACTTCTTCAAGCAGGGTAATGGCACCACCAACCCTGACGGCACGGCAAACCCTGGCTCGGCACCTCACGACCTGGCCAAAGGCGGCGCAGCTGTTAAGTTCCGCGTCTCCAACACCGTGCTCAAGTACGGCGACCAGTTCCCTAACGTACCGGTCCTGGCCTACGACAACTCCCGTCTGCTGTCCGAAACGTTCACCGGTACCTCGATCGTCTCCAAAGAGATCGCCGGCCTGCAACTGGACGCCGGTCACTTCACCAAGGAAGCTCGCAAGAGCGCCGAAGGTACCGACAGCGGCCGTCTGAAAAGCATCGATTACGTGGGTGGTAGCTACAAGTTCACCGAAAGCCTGTCCGCCGCGCTGTACGCCTCCGACATGGAAGACGTGCTGAAAAAGCAATACGTCAACGTCAACTACGTGCTGGCCCTGCCAGAGAAGCAATCGCTGACCTTTGACTTCAACGGCTACAAAACCAAGCTCGACAAGCGCTTCGCCCTGGAAAACCAAGGCAGCGAAGACGCCCGCGACAACAAGATCTGGAGCCTGGGCGCCACGTGGGCCGTTGGTCCGCACAGCTTCACCGTCGCTCACCAGCGCAGCACCGGCGACACCGGCTACCTGTACGGCGGCTACCGCAACGCCGGCGGCATCGGCGACGGCGGCAACACCATCCTGCTGGCCAACTCCTACTGGTCCGACTTCAACGGCAAGGACGAGCGCTCCTGGCAGGCGGGTTATGGCCTGGACTTCAGCACCTTCGGCGTGCCTGGCCTGACCTACAACGTCGCCTACGTGCGCGGCACCAACATTGACGACGGTTCCAACCGCGGCAATGGCACCGAGCGCGAAATCTTCAACCAGTTCAAATACGTCGTTCAGAGCGGCCCGGCCAAAGACCTGAGCCTGCGTGCACGTGCGTCCTGGCTGCGGGTTTCCAGCAACGCCGACAAGTACAACGTGGGCGGAAACGAACTGCGTCTGTTCGCCGACTACCCGATCAACGTTTTCTGATTGATCGCAGGTCGTGCCTGATGCCAGGCGATAAAAAACCCCGACTGGTTCGGGGTTTTTTTTATGACCGCCAATCAGCCCTCGCGGTGTTGCAGAATCTTGCGGGCCTGGAACGCGTTGACGTAGTCAGTCATCAGCATCAGTCCCTCATACGGCTGGATTTTTTTGTCGGCGACGCACAACTGCGCCATCTGCAACAGCACTTGGCGTTTCTTCTTATTGACCCTGGCGCCCGGCACGCCAAATGCGGTTTTGCGCAACACGGGCAAAGGGGCCTCAGGGGTCAGCTCCACCGTCACCCAGACGCCTTGCATAAACTGCAGCGTGACATTGTCGATGTGCTCAATGGGCAACGGCTGCGCCAGGTTGGCGAACACAAAATGTTCCGGTGTCAGGCGCAACGCGATCTGTGGCGCGCGTTTGAAGCGACGCACCCCCAGCCAGAGAAAGATCAGCGCGATACCAGCAATCGCCGCACCGGCGCCGATGGCGGATAACGGCGTGCCTTTCATGCGCTCCGGCGCGAGCCAGGGTTGGGTCATGATCCACAGCCCCAGCAGCACGAAGGGAATCGACAGCAGCGCCATCAGCACGGCGCGTCGGCGGCCGCCTTCGTGAAACGCCTGCTCGCCCTGGGCCGATACGGCCATGGTCTCCAGCAGATGGGTGTGCGCAGTGTTTTCGGACACCGCCACGTCGATCAAGGCGCGAGACAACTGCTCGCGCAGTGCCTGCGGTGTGCGGAAGCAGGCATCGATTTGCGTGTTCGCCGCGTCGGCATCCGCCGTGCGGGTGGCGCTGCGCACGGCATCTTCCAGCGGCACGTTCAGCGCGCGCAGACGTTCGTCATTGGACGGGTGGGAATCGGTTGGGTGCGCTTGATGACTCTCCAGCGCTTCGGGCGGCAGTTGCAACTCACGTGTGCACACCGTGGCGAGTACCGCAGCGGGCAGGTCCGTCGCCGTGGCGGCGTCACACAGCGCCAGCAGTGAGTCCTCGATGTGTGGGTGCAACACCGACACCCGCAACAACGCCGATGCCGCGGCGGCATGGCCGGCCAACCGCGCGCCGGCGGCATCCGCCAGCAATTCGCGCTCACGGCTCCAGTGGTTTACCGCGTGATCAAAGCGCTGCATGAAAAACACACCGAACATGAACAACGGCCGCATCAACTGCCCCTGAATAAAGCCGCTGCTCAGCGAGGTATCCAGCAGCGCCCCAAGGCTGAAATTGACCCCCTCGTAGATCGGCAAAAAGCGCAGGCTGTAGTCGGTGTCCTGCCCAGCAAAGTGCGCCAGTTCATGGCCGATCACTGCGTCGATTTCCTCACGGCTCAACAGGCCCAGGTACAGCAGCGGCACATGCAAGGTGCGTCCGTGCAGCAGCGTGTTCGCCGGTTGCACAATGGCTTCGCTGGAGGTCACGTAAAAACCTTGGGCCAGGCTCACCACGATATGCTCCGGAGGCAGCGCACCGAGCGAGGCCGCCAACGCATTCACCTGGCGCCACAACCCCGGCGCCTGCTCGGGCGTCACCACTTCACCGAACAACTCCAGCGGTTCGGGCGTGAACAGGCGCAGCATCGGGCGCAGCTGTTTAAGCAGCTGCCAGATCGAATACAGACAAAACGCGGCGATCACCCACAGCACCGCCATCAACTTGATTTCGCCGCTGGCCAGCCGGCCGATATGCCACATCGCCAAGCCTTCAAAACCCAGCGCCAACGCGACCGCCGCCGCCATCGCCACCCCATGGCTCACCAGCACATAGGGCAACAAACGTCTGCCCTGGGAAAACACCTGTAACAACATCTCTCGCGACTGCAGCGCCCGCCACGCTGCCCAGTACGTGCCGGCCAACGCCGCCACACCGATGAACGCCGCCAACAGCCCCAGACCGATCACCCATGGCGCCAGGGCTCGCATTGCACGGTTCACGTGGTGAGCGGTGGGCAGTTCGGTCTCGATTACTACCAGCCGGCTGAGCGCCAGATAGACGCTGATTTTTTCATCGACCAGTTGCACCTCAGCCGCCGGGTCCTTTGCCGCCAGTGCTTGGAGTTGCTGTTTAGCGATATCCACAGTGATGTGGTAATCGATCATCGCGGTGGTGGATTCGGCAGCCCGCTGCCGCTCCCAGACGCCGAGAGTGGCCAACAGCAGGGGGAAAATTACCAGCAGGCAGATCAGTTTCAGGGCGTTCATGGAAGTCCGTTCGCGACGCGGGGGTGTTGGTTATACCGAAAACGTCCGGGGCGCGGCAGCCCATTTTCTGATGCACGGGTTCTGCGCTGGGGTGTTCCTATGCACATTGGGCAGGCTTTTAACCCCCACATTCAAAGCGCAATACCCCGATCCCGACCGCCTCAAAACTTATGCCGGCCGCGACGTAAAAACCAAACGAACCGCAAGCAACACAAAGACAAATGCCAGGCTGCGCGATTGCCACTTCGCGGACTCGCCTTTGTGGGACGCGTAAACCCGGATCATTCCCCCGATCAGGCCCAGCGCAACGTGGAAGATCGTCGCGATCAGTGTCAACACCAGCCCCAGCGTCACGATTTGCCGTGCGACCGCAGAACTGCCCGGAACGACGAACTGCGGCAAAAACACCATGAAGAACAGCAGCGCTTTCGGGTTGAGTAAAGAGTTCAGCATCGCGCGCATGAACACTGACATGAGCGAGGCCTGGATGGCGGCGTTCAGTGGAAGTCCGCTACGCACCCGAATGGCCTTCCACGCCATCCACAGCAGATAGAACGCGCCGGCCCAGCGGATCAGATCGAACGACGGTGGCCACTGCGCGATTGCGGCCGCGAGACCGGCGGCAGTGAGCGCGGTCAATACGAGGTCAGCGGCGCCTATGCCCAATGCAGCAACGACGCCGCCACGCCAGCCGTAGCTCGCGCCGTGCGCAATCACGAAGGCCATGTTGGGGCCGGGGGACATCAGCAACAGCAACACCGCCCCGGCAAACAGCAGGAGTGTCGACGGCTCTATCATGTGGGCTCCAGATCGCCGCGATAGACGATGTGAAGCTTGTTGCCATCAGGGTCTCGCAGGTAGGCACCGTAGTAGCCCTGGCCATACCAGGGCCGCTCGCCCGGGCTGCCTTCATCAGTGCCACCCTTCTCGATCCCCGCCGTGTAGGCCGCGCGTACGACGTCGGGCGTTTGAGCATGAAACGCGAGCATGCTGCCATTGCCCGGCGTGGCCGCAAGGCCATTACGCGGTAAGTAGACATAGAATCTGGGCAGCGTGCGCACCGGATGGACCCAGCAAGCCGAGGCGGGGCCTCCATCCGGGGTCACCGCGCGGCGGATCAGCCCGAGTGGCGCAAGTACGGCGTCATAAAAAACCGATGCTCTTTCAAGGTCGGCGCATCCCACAGTAACGTGACTGAACATATCTCAATCGATTCAACGCCACTGGAGCTGTTACCTCCTGCGCGCCGAACTCGCCTCCTTGCTTTGTGTGGGATCGGAGCCTACGCTCGCCACTTGATACACACAAAGAATTGTTCTAGATACATTCAATGACGATGCCACGGTACAAAACCATAGCTGACCAGGTCGCGGAAAATATTCGCAACGGACGTTTGCGCCCCGGAACCCAACTCCCGACGGTACGCACATTGATGCGCGAGCATGGCATTGCGCTTGCGACCGCCGCTCGCGTCTACCGAACGTTGGAATCAATGGGCCTGGTGGTCGGTGAAATGGGGCGTGGCACCTTCGTGCGCGACACCTCTCTTCCACGCGATCTCGGTCTGCAACCGGCATACGGAGCTGGATTAATTGACCTGACCTTCAATAACCCAGCGGTTCCCGGGCAGGCAGAGATGCTGAGGCAGGCACTGCGCAACCTCGCATCCTCGGGCGATCTGGACGCCTTGCTGCATAACGCACCCCATGGCGGGCGCCCGCATGAACGAGAAACTGCAGCGAAACACCTTCGCAACCGTGGCATTCGAGTCCCTGGATCGCAGGTGTTGATCGTCAATGGCGCGCAACAAGGGCTGGCGATGGCGATGATGGCGCTGCTCAAACCGGGCGAGGTGCTCGCGGTCGACGCGCTCACCTACCCGGGCATTAAAGCGCTGGCCGTGGCCCATTGTATTGAGCTTTTGCCCATCCCTTTGGCTGATGGCAAGACCAACCTGGACGCCCTCGCGACCAGTTGCAAGCAGCGTCCGGTACGTGCGTTTTATACGATGCCCACCCTGCACAACCCCCTGGGATCAATCATGCCGGCCGCAGACCGTAAGCGTTTGATCGCGCTGGCCGAGGAACACGATTTTGCGCTCATCGAGGACGGCGGCTATGCGTTCCTGGCCGAGCCGGCACCCAAGCCATTGTTCACGCTCGCACCGCATCGCACGATCTACGTTTCCGGCCTCTCGAAAAGCGTCGCCTCGGGCTTGCGAATCGGATTTATCGCAGCGCCCGTGTCGCTTATCCCCGCGCTTGAGCAGGCCGTGCGAGCCTCCACATGGAGCTCGCCATCGATCACAGTCGAACTGGCGTGTCGCTGGATCGAAGAAGGCGTGGTGGATGACCTGGAAGAATTGAAACGCAAAGACGCCGCGAATCGCCAACGAATCGCCCGCCGCATTTTCGGCGGCATCAACCTGGTAGGGCATCCAAACGCCTACTTTCTGTGGCTGCCATTGCCCGAAGACATACGCGCCGAAAGCGTTGCTGCTGCATTGCGGCGCGACAACATTATGGTGACGACAGCAGAGCCCTTTTCCGCAGCATCGAATGTGCCTAACGCGCTGCGCGTTGCGCTGGGGTCCATACCTGTTGAAACGCTCAAACTCGCGCTGACAAAAGTGAGAGTTGCCTGCGGCTATTAAGTTTGAATGCCTGTTGCTGAGCGGTTGGTCTTGAGATCGTTATTGCGAGCAGGTGTGGTGCGTACAGTGAATCGCCCCGGATTCTTTAGACACCGAGCAGTATGAGTTTGAGCTTCCAGCAGCTTCCAAACCCCAGAAACCACAAAGCCCCGCATTGCGGGGCTTTGAGATATGGTGCGCACCAGGAGTCGAATCGAAAGGCAACTATATGAAAATAAATACTTTTTATATAATTAAATTTCTCTATCCCTAAGCATTATCCTTAATGCCGGGATGCGCTATGGATAGAGTCTCAATCAATAGTTGGTGTCTGGTTTTCTACAACGATTTGACATGTTTGGTTGCTACGAATGAGTAACTAATCCAGTCGTATTGTAATTCTGTGTTAAAAAGTGAGGCAAAAACTTAGCGACGTTATGCTATCAAATAATTTATCCGAGCTTTATTGCTAATGCTCTGGGTCCTTTATCTGTTTTCACAATTTCAAATTCAACACTGTCACCGGCGTATAGTTCTGTAAGGCCGTCATACCCTTCTACTTCAGAGTAAACGAAGAATGCATCCTTACCTTCGGCTCGTCGAATGAATCCATATCCCTTGAAATTGTCGCAAAAATGAACTTTCCCTTTTTCTCGTGTTGAGCTCATTCGTTCGTACTCCTAGCGGCAATAGCACTGGCTTTGAATTTAGTATCCAACATCTCTTTCCACTTTTTGGCAAGTTGCCGATCAGTGCGTGCCACGATGCCGAAATGATATTTTAACTTGTGATAGGTTTTTAGTTTTCCCGGGCTGGATGTTTCAGTTTCCGGGATCCTACACAGTTTGTATGCAATTCTTTGTAGTTTGGCAGAGGCCTCGCTATCATATGTTGGCAATACTGAACCGAGCTTTTTACGCAGATCTTTAGACTGTGCATGCTTTAGCCGGGTGAGCACTGCAACCTTGCCGGAGGTCATATTCCAAAGCTCATGGTATTTGCTGCAGTTGCTATCTTTCTCAAATTCTTTTTGGCAAATAAAGACCAGGTGGCGCACATAGTGGCGGTCTTTTTTTCTGATTTTCGGGTTTCCATGCTTAGCCCATAGCCCAGTCACCTCAAACTTAGCTTTTGTGTCGGATGACTGTTCAACTTTGGTTTTACGAGGGTGCAGCTTCAGGCCGAATTTTGTAAATAGCGATGCAACAGATTCAATTGCATTACTGATTTTCTTTTCTTCCAATACCACTCTTGATGAAATTGTTATGTCATCGAGAAGCCTGGTATATGTAAGCCCTTGTGACCGAAATTTGCTGATTCTTCCGTATTCAGAGTTAAAAAATATCAAATTAGCTATATAGCTAGAGCAGCAAGCGCCTTGAGCGACCCTACCATTAATAGTTATTAGATCTGTAATTAGGCTAGAGACAGCAGGAGGGAATTTACATAAAAGTGTGAAAATATCTTGGACATGAGTACGCTGTATACTCGGATAGAAATCTTGGATATCCATCGCGATTATAGTTTTCGCACCAGCATGAAGTGATACATTGGTAACATAGTCTCTTTCCTTTAATCCGCCATGCAGGTATTCAGGATAGATAATATGCTCGAAAATTTCGCGATTGATTTTTTTCTGAATAGACTTTAAAAACGGTTTTGGTTCGTGAAGGACACGTTCTTTTAAGTTGGCCTTGTCTTTGCCGGTATAGACAGTAAATTCGATATAAGATTTTTCTGAATTTTTTGCGATAAGCAACAGCCGTTCAGGTGTCACGCCTAAGCACTGTGCAAGCGCCTCCACAGAGGCAATAGGTTTTTTCGAATAATACGGTTTGTCATTTGCCATGTAGTTTAAGTTCAGAGTCAGTTATTGATAAAGTAATCTCTTAAAAAGAGTACTGCTTTCCCAATGCCCAAGCCAACATATACGGTGGTAGACACCCGTTTTATGACTTCCCTCAGATCAATCCTTTTCAGAACCTGACTGTCTCCAGTATCAGACTCTTTGCTCTTTGTACCGCCATTCACGTTTACATTTACTACGATGAGAAAAATCATCGGTTCATCTCCTTGCTGGTTGAGTTTTGCCAGACCATAAAGAAGACAAGGAATAAATCTATCAATCTGAGGGGACTCTCAACTTAGCTTGCCAGACAACCGTCGCCCTAGGGGCCGCGCCCTCACGCTGATTTGGCGCAGTGAGCGATCCCATGGGGCAGGGGGGGCCGGTCGTGATCTCTTACGAGGTCGCCAATAAGCAGCGGCTCCGAGATCGCCTGTTAAGGCGTCGACTTCCTTGTATACATAGCGTGAATTTGTAAAGAGCGGGGCCAGGCGAAAGTCACCTGCGTCCCGGTAGGTATAACATGAGGCATTCTGCCATCAAAGCGATTTTTACTTCCTTCGGGAAAGTTTTCTGATCAGGTCAGGCGTTCTGTAGCCTTTGGCAGTGCAAGGCAGCCTAGATATTTTTGCAGGATACACAGGTGTGATCTGGTTATTTCCTAAGAGCACAGTCAATTGCGGATCAACTCGATTGCGATGCTTCCAGGTTACGGTTTTTGAGCTCACGTTCATGCTTTAGGAGAGCCTGCGTTCTCAATCGTGCCCGAAATCGTTGGCTGATCAACTCAGCATTTCATTGGATTTAGCCTTCAGCGACGCGGGTATAGACCATGCTTTTCCAAGGCGGGTGGTGATTAATCTTGTAGTTAAGCGATAGTAATAGCGCGTGGTTTCGGATCGGTTGTTTATCTCATTATTCAGAAACCATGTGAGATGTTTTCTTTGCCACGTCCATGGATTGTCTCGGTGCCAGCGCTCAGCTATAGCCGTTTGGATGGCTTTCGTTTGACGTAGATGCCGCTGACGGGTGGTGTGCGATCCACTCAGGACGCTCGCTAGGAATAGCTCCATATCGAATGGCTTGCTCATGCTCGACCACCAATGTAAGCCGACACCACGTCGATACGACCATGCCCGAGTTCATAGCTGATTTGGTTTCGGGCCTGCTGATCGAGGTGCCGGTCGAACTGGTAGCAATGGCCACCATTGATGGGCGCGAGATGATGGGTGATTTGCTCGTAGCGTTCGCATGCAAAGGCCGCCCGTAGTTCATGAAAGCCTTTGAGGTTATGCGTATGGAAGATGTCCCGCGCAGGGCTGACTATCTGCCGTTGAAAATCAAGGTAGCTTTCGTTCGGTGCCAGCAGGTTGCGGCTACCGTTGGGTGAGACCTGTTCTGCGTACCTGAGCGCTTCGCTGATATGGTCATCCACCGCAATCCAGCGAGGTGCCGATGCACCTGGACGGCCACCTTTGGTGCCGTCCTGGATATTGATCTTGCCGAATTGTTCGGCTTCACGCTTAAGGCGCGGAAGGTCGGCTAAAATGGTCTCGCGCAAACGCATACCGGTGGTTCGCGCTAACCGCGCGATGGCCGCAGCGCGCGGCTGCTGATGTCCGAAAAGCTCGTCGACGATCCTCTTCACCTGTTCGCGGTCTTGGCCTTGCGGCACCGAACGACGAACACTGGTCCGCTGCATTCTCAACGCCTTGCTTGGGTTCGGCACTTTCACCGACTGATCACCGCGCAGCGCGGCCATGGTTCGGCTCACGCTGGACAATCGGTTTTGCGCGGTCGCGATGCCGATAGCTCCGTGTTCAACTTGCTGTCGCAGATGTCCGGCGCAGCTTGGCGCAAGGAAATGGCCACGCGGATAGGTTGCTGCAGGGCAGCTATGAAAGGGGATGAGTTGCCTCAGTGGGCACACTGGTAAAAGTAGGCATCCATCGCATTGCTGTGACCGTGCGAGCTGCCGGGCGCTAATCGCACTTTGGGAGAACCACCACCGTGTGGCGTAGCCTTGACTACCTGGGTTGCTGTCGACGACAGCGCTTTGCCCGATCTTTTCTACGCCTGTGGATGAAGTTATCCACCGGTGGAGATCTGTGGTTTTCCACAGACAGTTGTGCGGGCTTTGGTTTTTTTAAGTGATGTCCATCCAAGCAGCGCGGCTTTGCACCCTGTTTGGATGGATCCGCGTGGCAGAGCAGATTGCGGGAGTCTTACGGATGTACGCTTGCTTTACTGCGGCACTTTAAAAGCCAAAGCAGTCTCAGCACCGTCGGCCAAAACAATGTGTTGAGAACGTCGTGAGTGCTTGCCTGCCAGCGCCAGTATCCGAAGCTTCCAATATCGTCTCGCCGATCTACTCACTCGCCTGATAGATATGCAGCGCGTGTTTTGAAAGCCCGGCTGCCGAAACAATGACGAACTTGATGCTTTGTGAGGTTGAGATATCCATATCAACTCCTCCTCTCTGCACCATTGCCAGACTTACGCTGGACCCCATTGCTGTTGATCTTTCCAATCATTTGGAAATCCCATGAGTAGCAGATGATCCACTTCCTGCTGATCCATGATTTCGGCCAGGCGCAGCTTCCACTGGCTGTCTGGACTGATCAAGTCGGTTAGGTAGGCCAGCATCGTCAATACAACGTACAGCCGCTGCTTGGGCTGAGGCCGGTCGGCGGGAGCGGTTGGGATGGCCCATTCTTTAGGTAAGGATGGTCGAATCGAGAGCTCTCGGTTCCATAGCCGTGAGTGGTGGGCGCAGCAGTTGCGAATGAAGGTCAGCGTGTGTAACCAGGAGGCCAATACTTCGAAGGGCAGGCTGAATCGGGTGGCGATCGCTTTCTTGTCGGCGCTTTTGCCTATGGCATTGAAGAGGGTCGATACCGTGCCAAGGCTGAGTTCTTCCAGGACCGCCCAAGCGGGCGGCAGTTCAGGGTGGGCATAGGTCGCACCGTAATATCGGAAATAGTTGTCACGCATGCGGTTTTCGATCCGCTGTTGCTGGAGCCCATCGGCTTGTCGGCCCTTTTTGATGCGGTCGACATCACGTTTAAGTTTGCTGCGTTCCTTACTCATTTGCTCCCGCAACGGACGCAACAGATCGGGGTGAGCGTATGACGAGGAGAAAACAGACGCGTCAGCTATCCAGTCAGGCCCGTATTTTGGACACATATGATTGCTGATGGTCGCTCGTATGGCGACTTCGACACGTTCGATAGCCTCCATGGTGATGCGCCGCAACGAACCATCGAAGCGGTAGATGTCGACGATTGCCTTTAGTGTGCTGCCGGGCTTGAAGGTGTGTTCAGGGCCTGGCTCTTGGAAGGGGCGCATGTAGGGACTCAGGCGAAACAGCGTGACCACTTCGAGAAAACGCATGGCCCTATCATCGTTGGCGATGCGCAAGCCTCGTTGCTTTAGCAGTTCCAATTGCTGTTCTACGCTGAGAGCCGGTTTGTCGAAGGGCCTCATGTAGTTTTCTCCAGGCAAAAAAAACCCGCACGATTTGAGCTTGCTGACTGGGTCAACCTAGGCTTGGCGGGTGTGTTGGGGTGCATTATAGGTAGGTGTAAGAGACCGTCAACGTTGCGCTGACGTGAAATTGTAACGAGTAAACGGGCGAGGAAAGCTTGGTCTGTCGATGCTGATAACGCAGTGCTGGACGTTATCCAGCTTCCAGGAGGTTTAAACCTCCCAGAAACAACAAAGCCCTCACATTTCTGCGAGGGCTTTGTTTTGTATGGTGCCGGCACCAGGAGTCGAACCCGGGACCTACTGATTACAAGTCAGTTGCTCTACCAACTGAGCTATACCGGCGTGTTAGGGCGACGATTATAGCGACTGCCAGAGTTCTGTAAACCCCTGAAATCTGACTATTTTTGCGAAAACCCAAGTTTTCGCAAATCTCCCCGTATTTCCCTACGTCCTGCGCGAAAAATCAACGCTCGTGCAACGCCTCGGCGCGGGATTTGATGATGGGTTTGAGCAGGTAGCTCAGGATGCTTTTCTTGCCGGTGATGATGTCCACCGAGGCGACCATGCCCGGGATGATCAGCAGGGGCTTCTCGTCGGTGCCCAGGTGGCTGCGGTCGGTGCGCAGTTTGATGACGTAGAAGGTGTTTTTCTTCTCTTCGTCCATCACGGTGTCGGCACCGATTGTTTCCAGCTTGCCTTTGAGGCCACCGTAGATGGTGTAGTCGTAGGCGGTGAATTTGATCATGGCTTCCTGGCCAGGGTGCAGGAAGGCGATGTCTTGGGGGCGGATCCGCGCTTCCACCAGCAGGGTGTCGTCCAGTGGGACCACTTCGGCCATGTCGCTGCCGGGCTGGATTACGCCGCCGACGGTGTTGACCAGCATCTGCTTGACGATGCCGCGCACGGGTGAGGTGACCATGGTGCGGCTGACGCGGTCTTCCAGGCCCTTGGAGGTGGCCTGGGCCTTGCTCAGGTTGGTGCGTGCTTCGTTCAACTGGGCCAGGGCGTCGCTGCGGAACTTGCCGCGGGTCTCGTCGATTTTGCGCTGCACTTCGTTGATGGCGGCCTGGGCGCGGGGGATGGCCAGGGTGGTGCCGTCGAGCATGCCGCGGGTTTCAACTTCCGAGCGTTTGAGGCGCAGCACTTCCACCGGCGAGATCGCACCTTGCTGTACCAGGGGTTCGGACATGCCGATTTCCTGGCGCAGCAGGTTCAGGCTGTTGCGGTACTGGTCCTGCTTGGAGCTGAATTCACGCAGTTCCTGCTGGCGTTGCAGCAGTTGCTGTTGCAGCCCGCCAATTTCGTCTGCCAGTTGCTGGCGGCGGCTCAGGTACAGCGATTCTTCGTTCGAAGCCTGGTTGGGCACGGCTTTGCGCGCGGCTTCGGTGATGTTCAGCGGGCGGTTATCGACTTCTGCACTGAGGCGCTCCACGCGCAGTTCCATGGCCACGCGGTCGGCTTCGGTTTCGCCGACGTTGGAGGCGAATCGCGTGTCGTCCAGGCGCACCAGCGGCGCACCGGCTTCGACGATCTGCCCTTCGTGCACATAGATCTGAGCGACGATGCCGCCTTCCAGGTTCTGGATTTTCTGGATGCGTGACGATGGAATGGCCTTGCCTTCGCCCTTGGTGACTTCGTCGATGATCGCGAAATGTGCCCACAGCACCAGGAACACAAAGAAGCCGATCACGCCCCAGATGGTCAGGCGCACGATGCGCGGTGCGTCGTCGATCAGGGCCTTTTCGACTTCGGGCATAGGCTGGCCGTCGAGCGAGGCACTGCCTTTGAAGTAGCGGAAGATGACGTCTTTCCAACGGCCTGGGCCGGACTTAAGCAACACTGATCTGCCCCTTTTTCAGCGCTTCCATCACGGCCGCTTTTGGACCGTCTGCGAGGATCTGGCCACGGTCGATCACCAGCAGGCGGTCTACCAGGCTCAGCAGCGAAGCACGGTGGGTGACAAGAATCACCGTCTTGTTTTCGATCACCGCCTGCAAGCGCTGTTTCAGGCGCTCTTCACCGGTGTTGTCCATGGCGCTGGTGGGTTCATCCAGCAGCAGAATGGGTGGGTTCAGCAGCAGCGCACGGGCGAGGGCGACGTTCTGGCGTTGGCCGCCGGAAAGGTTTTGCCCGCGCTCGCCCACTTGCAGTTCGTAGCCTTGGGGGTGCAGCCTGGCGAATTCGTGCACGCCGGCGAGTTCTGCCGCTTGCAGCACCATTTCGTCATCCACGTAGCGCGCACCCGACACGAGGTTGTCGCGCAAGGTGCCGGCCAGCAGTTGTATATCCTGGGCCACGTAGCCGATGTTATGGCGCAATTCGCTGACGTCGATCTGGCGGATGTCTACACCGTCCACCAGCAACGAGCCGGAGTCCGGCTGATACAGGCCCACCAGCAGTTTGGCCAGCGAGCTTTTGCCCGAGCCGCTGCGGCCGATGATGCCGATTTTCTCGCCGGGGCGAACAGTCAGGTTAATGCCGCGCAGTGCCAGGTTTTGCTGGTTCGGGTAGGTGAAGTCGACCTCGCGGAAAGCCATCGCGCCTTGCAGCGTTTTACGGCTGAGCGGGCGCTCGTCGAAGTTGCGCTCTTGCGGCAGCTCCATCATCTGGTCCACCGAGACCATCGTCACCTTGGCTTGCTGGTAACGGGTCAGCAGGCCCGACAACTGGGCCAATGGGCCGAGTGCGCGGCCGCTGAGCATGTAGCACGCCACGAGGCCGCCCATGCTCAGGGTGCCGTCGATGATCTGGTACACGCCAAAGATGATCATCGCCACGCCGGCCAGTTGCTGGATCAGCAACGTGATATTCATCGCCAGGCCGGACAGCACTTTGACTCGCAGTTCCAGGCGGCTGAGGGTGCCAATGGTTTGTTCCCACTGGTATTGGCGTTCGCTCTCGGCGTTGTTGACCTTCACCGCATCCAGCCCGGCGAGGGTTTCGATCAGGCTCGATTGCCGCTCGGCGCTCAGGGCCATGGTGCGCTCAAGTGTCGCGGTCAGCGGTTTTTGCAGGAAATGGCCGATGCCCAGGGCCAGCGGGAACGCAACGATGGGAATCCACACCAAGTGGCCCCCCAGCAACGCGATCACGCCGAGGATGATCAGGGTGAAGGGCAAATCGATCAGGCTGGTGAGGGTCAGGGACGTGAGGAAGTCGCGCATCCCCTGAAACTCGTGGATGTTGGAGGCATAGCTGCCGACGCGCGCCGGGCGCATTTTCATGGCCATGCCCACGATGCGCTCGAAGAGCGTCGCGGAAATGATCAGGTCGGTTTTTTTGCCCGCAAGGTCCAGGCACAGACTGCGCATGCTCTTGAGCAACAGGTCGAACAGGTAGGCGCCGCAAATGCCGATGGCCAGCACCCACAGGGTGGCGGTGGCCTGGTTCGGGACCACGCGGTCGTACACGTTCATGACAAACAGCGGTGCGGCCAGCGCGATCAGGTTGATCACCAGGCTGGCGGCAATGGCGTCGGCGTACAGCCAGCGCGAACGCTTGAGGGTGTCTTTGAACCACGAGCGCGCGCGCGGGATCAGCGTGCCGCTGGTGACGTCAAATTTATGTTGCGGTTGGGCGAAGAAAACCCGGCCGCTGTAATCTTGACTCAGTAGTTCGCGGGTGACCTGAACTTCGCCGCCGTCGCTCTCGCTGAGCAGCAGACGGGCGGTATCACCCTCCCAGCCCAACAGCACCGCACAGCGGCCTTCCTTTAATAGCAGTAACGCCGGCAGGGCAATGGTTGGGATCTGCTCCAGCTTGCGCTGCAGCAAACGCCCCTGCAAACCCGCGCGGGCCGCTGCACGGGGCAGCAGATCGGCGCTCAGGCGCTGCCCAGCCAGGGGCAGGCCCGTGGTGAGCATCGCCCGGCTCGCGGGTTTGTAATGCAGGGAACAGAGAGCCAACAACCCGTCCAGCAACGGGTCGTCATGCTGAGCGCGTGGGTCGTGGTTGAGTTGCGCCAAACCTATTTCAGAATCCAAGCTGACTCTCTCTTAAGCAGTTGAGTGGTCCAACGCCGTCAAGAATCAGTTCATCCCTGGCAGGTTTACCGACGGTTTAACATCGTTCTGCACAACTGATGCCATCGGCGCCACAACGCCCTGACTTCTCAGCAGTTGGCCCATGTCGGCCTTGATGCGGTACTGCGTATAGATGTACAGGTTTTTGATCTGTGCCAGACGCTGCTGAGCGGTGAACAGTTCGTTCTCGCTGTCGAGCAGGTCAAGCAGGGTACGTTCGCCCAGGCTGAACTGCTGCTGGTACGAGGTACGCACTTTGGTGCTGCGGTCCACGTACTGCTGTGCAATCGGCACCTGCAGGCTGGCGTTGTTGTAGGCGTTCCACGCCAGGCCCAGCTCTTCGTTCAACTGGCGCAGGGCGTTGTTGCGGATATCCAGTGCCTGGGTGGCCTGGGAGGCCTTGGACTGCAGGCTGGCTTTGTCGCTGCCGCCGTTGTACAGGTTGAACTGCATGTTGAGCATGGCGGAATAACCATTGTCATGGCCTTCTTCGCCGCCGATGTTGTTGTTCGCCGAGCGTTGCAGCACGGCGTCAAAGCGCGGGTAGAAGGTCGACTTGGCGGCTTCGTACTGCTTTTCGGCAGCAGCGATGTCCGACTCGGCAGAGCGCAGTACCGGGCTGTCCGCAATCATCTGACGACGTGCTTCATCCAGGCTGGCGGGCAGCGCGGTCACGATGCCCAGCGGCTTCTCAAGCTGATCGGGTTCTTTGCCGACAACACTCAGGAAGTTGGTGTTCGCGTCCGCCAGGTTGGTCTGCTCGGTGATCAGGTTGTTTTGCGCCTGGGCCAGTCGCGCTTCGGCCTGGTCCATGTCCGCCATTCGGCCGACGCCACGGCTGGTGCGCAGTTTGATCTGGTCAAAAATGCGTTCGTGACTTTTCAGGTTGTCTTCTGCCAGTTGCACCATCTCGCGACGGGTCAAGACATCCAGATAAACCTGGGCGACCGTCAGTGCGGTGCGCTCGGAGGTATTGAGCAGCGCGTAGCCACGGGAATTGGCGGTGGCTTGTTGGCGGCCGACTTCATTGACGGTGCCAAAGCCTTGGAACAAATTTTGCTGAAGGCGGATGCTCGACTCGCCGCGGTTCAAGGTCTTCCAGTCATGGCTGTTGCTGGCGGCGCGGGTCGAGGTGTTGTCGGAGCTTTCACGGCCATAACCGCCCAACAAGTCGATTTTTGGCAGGTAGCCGCCCTGGGCTTCGCGAACCTGATAGTCAGCGGCAATGCGCGCATTGATAGCGGCCTGGATCTCCGGATGATTTTCCACTGCGTCTTGCATCGCTTCGGGCAGGGTCTGAGCCTGGACGAAACTGGCGGCTAGAGCAAACGGCACAGCTTTAAGAAGGTGCAAACGCATTCTGATGTTTCCCCGGGGATTGGTTGCCTTAAAAAAACGCAACACATTTGGAATATTGCATTGTAGTGGCAACTCGAAATGCCCGTTTTTCTAGGGCGCCGAAGGGCGCAAACAGAAAGTCGCGAGGCCGCTTAAATATCAATGTGACATTACTGGGCGGATTGTTTAGGATGGCGTCCAATAGGTCAATACCTTGACGGAAAAGTAATTATCCCGAAAGAACAACAAAATATTGACGCCAAAATATTTTCACAGCAGTTAAGTACTCCAGCTATTGAATCGGCACCAGATAGCGGGCCGGTCTCCTTGATGGATACCCCCGAACGGTAATACACGGAGAGTCTTTTATGAGCAGCGTTGCGGTCGTCAAAAGCATTGTCGGTCAAGTGTTCGCAGTTTCCCCGGAAGGGATTCGTCGCCTGCTCGTAGAAGGGGATCGTCTATTCGCCGGGGAACAGGTTGATACCGGCGCATCGGGCGCCGTCTCTCTGGAGTTGGCCGACGGTCGTACCATCGATTTGGGGCGCGACAGTCAGTGGAGCGCAAACGCGCCTGACTCGGTCACCGACCTGAGCGCCGCCACTGCTCAAGCCGCACCGTCCGTCGCCGAACTGCAGCAAGCCATCGCTGCCGGTGCCGATCCGACCCAAGACCTCGAAGCCACCGCGGCCGGCCCAACGGCTGCTGGTTCCGACGGTGCCGTCGGTGGCGGCCACAGCTTTGTCGTGCTGGAGGCCACCGCAGGCGCGGTTGACCCCACCATTGGCTACCCGACGACCGGCTTGAATGCCGGTGATGCAGTGAACAGTACCTTCACCGGCGCCAACAATAATGGCGTCGACCCGCGCAACGTCACGATCACCCTGACTGCCACGCCAACCATCACCGAAGCCGGTGGTGTTGTTGTCTATACGGTGTTTATCACCCAGGCGCCGACCAGCGACCTCACCGTGACCTTGTCCAACGGCCTCTCTGTCGTGATCGCTGCCGGCCAGACCTCGGGTGCACTGAACGTCACGTTTGCTGGTAACGACACGCCTTACCTGGACGCCTCTTCGATTTCCGCCACCATTGCCGGCACCTCCGGCGGCGGCAACCTGATCATCACCACCGACCCGACGCCGGCGGTGACGCAGGTCAACGACACCATCGACACCACCACCGTCACACTGACTGCGACTGCATCGGTGGATGAGGGTGGCAAGATCGTCTACACCGCGACCGTGAACAACGCCGCGCAGACCGACGTCACGATCACGCTGTCCAACAACACCACTATCACCATCGAAGCCGGTAAAACCACGGGCACCGTCAGCGTCGATACGCCGGCAAACCTGGCCGACGGCAAAGACCTGACCGTCAGCGCCACCATCACCGGTGCGAGCGGCGGTAACTACGAAAACCTGGCGATCAACCCGGAAGCCGCCACGACCACAGTGGTCGCTGTCGACGATCCGAGCGTGCTGGTCGCGGACACCAACACCGTTGTCGAGGATCAGGCCGCCACTGGCAACGTGCTGAGCAATGACAGCGACATCGACAACGTGCTGACCGTCGCGACGTTTACCGTCGACGGCAACACGTATGCCGCGGGCAAAGTCGCCGTTATCGAAGGTGTCGGCTCCATCACCATCGGTGCGGATGGCGCGTATGTGTTTAACCCGGCCAAGGATTTCAACGGTGAAGCGCCGCAGATCGGCTACACCACCAATACCGGTTCGAGCAGCACGCTGGACGTGACGGTGACGCCGGTCAACGATGCGCCGGTGGCTGAAGCCACTACTGCGACCGGTGCTGAAGACCCAAGCGTAGGCATCGCGGTCAAACTGTCCGCCACCGACGTAGACAGCCCGACGGACGTGAAATCGTTCACCGTCGGCACGCCAACCAATGGCACCTTCTACACCGATGCGGCGATGACCAAACCGGTGACCGGTTCCATTGACGCGGTCAACGGCGAAGCGACCGTTTACTTCAAACCGAACGAAAACTTCCACGGCACCGCGGACTTCACCTACACCGCCACCGACGGCGGCCCGCTGACCTCGGCGCCAGCCAACGGCACCATCACCGTGACTGCGGTCAACGACGCGCCGGTGGCTGCGGAAACTGCTGCGACCGGTGCTGAAGACCCAAGCGTAGGCATCGCGGTCAAACTGTCCGCGACCGACGTAGACAGCCCGACGGACGTGAAATCGTTCACCGTCGGCACGCCAACCAATGGCACCTTCTACACCGACGCGGCGATGACCAAACCGGTGACCGGTTCCATTGATGCGGTCAACGGCGAAGCCACGGTTTACTTCAAGCCAAACGCGGACTTCAACGGCACGGCGAACTTCACTTACACCGCGACCGACGGCGGTAACGCTGACGGCAGCAGCCCGCTGACCTCGGCTCCAGCCAACGGCACCATCACCGTGACTGCGGTCAACGACGCGCCGGTGGCTGCGGAAACTGCTGCGACCGGTGCTGAAGACCCAAGCGTAGGCATCGCGGTCAAACTGTCCGCCACCGACGTGGACAGTCCGACGGACGTGAAATCGTTCACCGTCGGCACGCCAACCAACGGCACCTTCTACACCGACGCGGCGATGACCAAACCGGTGACCGGTTCCATTGACGCGGTCAACGGCGAAGCCACGGTTTACTTCAAACCGAACGAAAACTTCCACGGCACCGCGGACTTCACCTACACCGCCACCGACGGCGGCCCGCTGACTTCGGCGCCAGCCAACGGCACCATCACCGTGACTGCGGTCAACGACGCGCCGGTGGCTGATGCCACTGCTGCGACCGGTGCTGAAGACCCAAGCGTAGGCATCGCGGTCAAACTGTCCGCGACCGACGTAGACAGTC
>NZ_JAHXNQ010000017.1:0-122651 GCF_023148575.1 Pseudomonas sp. EYE_354
GGGATATCAGCCATTTTTTGATGCACCGATACAACTGGATTCGACCGCACCAATTTAATGGTGGGCTGCCACCGGCTCAGGCCGAAAAAAAACTTAACGTCGTGTCCGGGATTAGTTGACCACTACAGCCTTCTTCACCATCAGGCGCTGCCGCTCGGCTTCTCGTTCGAATAGTTTTCTCAAGTCTGCGGGCGTCAGCCTTTTCTTCTTATTCTGGCTATCACGACCCAGCGGGCTTCCCCGTACCAGTTTGTCTTTCTTGGCACGTAGCTCTAGAAGGTGACGCAGCTTGGTAATCTTCTTTCCTTTTATTCCACGTTCGTAGGCGTCAGTAAGGAGGTTTTGAATGTCGCTTTCACTGCTACGGGCGATATCGGCTGCCATGCTTAGAGGTATCAACCCTGTCTCGACTGCTGACAGGAGTTTTTCTTCACCGCGTTCAAGTAGACCAACAATCATGCTGACCCAAGAGGCTGTGCTGCCAATCACTACTGCGATCGCCTCATCGGTTTTACCCCGTTCTTTCAGGCGCCCGACCTCGTTCATAAGGTCTATCGGCCTGTGTTGCCTTCGAGCTACGTTCTCTACCAAGCTCATGACCAAGCAGTCTTCTTCCACGGCATCAATCACAAACGCTGGAATTTCTGTGGCTTCTAGCGCAAGAAATGCTTCGAGACGGCCTTGTCCACACACAAGGTCGTAGCTGATCTGCCCCTGAGGCGTGGCTCTGAGACTTACGGTAATGGGACGCTTGAGTCCTACCGTTTTTATGTTTTCTATGAGCTCGCGGTGAACCTTCTTGTTCCTCGTGCGAGGATTGAGGATGTGGATATGTGATATTGGAATTAGTGCGACGCGATCACGCGAGGTAGATGGGACAGTCATTGACGTGCCTCCTTCAGCGAGCAACGCGCAGCAAGTCCATCAAGTACGTCCAGCGTTGCAAAACGGTAACTGTCTATTAAGGGGCTGTTTTCTTCGGACATTTTTCGCGGCCACGCCCCCATATCCATACTGGGGATGAGGTAATAGTCCCGCACTTGTAGATTTTCGTGCTCCATGCGTACCGCGATGGTGATGTCGGGTGTCAGGCTGTTTTCAAACCGGAGCTTCCAGCGAAGAGTACCTGCCAGTGTGGATTGGCAGCGCGCGATGACCACTGATGCTGTCCATTCATCGTTAATTGTCAGTAGGTCACTCTGAATATTGAGCTCGACTCCGGCACCCACATGCTTGAAGTGTTTTACAACATCTTCAAGAACCTGCGGATGCAGCTGCCGCAGGGAGCGATTGACCTCCAAATACCGATAGTCTCGGTCTGGTGTGTAGCCGATAAGCGTGTAGGCACGTAAGAGGCCGCCGAAGCGATTTATATAGGTCGTGCTGGAGGGCATGTGGTCTTGGTCATCGATGAGCATCCCGGACAAAGAGCCCGCCCGCCGTAACAGGTTGCGAAGCAGTTCTAGCAGTTGTGCATCGTCCAAGCGGCGTGAGCGTTGCAAAATGATTTCGCGAACTGCGGCAAACACCTCCAGTGAGACAATTCCCTGGAATGCCCCATCGCATCGAACCCACTTTTCGGGTGGATTGCGGCTGATACGTTTACGTAGCTTGGAGGACGTTTTGTTGTAGACGTTGTTACCTATGTATTTCTCGTTGGTCAGCACTTGGTGCACGCTACCTCTACTCCAGGGGCGGTCGAAATCGGTAATCAGCCCTTCGGCGTTTAGTGCATCGGCAATTTCGTGCTCACTCATTCCGTTGTGGATGAACTGGTGATAGATGTGTTGAACCACCTCGATTTCGGTTTTGGGTCCCGGAATTAAGATAACCCTGTCGGTCTGGAGACTTTTCTGTTGGCCCCGCGACAGTTCTGCCTTGAATTCGCTTTTCTCATCGATCAAAGCGCGGCGCAATCCATATCCTGCCGGGCCGCCTTGATGAAAACCTTTTTCAACGAGGCGGCACTGACCAGCGAAGACTTTTTGGGAAAGCTCTCGGCTGTACTCCCCAGCCATGGATCGTTTGATGCCTTTGTAAATGGTTGCTAGAGGCGAGCCGTCGTTTTCAAAAGGCTCTGCGCAATACACCACGTTGATACCGGAGCTGGTGCAAAGGTATTCATAGTGGGCACTTTCGTCCGTGTTCTGAAAGCGTCCCCAACGGCTGACGTCATATACAAGAATCACCTGATACTGGGTATGTCCGGCCTGGACGTCGTCAAGCAATCTACGCAGAGCATCACGGCCGCCGATATCTAGGCCACTTTTCCCATCGTCTTTGTAAGTTTTGACGATTTTCATGCCGTGGCTCATGGCGTAAGCATGGATGGCTGCTGATTGGTTTTCCGTGGAGTAGCGTTGGTGATCAGTAGACATGCGAACGTACTCCGCAGCTGGCACCAAGCTGTCAGAGCAGTCAGTTGAATCTGTTCGCATGGACGGAGAGGACAAGTAGGCCTCCTCTAGGCCAGAGAAGGCTGGCCCATTCAATTCAGATTAGCGATGTGTTGTGACGAGATGGTGACGAGTCTTGGGGGCTGGCTGAAGCGCGGGTACGAGCGGGTGATGCCTTGCCCCCGAATCAGCCCCGTCCTGCCCAACTCCGGGCGGACTAAAGAGTCGCGACATAGGAGGATATCAAACCAGAGCAATCAGATTGATGCAGGGCCTAGAAGACGAACTTGATCAGTTTCTACTATCCAGTGGCAACTGATGTTGCCTCCCAGTTCGCCCTCTAAGGTCCGGTGACGATCGGTGATATCGAGACGTGGGTACGGCTCTTCATGACCGGCGAGAGGCGTCCGCAACGCGTTGATCACGGCGCTATTTCCCACGTTATTGGGTCCAACTAGAGCGTCCAACCCGGGCTGCAGTTTCAATGTTGTGTAACGCTACTTGCAGAAGTTTTTTATGGTGAGTTCAGCGAGGTAAATGAAGATCTCCATCCTTGATTTGCGATGGAATCCTATCCCGGCTGGGCTACGCAGTACCTTCAGTCGCACTCGAGGTTTAGATCCAGCTGGCGAGCAGTCTCTGCAGGAGGTGCTTCTCTGTTAGAAAAAAGTGGGCGGATCGAGAAGTTTTCTTTCGCGGCCAGCGCCAAGGGAATGGACGCAGCAACTATTTGATGTGTGGGCCAAGTGTCTGGTTGGCCGACAGGATTCTCCGTCGAAGGAAGATTACCCCAACGATGAACATCTGGAGTTTCGAAGCCTGCCATGATGGCCAAGCGAATCCAGTAGCCCTCAAACCTAGTCCTGATCCTTTGGTCTCCGACAACCCAGCTCAGTACTGTCGCTCGGATCTCGGTGTTCTCTGCTGCAGCCCACTCAGTCAGCGCCGATGAGGAGTAGCCAGCACGACGACATGCAAAATGGTCTTTGAAGCGTTTCCGCGGACTCACCGACTGTCCGACATAGCAGGCCTTTCGGCTGCCGTCGTTACTGTGAGCTGTGAGTGCGTAAATCCAAGTGCCTCCAAGCGAAGGTTTTCGTGGTTTCAGCTCTTTGGGCTTACGAGGGGGATGATCTCCAAAATTGAAGTGGACCCGTAACCGATTTCCGCTTTCGCAGCTAAATCCAGCGTAATCCTTCCCGTTCCTTGTGACGATCAATCCGTGCCCGGCAGCTCGACTGAGTAAATGTTCTTTGCTGGTGATTTCTCCCGAGTCGATTGCAGCTTGTAGCGTGCGTTTTAGAGTCCTGGCGTGCCTAATCGCTTCTCTGTCCATATTCGCAATCCATGTTCAACCCGCTTCAAAGGTCGATGACCATCCCACCACGCGCCCGGCTTTCCTAGCCAAGCGTTAATCAGCCGCCCCCCTGCACCACTATCGGGTTTGCTTCAGCTAAGCCGAGCCGAGCACTATAATGAGGCTTCCGTACTACGGCAGGGTGAATCGCCCCCGGGATTCTAGAAACCATGCAATCTCATTGTGGATTGTATGGGATGGGTGGCGCAGGTAGCTGCCTCCTTTGGTGATACGCTTACTACTCAGCAATTGGAGGTAGTCCAATGGTTCGGCACCATCAAAAGCATGATCAGCACCCAAAGCAGATAACCTCCGCTCGATCTTCGGTTGATCACAAACGATACAAATTGGTTGATCTACTACAGAAGTATGATTTCGGCTTACCTGAATCACCTGAAATCGCGTTCTGGCGTGATGCGCCTGCTGTTGGGGCGGAGGTCGTT
Source organism: Pseudomonas sp. EYE_354 (assembly GCF_023148575.1). Taxonomy (NCBI): domain Bacteria; kingdom Pseudomonadati; phylum Pseudomonadota; class Gammaproteobacteria; order Pseudomonadales; family Pseudomonadaceae; genus Pseudomonas; species Pseudomonas sp. EYE_354. The sequence continues at coordinate 4,197 of NZ_JAHXNQ010000017.1, forward strand.
ACGAAAGTAACTCGGGGCGATTAATAAGCCCCACCACTGTCCTTCTCTCCTGAATCCTGTCGGAGAGGCTGTCTGTTGACGCTGATGCCGAATTGACCCACCTGCTGACGCAAGACTGACCCAACTCCAAATATGCACAATTCCAATAATGGCAATGGTTCGCTAGGGGCAGACTGGGTCAGTGACGTCTCATTAAGGGGTCAATTCGGCGGCGACGCCAACTGATGGCACTGTGATACAGTTCTTGAGTGGCCTGCTCTAGCAGGGGCTAATCTTACCCAAGGAAAAATGAGGCATGGAATGTCAATATCTAATACTACAAGCCGCTACATTCCGCTCCATGCACCAGAAACTGCCAATCTAGATGATGAAAAAACTCTGCTGCCATTGGCGGTGTACCACAAATTAGCTGAGTTCATCACTAAAGCTCTTCATACGGTCAATGCTAAAGGGGATAGCACTAAACTCAACGAAATTCGGAGCCACAATGCGGTATCCATTGACGGTGAGCGTGGCACCGGAAAAACGTCAGTATTGGTGAATTTACGCACGTACCTGAAAAGTACACATGGAGACATCTTAAAGGATATCCATATTCTTGAGCCGGTCGACCCTACCCTGCTGGAGGAGAATGAATCCCTTTTCTTGCACATAATAGTGGCGGCGGTACTGTCTGACGAAGATGTCAAAAACTCACAACGCACCAATCCCGAAAGTTACAAGCAGTTAAACCATGCATTGGATAAACTCGCCCATGCTCTGGAATGCGTAGAGGTACAACACGACGAACGCGGTATGGATAAGCTTCGTGCGCTTTTCGGCAATAAGCATTTGGCTGATCGCGTGCAGGAGTTTTTCAAGGCCGTACTGCAGTTATTGGGTAAAAAATTGTTGGTGCTGCCGATTGATGACGTAGACACCTCACTCAATCGTGCATTCGAGAATTTGGAAATTGTACGACGTTATCTGACCACGCCTTATGTGCTGCCGATCGTCAGTGGGGATCGCGAGCTGTACCGTGAAGTGACATGGCGAGATTTTCATGGTCGCTTGACCAAGGATTCAAACTACAAACCGGAGCAGGCATATACCACTGCTGTTGAGCTAGCTAATGAGTATCAGCGCAAAGTGCTGCCTTTGCCAAGTCGACTGTTCATGCCTCCGGTTAGTGAATACTTGGGTGATCAGGACATTACGTTGGGTCTGCCAAGCGTCATTTCGCTTCCCAATTTTCATGCTTGGTTGGAGATTTTCTTAGCCGGTCCGGTCAATGGTCGCGAAGGCAGTGATCTGACGCTGCCTATTCCTTCATTGCGTGCTCTGACACAGTTCATCAACAGTTGTTCGGAGCTAATCCAAGGCTTGCCACAAGCGGTGCGTTTGGCTGAGAACCCATTGCAAGTCAAGCGTGCCTGGCAAATGCCCACAATCCGTCTTGATGTAATGAACTTGTTTCATGCCGAACACCAGCGTTTAAATAAAGAAACGAAACGGGAGTTCGGCCCCGCGTACAGGTTATTTTCAGAGCCGCCTCACGAACCGCTAGATGGCATTTTCGGCGGGTTGGATCAGACGACGATATCTAGCTGGGAAAGCACTCTTAGTGATTACTTTCAGTACGAACCAAAGGCCGGGGCAGTTTATCTGGTACTACAGGCTTATAAATACTGGCAGCACCTGGCAGAAATCAGTGAAGAGGAACGCAACGGTAGTATTTTTGACACTCCGCTGTTCCAGCCTCTACATCACGAGGCGGCAGGGCTGAATCAGTTTATCAAGGAAAATGACTTTTCCGAATGGCAGGTACATTTAAAAGAAAAGTTACCGTATGGCTGGTTGGCGAGATTAGATGCTCAGCAAACCTTGTTGCCCTACCCAGTGGCAGAGGTGGGAGTAAATTCGGCAAAGGATTGGAAATACTGGGAGGTGATTTCCAGGTCTGGGGCGGCTGAAAAGATTGGAGACAAAGCCGTTTTCTTACTTTCACTGCTCACCCATCATAACTATTACACAAATGCTAACCGCAGCATGATGCTGAATATTGGCCGTATTTTCGAGCTGATTATTGCCAGTCTTGTTGGCCCGGTCAGCCTACAAACCCTGCAAGGCATCGTACAGGATGCGCCGTTTCACTCCACCAGTGCTTTGGCGCCTACTAAAACTTTGAATCTTGGGCCTGATGAGGACGATGAGCCTGTAGAAATTAGCGAGGATGATGTACTGGAAAGGCTGAATCGACAGCTTGAACTATTGCAGAAAGACATAGAGGTTTGGCGTGAACATCATAAATTGGACCAAGTAAGGTTCTCACCATGGCTTATCTACAAGGTGTTCAACAAGGTATATAGCCAGGTAGCCGAATTTAGAAATGTGCCTAAAGGCATGAAGGATGTCGGCAAAGCATTGGATAAAGTGGGTATGGTGTTCCACGCAACTTGGTCTGCCTTTGGAAGCTTTGAAAAGGGCAGGTTGTTCGGTCTCCCGGACGTGGTGGCTACTGTCAATTTGAATTCGTCACACAACTTTGAGCAGAACCCCCATTTCAAGATGAACATCTTGCCATTTGCTCCGACGACAGGGCAGAAAGGCCAAGATAATCCCGACTCTCTTTCCAAACGTCAATTTGGTGCAAGCACCCGCACCGCTAGTTTCTTTCTTGCAGATCATCCAATCAGAAGTTGGTTAGATGAGATACTGGCCATTTCTTGGGTCAAAGAAGCAAAAAATGTAAGTGCGAGAGAATGGTTATTTAGCAAGCTAAACGCTACTCCGCCATCTCGGCTAACATCGAAATTTCTTGAGATTAAGTTACGTAAAATCGCAGAGGTCGAGCGCCAAAGAATCATTACTGAAATGACAGTGTTATACCCTGATAGCAGTGAGTTGAAGTTACTGGCAGACGCGAATCAGACACTCCTGGCTAGTCAAAACTGATGCTGAACCGTTCTCTCACTGAACATGCAACCGGCGGTTTCTACGGAAGCCGCCGGTTTGCAGAGCGGTTGTGGACTGAGCTGGTCAGCCCGCAGCAGGGTATGGGACAAGACAGGTGGCAAGTCCTACAGGGAGACTGCTATCAGCAGCTGGTCGATACGCTGGATGAGCACTATCCGCGCCGTTTTCGCTTGAACGATCTTCGCCATCTAGTGGAACGGGCGTGTGATGCGCGACTGTTCATTGAGCCAAAGTTGCCGTGGCTGGATGAGTTGTTCAATCAGCAGCTGATGCGTAATGGGGACATGATTTGCTATCGCGAAACCCAGGTGCAAGCGTATGCGCGGCTTGCGGCAGAACTGGATCCTACACTGCTGGTTGGTTGGCATCTTAGTGGTTGGCTTAATGAAAACCCTCAGCCGACAGCGGGAGATGTTTGCCGTGTCGTCTCAGCGCAAACTCCTTTCTTTGCGCCATTACCTAACCCATTTTTGCCGCATGCTGAAGGACACGTTCACCTTGGGGGCGTTGCGACGGACAGTGCCGTTCTTGGCGATTATTTGTTGAGAGCAGGCGATTCTGACGGATTGAGGAGCAGCGATAAGGATGGAGTCTGGTTAAAGAACGAAAAGCAGTACTTGAATCCGCAGCTAAAGCGCATGCGCCAGTTGCTGATCCAACTGCTCGAACATTCCGGAAGGGAGCAGGATATTAGCCTGCAGTTGAATAACCCAATGGTTGTCAAAGAAAGGCTGCCGGATTGGGAATTGCTTGCAGCTAGCCACGCTACGGCGAAGGTAGGTTCTGCTCCGTGGGTATGTGGTCAGTTCGCCCAAGCGATGATGCGCGGATGTGTTAATCGCTGGCTCTGGCTGCTCCTGTACCTTTGCTGCCTCTATCGCGAGCCGACGCTTTTGCCTTCGTGGCGTGTCGCGATTCTTTGCTGGCTGCAAATGTTTAATGAGTTGCGGCGGCGGCTTATCATGGATGGTCAAGGGTTGACCCGTTTTGTTGAGCGCTACTTTCAGGGGCCGTTGAGGCGTAATGGAGCGTCTCTTTTGCAAGAAAATGTGCGCCGGCTGCTAGTAGGGCGTGAAGATGTGGCGGAGGTAAAAGCCATGATCGGAACCTTTTCTTCCAATTTTGCGAGCAAACTGGCCGATGCTGTTGCGAATAACAACAGACTTCACGCGATCATTCCGCCTTATATATTCGGCGAGCATGAAATCAGCCTAGAAGGTAGTGCCGGGCATTATTTGAGATCAATGGAGCGTTGGCATTTTTGCGGCCATTTTTCTCGCACTCAAAGGCAAAAGCGAGCTCCTGGTCGAGAATTAGAAGGACTCTGGAAAAGTGCCGACGATTTGTTGACGGGTTTGTCGAGGCAAGCCGGCTGGACATTGCCAAAATTTCTGGGCGGTCAGCTAAATCAGCATTTTCAGTTCCATCCTGCACGCTGGTTTCGCGGACTGGACGTTGCTGGTGATGAAAATGATCTGCGTATCGAGTTGTTTGCGCCTATCTTGCGTTGGTTGCGGCGGGGCCTTGTGTCGCGTCCTGACGGTGAGGATGCCAGCAGCGGTTTTCATCTGAGTATTCACGCGGGCGAGGACTATTCCCACCCCTTGTCGGGAATGCGCCATATTGACGAAACGGTGCGATTCTGTGAAATGCGCGATGGCGATCGCCTGGGACACGCGTTGGCGCTGGGTATTGACCCTGCGCAATGGGTGGCTCGGCAGGGCGAGATGATGGTCCCCCTGGACGAACACCTGGACAATCTAGTTTGGCTTTGGCATTACGCCACAACATTAAGCAGTCGTTTGCCTCTGGCGCAGCAAGTGCTGCCTATCATCGAGCGTCGTATTGCGCGCATCCTCCCCTTCGTCCCTTGGCTTGAGCCACCTGAGTTGGACGTAGATCATCAAGAAGGTGATGGTATATCTGGGTCGGCATTTGTGGCTATGCCTCCTTCGGTACTTTATCGTGCGTGGTGCTTGCGCCGTAACTGTCATCATCTATGGCAAAAACTGTACGATGATCAGCCAAGAACCGAGCGGGAGCGGTGTGCTGTGCCAGACGCTGCAGTGATTAACAACCTGTCAGATATAGCCGCACGTATTTACCGTTACCGTCATCAGCATATGGCGGCGATGAGCAAGTTACCATTGGTCGTTGTAAGAATGGGCAGTGAGTGGGATGGACAAGCCCTATACGAACAGCATTGTGAGTCGGTACTTGGAGTTATCAACGATGTAGATACTACCCAGGAGTTGGAATTCATGCATGCCCTGCAGGATTACTTAATGGATCATTATGACGATATGGGGTTGATAATTGAAACTAATCCCACGTCGAATGTTTACATTGCTCGATTGGAAAATCATAGCGAGCACCCGATTTTTCGATGGAGTCCGCCAGATGAATCATTGCTTTCAAATGGCGGGAAATACAACCGCTATGGTTTGCGGCGTGGGCCTGTTCGGGTATTGGTCAACACTGATGATCCCGGAATTACGCCAACCACTTTAAGAACTGAATTTACTCTGTTGCGCGAGGCCGCTATATCGCTGGGTACGGCTAGAACGGTGGCAGAAGAATGGCTGGAAAGACTAAGACGTTATGGAATTGAACAGTTCCATAAAAATCATCTTCCAGTTTTTGATGAAAAATAGTATCGATATACTATCCTGTTTCCTTGTATCGAAAACCCCAATTTCTCGGATAGCTATAGTCCAGATTGGGGGATACTTTTAAATTTGAAAAAGCCAAGTTTGCTTCCTAAAAGGATTTAAAGATGCCTATTGAACAATGTTATCCGTTCAACCTCCCTTGGCTGGCCTTCCTCGCTTTCGACTGTTTTGCACTCGATAAAACTGCCCCAAAGTACTTTGGATTCGCCGAGCTTATCAGTGGCCTTGCCTTGACACTGGTCGTTTGGACCGTCGCAGATCTGCGGTACAAATTTCGTATTGACACTGCATTCCTCCCTGTAAGAAGGGCTTCTGTAGCGATCACTATCACAGTGGGGTTGCTTGCGTTGCTGACTGACCATTGGCGTGCGAGCCAATCGCGTGTACCGCTTGGAGATTGGCTGACACCCGAATCGTGGCAATTATTGCTGGGTGGTGGTTTTTTTCTGGTATTGGCCACTTGGCTTTGGTTAGCTTTTTTCTTGCCTGCCAGATTCAACTGCTGGAATGCTAAAAATTTTGCTCGCAGCGTAGAAGCGCGTCTGTTGCGCGGTTCTCCAACCGAGCTGGCGATTGTTGGCGACGAACTGGCGAGGTCCGTTTCAAGGATCGTGAACTATGCGCCGGGCAATTTCACTGCAGACCAGATTACAAAGACGCAGGAGCATGCTCTCAGGCTTCTCATGGCCATGGGCAGCCCGAAGTTCTGCCGGGCGGTGGTCGAGGGATCACCGAGGTTGATCATCAATCTGTTCAACGCTGTAAGCAACCAGCTTAAGTACAGTGATGAGATCAAGATCATCGCGAAGAACCTCGTGACTGCAGCTATCGAGAATCGGAACTCATTTTTGTACCATGAGCAGGACTTTTACGAGTCGGGACTAGAAGGCATTACCCGTCCGGTGTCCACGGCTATATGTCAAAACCCACAGTTGGTCAGGCATATTGATACATTACTCAGCCCTGAGTATTCGCGTCGCAAACCTTGGGACATTGATCAGTGGAAGGCATATTTTCGTCTGGTACTCCAAGCGTTCACTGTCCACGTGGGAGGAGGCGCCGCTTCAAAACCGAAATCTTTACATTGTGCCTATCTACAAATCGAGGGCATCTACTCCGACCTTACTGAAGATCTTCAGCTAACAGATTTGAGGTTCAACGATGACCTCGACCTACGACTACGTATGCTGGGCACGCTTATTCAAGACATGGTCACAGTGCTGGATGACCTTGATCAGCAAGGTAAGACTTACGTTGAGCACGCCTCGGAAGATATTGCGCACATCATATTCTCTCTGGTTGAAGCAGCTTCGTCAGTCCGTAAGCCTCATAGGGTATCCAGAAAAATACAGTACACGCTGATCTGGGACGATATCCTAAACTCAAGTGAACTGCGCACTGCGGCAGGTGGAAAAATCCTAAAGCTGGTCCATTCGATGTTATTGAATTCAATAGTAAAGGCACCAAACCTAGACAGCGTTAGGTTGATGGGATATTGCCTTAACGTTATGGGATTCAAACCGTCCGAGAAGGATGAAGGATTCGGCTCGGCCTGGCGCGATCTGCATATTGATTTCATCGCTTGGGTAAAGCGGCATATTGCCTCTCTGCTAAAGGCTTATCCAGCTATGGCCCGTGAATGCTTTGTCGATGGCATGTCGTACGATGAGCAGGGCAGCCGCTTAGTGATTCACTATGCGGGAAAAGATGGGGGCGAGGGTAGCTATATGTATCTTGAGGTTGATCCAGCGACTGAGCCCAACCCTGCTTAACAGAATTGGCCTGGCGGTGGCCGAAAGTCCTCTCGCAGCACGCGTTGCTATGCCCTGTTCTACGTGGGACCAACTATTGTGTTAAACGAGTAGGTTTTTCTCATTTATTAAGTAAATCCCGGTAGGCGGAATCACAAAAAAGCTGATCCTCTATCAGCGTTTGTTGAGGCTCCTGAATCATCTATTCTGTGAACCTACATCCGGTGTAGCCCGCAAAAGCAAAAAGGCCAACGCATGCGTTGGCCTTTTTTATGGGTGAATATCACGCTTTATTGAAATGCTCCACGTGGAACATCTACCTTTTTAGCCACTGGATGCCGTCGCTACACTCTCCAGCCGGTACCCATACCCATAGATCGTCAACAGCTGCCAACCCCTATCGGCCGTGAGCCCCAATTTGTTGCGCAGTCGATAGATATGCGTATCAAGCGGGCGTGATGACACCATTTCTTCATGGGGCCAGAACCGCTCATACAGATACTCGCGGGACAACGGTCGCGCCAAGTTGGCGAACAGGCAGCTGGCCAGGCGGTATTCTCGCTCAGTCAGATTGATCGGTTTTCCAGCGCGAGTGACGGTCAATTCGGCATCGTCAAAGGTCAGGTCATTAAAACTCTGTACTTCATGGATTGCTGATTTTTGCAGGCCATGCCGACGTAGAACCGCCGTGACCCGAGCCTTCAGTTCGTTTGGGCGAAAAGGCTTGCTCACGTAGTCGTCGGCGCCGCTGTTCAATGCCGTGACAATGTCGCTCTCGGCATCACGGCTGGTCAGCATGATTACGGCCGGTGGTGAATCCATGTGTTCGCGGGTCCAGCGCAGCAATGCGATGCCGGTGATATCGGGCAACTGCCAGTCGAGTATCAACAGGTCAAAGGTTTCACGTCGTAATTGACGCAAGAGATCTTCACCGCGCTCAAAACAATGCAGTGTCCAGGGCTGTTCGGCGGTGCCAGGGATTTGTCGCAGTGTCTGTTCAACCCGGCGCAACTCTGCGGGTTCGTCATCCAGTATTGCGACACGCATGGGTGGGTCCTTTCGTCTTGAAGAGTTCGGCAGCCGCTGGCCTGTCTATATTGAAGGCTCGTACTGCGTAGATGCCGGTCGGCGAATCTGAAGAATTGTGCTCAGATTCGATGACCCCTTGGATCTGTCGGTACGCTGGGCCCAGTAAGTGATTACCAAACGTTCACGATACCAATGTGGGAAAGATACCGACTCGAGACGGTAAGGAAAAGGATCAGCCGACGCGCGCGCGTAAACTCCTGTGGCCTGACAGTGGACGTCCAGTGCAATCCCCACCATGAATAACATCAATCAGGAAAACTTTTCCGCCGCGTCGAAAGTAAGCTTCACTGGCCTGAGCGCAGCGTCGTATCTCAGGCGTGCTTCGGCTTACGGCGAGCATCATAAGGAAGGGGAATCCAGGTCTATGCCATCGTCCATTACGCGCCAACAACACAGGCACGCTGACTCATGATGCTCTGGGGCAAGGCTGAAAAACGTCAACCCACCCATGCCCAGCGCCTGTTCCATGGCCTGGTCCGAGAATGGTTATGGATCGGCTTACTGTTGCTGCCTATCACGGCCTACCTCTCCGTGAGTCCCGGCCTGGCCTTGAATAATCCTTTGTACGACAGCCTGCGTCGGCTGACACCGCTACCTGTGGACCCGCGCATCTTGCTGGTGACCATTGATGATCCTACCCTTAAAAAGCTTGGCCAGTGGCCCTGGCCTCGTAGCCTGCACGCTGACCTGATTGATCGCATTAGCGCCGCGCAACCTGCCGGTATTTTGTTCGACGTGATCTTCAGTGAGCCTGGCGACCCTGCCAATGACAAACGCCTGGCCGACGCGGTATGTAATGCCGGCAACGTATTGTTGCCTCTGGCGCGTGATGATGCTGCCACTCTGCCCGGTGCGCACCTGTTGCCATTGCTCAAGTGCGCCAAAGGCGTCGGGCACATCAATGTGGAGGCAGATAGCGACGGCGTGGTCCGCAGCGTATACATGCGCGAGGGACCGCCTGATGCGATGGTGCCGCAGCTGGTTTGGCTGGCCTATGCGATGAGCGGCGAGGCATCAGAGATGCCGGGAAGGGTTCAGGATTCGGCCACCCAGGACTGGCATCGTGAACATGCCGTCCGCATACCGTTTATTGAGTCCGGCACTCATTTTCCCAGCGTTTCATACGTCAGCGTACTCCAAGGCGAAGTGCCTCCCGAGCGCTTTCGCGACCGTCTGATTCTGGTTGGTGCAACGGCCTCGGGCATGGGCGAACGTTTTGTCATTCCGCCCTCCTCCACGGTAGGTACAACGGCGGGCCTGGAGATACAGGCCAATGTGCTCAACGGTTTGTTGCAAGGTCGTAGCATCGTGGACCTGTCCGGATGGTTGGCAGCGCTGATCGCCACCTCGCTTGTGGCTTCGCTATTGGGCCTGCTCCTCTTCCGCCCGCGCTACGCACTGTGGATGACCCTCGGATGCATGGTTACGGCATTGCTCGGCTCCTGGGCCCTCTTGCGGCTCGACTACTGGTGGTCGCCTGCTGCCTGTCTGATTGGCTTGCTGCTCAGTTATCTGATCTGGAACTGGCGTCGTCTCAGCGTGATCCTGGCCTACTTCGGCTGGGAATTGGCGCGGCTGGATAACGAACCCAAAGTCTTGCCCGAACGTCGTCGCGCACCCGCCAGCAAGGGCGACGTTTTGCAGGGCCGCATCTTTGCCCTCGAACAAGCCGTAAGCCGCACACGGGATACCCGGCGCTTTATGGCCGATGGGCTGGAATGTCTGCCGGTGGCAACGCTGATCACAGACACCCAGGGCAAGATTCTGCTGGCTAACCGGATTGCCCGTGATGTGTTCGGCAGTGATCTGGTCAACCACAACCTGCTGGAGCAGTTGGTGGACCTGGGGTACCCGCCGCTGCACAACGGCGTGCGTCCAGCCCTTTCGGCGCTGGAGCTCGTTGAGTTTCGTGATATCCGTCAGCGCAGCCTGCGCATGGAGCTTGCTCCTTTGCTGCCCGCCGAAGGTGATGTTGCACTGGGTTGGCTGCTGAGCCTCACCGACCTGAGTAAAGAGCGCGAGGCGCAACAGCATCGCGAAACTATGTTGCGCTTTCTCTCCCATGACCTGCGTGCCCCGCACTCGGCGATCCTCGCATTGCTGGATGTGCATGGCGCAGAGTCGCGGGTATTTGCCCAGATCGAGCAACAGGTGCGTCGCGCCTTGAGCCTGACTGAATCCTTTGTTCAGTTAGCGAAAGCCGAAGCCGACGGTTATCACTTTCAGCCGACCCTGTTCGCCATGCTGATAATGGATGCCTTTGACCAGGTGGCGTTGATCGCCCAACTCAAGGGTATCCACTTGGTTCACGACCTGGATGAGGCCGACGAAGGGATGGTGTCAGCCGATCAATCGCTGCTCACCCGCGCACTGTTCAACGTGCTCGAGAATGCGATCAAGTACTCGGCGTCCGGTACCACCGTCAGGTTACGCCACAGCAGCGCGCAAGGCTGGTTGGAATGCCGTATCAGCGATCAGGGGCCGGGGATAGCCGCGCAGGACCTGCCGGAGCTGTTCAGCCAATACAAACGCTTCGATTCTGCCCAAGGCAGCGAGGGGCTGGGATTGGGGCTGACCATGGTCAAGGCAGTCGCGGAACGTCACGGTGGTCGTATCGTGTGTGAAAGCGTGTTGGGCAAAGGCACCACGTTCACCCTGCATATACCCTTGATTGAGAACGGCTAAAAATCACTTTTTCGCTGTGCATAAAAAACCGGTCACAAGGACCGGCTTTTTTATGCAGAAAAAACTTATGCACGTTTTTAGAGAATTTATAGGGTTATGAAATATGTAAACAAATCATCAAGTTAAGATGGAAAAACACTGATTTTCCAACAAATGGTGCACAGGTTATCCACAGATGCTCACACCACTGGCGTATCCACCACAACCGGCTCTGGTGGTAGAGAGCCCATGGCTCGCTGCTGCGCTTCATTCCAGGCCTGGGCGCGGTCATTCAGCGCGGCAATGGCGCGAGGGCCTTCGCCTTCGGCGTACATCGGTTCGCCAATTACGACGGTGATGGTGCCTTCGCGTTTGGCCCAACCGGTTTTCGGCCAGAATTTTCCGGCGTTATGCGCGATCGGCAAGACCGGCAGGTTAGCGTTGACCGCCAGCGCCGTACCGCCCCGGGAGAACTTGCCCAGTGTGCCAAAAGGCACCCGCGTACCTTCGGGAAAGATCAGCACCCACACGCCGTCTTTAAGCAGCTCGTCGCCCTTCTTGGCCACATGCTTGAGCGCCGCTTTTGGGTTGTCACGGTCGATGGCGATCGGACGCAGCATGGCCATGGCCCAGCCGAAGAACGGCACATACAGCAGCTCGCGCTTGAGCACCTGGCTCAGGGGCGAGAAGTAGGCCGAGAGGAAGAACGTTTCCCAAGTGCTTTGGTGATTCGAGAGAATCACGCAGGGTTGGTCCGGGACGTTTTCGGCGCCCTTGATTTCGAACCGAATGTTCAGGAACACCTTGGTCAGCCACAACGCGCAGCGGCACCAATAGACATTGATAAAACGATATCGCGCCTTGAACGGCAGGAAGGGCGCAATAAAAAAGCTAAGGGTGCACCAGAGAAACGAACTGGTGCCCAGCAGCAGGTAAAAGAAAAAGGTTCTGATGGCCTGCAAGATTGACATGGCGGCGTTTACCGTTGCGGGACATTGCCCGCCTGTTGAAAAGCGCACTCCCGAACAATCCTTGGTCAGGAAGTCGAGGGCGACTAGTTGTTGATAAGTTCTGCGGCAACTGCCGCCAGATCGTCAAAAATCAAAGTGCCTACCGGCAGGTTTTTCGCCTGGGTCTTTTCGCCTTTCCCGGTTTTTACCAAAACTGGCTGAGAGTCGACGGCTTTGGCCGCCTCCAGGTCACCGAGGCTGTCGCCAACGAACCATATTCCCGCCAGTGGCACAGCGTAATGGGCGGCGATGGTTTTCAACATCCCCGGCTTGGGCTTGCGGCAATCGCAGCCTTCGTCGGGCCCGTGAGGGCAATACACCACCAGTCCCACCTCGCCGCCCTGTTCCGCCACCAACGTGCGCAAACGCGCATGCATGGCGTCCAGGGTCGCGATGTCGTAGTAACCGCGGGCAATGCCGGACTGGTTGGTGGCGATGGCCACCGTCCAGCCGGCTTTGCTCAACTGCGCGATGGCCTCGATCGAGCCGGGCAATGGAATCCACTCCGCCACCGACTTGATGTAAGCGTCGGAGTCGTAATTGATCACTCCGTCCCGATCGAGAATCAGCAGTTTCACCATGATCAGCTCAGCGTCGAAATGTCAGCGATGTTCACGAACAAACCGCGCAGACGCGCCAACATGGCGTAGCGGTTTTTCCGCACACCGGCGTCGTCGGCATTGATCATCACCGCTTCAAAGAACGCATCCACCGGCTCACGCAGAGTGGCCAGGCGCGCCAGGGCTTCGGCGTAGTTGCGTTCGGCGATCAGCGGCTTCACGGCGTTTTCTGCCTTGGCGATGGCTGAGTTCAGCGAGAACTCCTTGGCATCGGCGAACAAACCAGGATCGACGTCGGCGTTGCCCAGGCCTTCGGCCTTGCTCAGCAGGTTCGACACACGCTTGTTCACAGCTGCCAGTGCATCGGCTTCCGGCAGCTTGCGGAAGGCCTGCACGGCTTGTACGCGCTGATCGAAGTCCAGTGCCGAACCCGGTTGCAGGGCGCGTACCGACAGGTAGACAGAAACGTCCACGCCTTCGTCTTCATAACGCGCTCGCAGGCGGTCGAACACGAACTCCAGCACCTGCTCGGCCAGGCCGGCCTGCTTGACCTTGGCACCGAACTGGCCCACGGCGAACACCACGGCCTGGGTCAGGTCGAGGTCGAGCTTTTTGTCGATCAGGATACGCAGCACGCCCAAGGCCGCACGGCGCAGGGCATACGGGTCTTTGCTACCGGTAGGCAGCATGCCGATACCGAAGATGCCGACCAGCGTGTCCAGCTTGTCGGCGATGGCCACCGCAGCACCGGTCAGGGTGGTGGGCAGTTCGGCACCGGCACCGCGCGGCATGTATTGCTCGTTCAGCGCCAGGGCTACGTCGTTTGCTTCGCCGTCGTTGAGGGCGTAGTAGTAGCCGGCCACGCCTTGCATCTCAGGGAACTCGCCGACCATTTCAGTGGCCAGGTCGCACTTGGACAGCAACCCGGCACGCGCGGCCGAGGCGGCGTCGCCGCCAATGCGTGGGGCAATGTAGGCTGCCAGCTTGGAAACGCGCACGGCTTTGTCGTAGACGCTGCCGAGTTTTTCCTGGAACACCACGTTTTGCAGGCGCAGGTTGAAGTCTTCGAGCTTCTGCTTCTTGTCTTGCTTGAAGAAGAACTCGGCGTCGGTCAGGCGCGGGCGAACGACTTTTTCGTTACCGGCGATGATTTGCTGCGGGTCCTTGCTTTCGATGTTGGCCACGGTGATAAAGCGCGGCAGCAACTTACCGTCCACGTCCAGCAGGCAGAAGTACTTCTGGTTGTCCTGCATGGTGGTGATCAGTGCTTCTTGAGGCACGTCGAGGAAGCGCTCTTCGAACGAGCACACCAGCGGCACAGGCCATTCAACCAGTGCAGTCACCTCGTCGAGCAGGCTTGGCGGCACGATGGCGGTGCCTTCCTGCAGACGGGCCAGTTCTTCGGTGCGTTTGCTGATCAGCTCACGACGCTCATTGGCATCGGCCAATACGTAAGCGGCGCGCAGGTCGTTGAGGTAGTTGGCCGGCGACGTGATGCGCACGGCTTGCGGGTGGTGGAAGCGGTGGCCACGGGAGTCGCGACCGGCCTTCTGGGCGAGGATAGTGCAATCGATGACTTGGTCACCGAGCAGCATCACCAGCCACTGGGTTGGGCGGACGAACTCTTCCTTGCGAGCCCCCCAGCGCATGCGCTTAGGGATCGGCAGGTCATTGAGGGAGTCTTCGATGATCGTCGGCAGCAGGCTGGCAGTCGGCTTGCCGGTGATGACCTGGCTGAAACGCAGTTTCGGGCCGCTCTGGTCGATCTCGCTCAGCTCTACGCCGCACTTCTTGGCAAAACCAAGGGCGGCCTGGGTCGGGTTGCCTTCGGCGTCGAACGCAGCCTGACGCGGTGGGCCGTCAAGGTTGATGCTGCGGTCCGGTTGCTGGGTTTCCAGCGCCGTCAGGAGCACCGCCAGGCGACGCGGCGCGGCGAAAACTTTCTTGGCTTCAAACTTCAGGCCAGCGGTGTGCAAGCCTTTTTCGATACCGGCCAGGAACGCATCGGCCAGGGTATTGAGCGCCTTGGGTGGCAGCTCTTCGGTGCCCAGTTCAACCAGGAAATCTTGAGCACTCATTGTGCAGCCTCCAGCTTAGCCAACACTTCATCACGCAGGTCGGGGGTCGCCATCGGGAAGCCCAGCTTGGCGCGAGCCAGCAGGTAGGCTTGGGCGACGGAACGCGCCAGTGTGCGCACACGCAGGATGTATTGCTGACGCGCGGTCACCGAGATGGCGCGGCGGGCGTCCAGCAGGTTGAAGGTATGGGACGCCTTCAACACCATTTCGTAGCTCGGCAACGGCAGCGGCTGGTCGAGTTCGATCAGCCGCTTGGCTTCGCTTTCATAGAAGTCGAACAGCTCGAACAGCTTGTCGACGTTGGCGTGTTCGAAGTTGTAGGTCGATTGCTCCACCTCGTTCTGGTGGAACACATCGCCGTAGGTCACTTTGCCGAACGGGCCGTCCGCCCATACCAGGTCGTAGACCGAATCCACGCCTTGCAGGTACATGGCCAGGCGCTCGAGGCCGTAGGTGATCTCGCCGGTCACCGGGTAGCACTCGATGCCGCCCGCTTGCTGGAAGTAGGTGAACTGCGTGACTTCCATGCCGTTGAGCCAGACTTCCCAGCCCAGACCCCAGGCGCCCAGGGTTGGCGACTCCCAGTTGTCTTCGACAAAACGGATGTCGTGGACCAGCGGGTCCAGGCCGACATGCTTGAGCGAGCCCAGGTACAGTTCCTGGAAGTTGTCCGGGTTCGGCTTCAATACCACCTGGAACTGGTAGTAGTGCTGCAGACGGTTCGGGTTCTCGCCGTAGCGGCCGTCAGTCGGGCGACGACTGGGCTGCACATAAGCGGCGTTCCAGGTTTCCGGGCCGATGGCCCGCAGGAATGTTGCGGTGTGGAAAGTGCCGGCGCCTACTTCCATATCGTAGGGCTGAAGTACCACACAACCTTGCTCGGCCCAGTATTGCTGGAGGGCGAGGATCAAGTCTTGGAAGGTACGCACGGCTGGCGTAGGCTGGCTCACAAAATTCACCTGTTACTTGGGCTGCGATTTAAAGAGCGGGAGTATACCCGATTCGGCCGCGCCACCATCCCCTGGAGCCTTATGCCACGCTGCTTTTGGTGTTCTGAAGATCCGCTGTACATGGCTTATCACGATCAGGAGTGGGGAACGCCGTTGCGCGATGCGCAGGGTTTGTTCGAGTTGCTTTTACTCGAAGGGTTCCAGGCGGGCCTGTCCTGGATCACCGTTTTACGCAAACGCGAGCATTATCGAAAGGTCTTGTTTGGCTTTGATGCCAGGCGCCTGGCGCAACTGACCGATGCTGAAATCGACGCGTTGATGCTCGACCCCGGCATCGTGCGCAACCGTCTCAAGCTCAACGCGACCCGGCGCAACGCCGCAGCCTGGCTAGCCCTTGAGGATCCGGCAGGCATGCTCTGGTCGTTTGTCGGTGGCGTGCCCAAGGTCAATCACTTCAAGGATCGCAGCGAAGTCCCGGCGATTACGCCCGAGGCTGAAGCGATGAGCAAAGCCCTGAAAAAAGCCGGCTTCACTTTCGTCGGGCCGACCATCTGCTACGCGTTCATGCAGGCCTCTGGCATGGTCATGGACCACACTCAGGACTGCGACCGTTACGCGGACCTGGCCAACGCCGGTTAGAATGCGCGCTTTGCGCATCACATACGATCAGGAGTGACCTGTGGAAAAGTTTAAAGGCGCCTTGCTGGTGGGCGCTCTTCGGTTGTTTGCCCTGCTGCCTTGGCGCGCAGTGCAAGCCGTGGGTTCGGCCATCGGCTGGATCATGTGGAAAACCCCCAACCGTTCCCGCGAGACGGTGCGGATCAACCTTTCCAAGTGTTTTCCGGACATGGACCCGGCCGAGCGCGAGCGCCTCGTCGGCCGCAGCCTGATGGACATCGGCAAGTCCCTGACCGAGAGCGCCTGCGCCTGGATCTGGCCGGCCCAGCGCTCCATCGACCTGGTGCGTGAGGTCGAAGGCCTGCACGTGCTGCACGAGGCCCTGGCTTCGGGCAAAGGCGTGGTTGGCATCACCAGTCACCTGGGTAACTGGGAAGTGTTGAACCATTTCTATTGCAACCAGTGCAAACCGATCATTTTTTATCGTCCGCCCAAGCTCAAGGCGGTGGATGAGTTGCTGCGCAAGCAGCGCGTGCAGTTGGGCAACCGCGTGGCGGCGTCGACCAAGGAAGGCATCCTCAGCGTCATCAAGGAAGTGCGCAAAGGCGGTCAGGTGGGCATCCCCGCTGACC
This sequence comes from Pseudomonas sp. EYE_354, assembly GCF_023148575.1. Classification (NCBI taxonomy): domain Bacteria; kingdom Pseudomonadati; phylum Pseudomonadota; class Gammaproteobacteria; order Pseudomonadales; family Pseudomonadaceae; genus Pseudomonas; species Pseudomonas sp. EYE_354. The sequence continues at coordinate 21,176 of NZ_JAHXNQ010000017.1, forward strand.
CGGAACCGGCTGAATCCGCCGGGATCTTCGTGCCGTTCTTCGCCACCCAGGCTCTTACCAGCAAGTTCGTACCGAACATGCTCGCCGGCCACAAGGCGGTCGGCGTATTCCTGCACGCCCTGCGGCTGCCGGACGGCTCGGGCTACAAAGTGATCCTGGAAGCGGCGCCGGAAGATATGTACAGCACCGACACCGCCACTTCCTGCGCGGCGATGAGCAAAGTGGTGGAGCGCTATGTCGGCGCCTACCCGAGCCAGTACATGTGGAGCATGAAGCGCTTCAAGAAACGTCCGCCGGGTGAGGAGCGGTGGTACTGAGTTATCGCTGACCGACAGGCGTTACAAAACAATGTGGGAGCGAGCACGCCCCCCACATTGTTTAATCGCCCTTCAGCCTTGACGGTCGAGTTTCTTCAGGAACACCGTCATTTCTTTCTCGGCCTGCTTGTCGCCATGGGCTTGCGCCGCTTCGATGCCCTTCTCCCATGCCAGCCGCGCAGCCGCTTGATCGCCAAGCCCTGCCTGCGCCTTGCCCAACAACTTCCACGCCGCCGAATACTTCGGATCGAACTCGACACACTTGTGCAAATGCTCCGCCGCCTTGGCATTGTCCTTCAGGTCCAGATAACCCTTGCCCAAGCCAAAGCGCAGCAATGAGTTATCCACACCTTTGGCGAGCATTTTTTCCAGGGATTCGAGCATTTCAAACACCCCGTTTAATCAGAAGAAGCTCAGCCCCACGTGGAACAATTTCTCCACGTCGCGGATATGTTTTTTATCCACCAGAAACAGGATCACATGGTCTCCGGTGGCGATCATCGTGTCGTCGTGGGCGATGATCACTTCCTCATCGCGAATGATCGCGCCGATGGTCGTGCCAGGTGGCAGACCGATATCGCGAATGGCCTTGCCGATCACCTTGCTCGATTTTTCATCACCGTGGGCAATCGCTTCGATCGCTTCCGCCGCACCCCGGCGCAGTGAGTGCACGCTGACGATATCGCCACGGCGTACGTGGGCGAGCAAGGTGCCGATGGTCGCCAGTTGCGGGCTGATAGCGATGTCGATATCGCCGCCCTGGATCAGGTCGACATAGGCCGGATTGTTAATGATCGTCATCACCTTCTTCGCCCCCAGCCGCTTGGCCAATAGTGAAGACATGATGTTGGCTTCGTCATCGTTGGTCAGCGCCAGGAAGATATCGGCGTCGGCGATATTTTCTTCCATCAACAGGTCGCGGTCCGAGGCGCTGCCTTGCAAGACGACAGTGCTGTCCAAGGTATCGGACAAATGCCGGCAGCGCGCGGGGCTCATCTCGATGATCTTCACCTGGTAGCGGCTTTCGATTGCCTCGGCCAGGCGCTCGCCGATTTGCCCACCGCCGGCGATGACGATGCGTTTGTAGTTCTCGTCGAGCCGACGCATTTCGCTCATCACTGCGCGAATATTCGCCTTGGCGGCGATGAAAAATACTTCGTCGTCGGCTTCGATGACCGTATCGCCCTGGGGCAGGATCGGTCGGTCACGTCGGAAAATCGCCGCGACGCGGGTTTCCACATTCGGCATGTGCTCGCGCAGCTGGCGCAATTGCTGGCCCACCAACGGGCCGCCGTAGTACGCCTTCACCGCCACCAGTTGCGCCTTGCCACCGGCAAAGTCGATCACCTGCAAGGCGCCGGGAATTTCAATCAGGCGCTTGATGTAGTGGGTCACCACCTGTTCCGGGCTGATCAGCACATCGACCGGGATCGCATCGTTGTCGAACAGGCCGGCGCGGGTCAGGTAAGCGGCTTCACGCACCCGGGCGATCTTGGTGGGGGTATGAAACAGGGTGTGGGCGACCTGGCAGGCGACCATGTTGGTTTCGTCGCTGTTGGTCACGGCCACCAGCATGTCGGCGTCGTCGGCACCGGCCTGGCGCAACACCGTCGGGAACGATGCGCGGCCCTGTACGGTGCGGATGTCCAGGCGGTCACCGAGGTTGCGCAGACGCTCGCTGTCGGTGTCGACCACGGTGATGTCGTTGGCTTCGCTGGCCAAGTGCTCGGCCAGTGTGCCGCCCACCTGCCCTGCTCCAAGGATGATGATTTTCAACCGGTCACTCCCTTAAAACCATTCAGCCGCGTGCGGCGGCGATCTTGATCAGTTTGGCGTAGTAAAAGCCATCATGCCCGCCTTCCTGCGCCAGCAATTGGCGGCCGTGTGGCTGCTTGATGCCGGCGGCCGTGGCGAGATCCAGTTCTCGCGCACCGCTGGTGCGGGAGAGGAAGGCTTCGATTACCTCGGTATTTTCGGTAGGCAGCGTGGAGCATGTGGCGTAGAGCAGGATGCCGCCGACTTCCAGGGTCGGCCACATTGCGTCCAGCAACTCGCCTTGGAGCACCGCCAGTGCGGCGATGTCGTCGGGTTGGCGGGTCAGCTTGATGTCCGGGTGGCGGCGGATCACGCCGGTGGCCGAGCATGGTGCGTCGAGCAGGATGCGCTGGAACGGTTTGCCGTCCCACCACGTGGCGGTGTCGCGGCCGTCGGCGGCGATCAGGTCGGCGCTCAGGCCCAGGCGCGCGAGGTTTTCCCGCACGCGCACCAGGCGCTTGGCCTCCAGATCGACAGCGACTACGCCAGCCAGGTCTTTTTCGACTTCCAGGATGTGACATGTCTTACCGCCCGGGGCGCAGCAGGCGTCCAGGACACGCTGGCCTGGTGCCAGATCGAGCAACTCGGCGGCCAGTTGCGCGGCTTCGTCCTGCACGCTGATCCAACCGTCGGCGAAGCCCGGCAGGCTGCGCACGTCGGTGGCGACTTCGAGCACGATGCCGTCGCCGCTGTACACGCAAGGCGTGGCGTTGATGCCGGCGGCTGTCAGCAAGTGCAGATACGCATCACGGCTGTGATGGCGGCGGTTGACCCGCAGAATCATCGGCGGGTGGGCATTGTTGGCTGCGCAAATGGCTTCCCATTGCTCGGGCCAGAAGGCCTTGAGGGATTTTTGCAGCCAGCGCGGGTGTGCGGTACGCACCACCGGGTCATGTTCCAGCTCGGCCAACAGCGCTTCGCTTTCACGCTGGGCGCGGCGCAGTACAGCGTTGAGCAGCGCCTTGGCCCAGGGTTTTTTCAGCTTGTCGGCACACCCGACGGTTTCGCCAATGGCCGCGTGGGCGGGCACGCGGGTGTAGAGCAACTGATAAAGGCCGACCAATAACAGCGCTTCGACGTCTGCGTCCGCGGCCTTGAACGGTTTTTGCAGCAGTTTGGTCGCCAACGCCGACAACCGAGGTTGCCAACGGGCGGTACCGAACGCCAGGTCCTGAGTGAAACCACGGTCGCGGTCTTCGACCTTATCCAGCTGCGTGGGCAGCGAACTGTTCAGCGATGCCTTGCCGTTGAGTACGGCGGCGAGGGCCTTGGCGGCGGCCAGACGTGGGTTCATTGAGCGGCCATCCCGAGTACAGTGCCCAGGGCAAATTTCTCCCGGCGGCTGTTGAACAAATCGCTGAAGTTCAGCGCTTTGCCGCCGGGCAATTGCAGACGGGTCAGGCACAGCGCCTGTTCACCGCAGGCCACCAACAGGCCGTCTTTGCTGGCGCCGATGATTTCACCGGGTGCGCCTTTGCCGTCGGCCAAAGTCGCGGCCAGTACCTTCAAGGCTTCGCCGTTGAGGGTGCTGTGGCAGACCGGCCAAGGGTTGAAGGCTCGCACCAGGCGCTCCAGCTCTACGGCCGGACGGCTCCAGTCGATGCGCGCTTCGTCTTTATTCAGTTTGTGGGCGTAGGTGGCCAAGCTGTCGTCCTGCACTTCGCCCTCCAGGGTGCCGGCAGCGAGACCGGCGATGGCCTGGATCACGGCAGGTGGGCCCATCTCGGCGAGGCGGTCGTGCAGGCTGCCGCCGGTGTCTTCGGCGGTGATCGGGGTGATAACTTTGAGCAGCATCGGGCCGGTGTCCAGACCCGCCTCCATGCGCATTACGGTCACACCGCTCTGGCTGTCGCCCGCTTCCACGGCGCGCTGGATCGGCGCCGCACCGCGCCAGCGTGGCAACAACGAGGCGTGGCTGTTGATGCAACCCAGGCGTGGGATGTCCAGCACCGCTTGCGGCAGGATCAAGCCGTAGGCCACCACCACCAGCAGGTCTGGCTTGAGCGCGTTCAGTTCGGCCTGGGCCTCGGCGTTGCGCAGGGTCGGTGGCTGCAACACGGGAATGGTGTGCTCCAGGGCCAGTTGCTTGACCGGGCTGGGCATCAGTTTTTGCCCGCGACCGGCCGGGCGATCCGGCTGGGTGTACACCGCGACGACGTCATAAGGGCTGGCGAGCAGGGCCTTGAGGTGTTCGGCCGCGAATTCAGGAGTGCCGGCAAAAACAATGCGCAATGGCTCGGTCATGGGAGTTCTCGGTTAAAAGCAGTCACAAAAGAAAAAGGCTTGCCGTAGCAAGCCTTTGGAAGAAGGGCATCAAGCTTGCTGGCGATGCTTTTTTTCCAGCTTCTTCTTGATCCGGTCGCGCTTGAGCGTGGACAGGTAATCGACAAACAGTTTGCCGTTGAGGTGATCGCATTCGTGCTGGATGCACACCGCCAGCAGGCCTTCGGCAATCAGCTCGAACGGCTTGCCGTCGCGGTCCAGCGCCTTGATCTTCACGCGCAGCGGGCGCTCGACGTTTTCGTAGAACTCCGGCACCGACAGGCAGCCTTCCTGGTACTCGCCCATCTCTTCGGTCAGCGGTTCGAACTCGGGGTTGATGTACACCCGGGGTTCGCTGCGATCTTCAGACAGGTCCATGACCACGACACGCAGGTGCACGTTGACCTGTGTCGCGGCCAGGCCGATGCCCGGGGCTTCATACATTGTTTCAAACATGTCATCGACCAACTGACGAACCTTGTCGTCCACTACGGCCACCGGTTTGGCGATCGTGCGCAGGCGCGAGTCGGGGAATTCGAGGATGTTCAAAATAGCCATAAGCGTAATTGCTGCACATGTGAGGTAGAGGCAAATCGGCGGTGGGATGGACCCACACGGCCGGTGTGAAACGTCCTAAAGCCGCGAAGGCCGTGGCATTTCACGCGAACGCACATAATAAAGGAGATTCACCCCATGAGGAAATCGCTACTCGTCTTGCTGCTGTGGGCCCCGTTCGCCATGGCCCTGCTGCCGCCGCCCCTACAGCGCGTGGATCAACCCACTCAACAGGCCATCCAGCGCTTCCTGCTGCATAACCGCATTCTCGATTCGCCCCAGGACCTGGACACCGCACCCTACATTGTTGCCGCAAGTACCGGTCGCGTACTGGGCGCCAATGGCGAGCGCGTGTACGCAAGGGGCAATCTGGACCCGACTCAGCCCAGCTATGGGATTTTTCGTCGCGGCAGGCTCTACACCGACCCCCACAGCGGCGAGCTGCTGGGGCTCAACGCCGACGAGATCGGCACCGCGCGCTTTGTCACCGCCGGCGATCTCAGCACGCTGGCGGTGCAGCGCGTGACCCAGGAGGTGCGCCCCGGCGACCGCTTGCTCAGTGCCGCCGCTCCCCATGGGGTGGCAACTGTGCAACCTGCGCAGTCTGTGCCGTTTATCCAGGGGCACATTATCGATATCCCCAAGGGCATCACGCAGATCGGCGTACTCGACGCCATCACCCTGAACAAAGGTCGCCGCGACGGGTTGGTCGAAGGCCACTTGCTCAGTGTGATCAAAACCGGCGCCTGCGTGCGCGACGCCCTTACCGGCGCCCTTGTGCAGCTTCCCGACGAGCGCGCGGGCACCCTGCTAGTGTTTCGCACCTTTGAAAAGCTCAGTTACGCCCTCGTACTCAGCGCGTCGCATCCGCTGGCGGTAATGGACCGTTTTGAGACTGCCCTTCAAACGCAATAAATAGCCGGCTAAATAAGTTACCAACAGAGTTATCCACAGCTTGTTCCGATCAAGGATGATCCCGATGTATCCGACAAACCGCCATGAAATATCCCCGTCAGAACTGGAAGCACGGCTACGCTTGCACAGGCTGCCGGAAGTAGGCACGAAGCGCTTTCGCGTGTTGATCGAAGCGTTCGGCAGCGCATCAAAAGCCATCAGCGCCCCGGCCAGTGCCTGGCGCTCCCTGGGCTTACCGGCCATCAGTGCCGATGCCCGACGCAGCGCTGAAATACGCGACGGAGCCAGCGACGCATTAGCCTGGCTGGCGCGTCCGGCCCAGCATTTGTTGATGTGGGACCAGCCTGAGTACCCGGCACTGCTGGCGCAGATCGACGATGCACCGCCGCTGTTATTCGTCGCCGGCGACCCCGCCATCCTCGAAAAACCGCAACTGGCGGTGGTCGGCAGCCGGCGCGCCTCGCGCCCCGGCATGGACACCGCCGCCGCGTTTTCCCGCAGCCTGGCGAGTGCCGGTTTTGTCATCACCAGTGGCTTGGCCCTGGGTATTGACGGCGCTGCGCACCAAGCGGCATTGGATGTGGGTGGACATACAATCGGCGTGCTCGGCACCGGGCTTGAAAATTTTTATCCACAGCGCCATCGGCGGCTCGCAGCGGCGATGATTGCCCAAGGCAGCGCGGTGGTTTCCGAGTTCCCGCTGGACGCCGTGCCCCAAGCGGGCAATTTCCCCCGACGCAATCGCATTATCAGCGGCCTGTCGCTGGGCGTGCTGGTGGTGGAGGCCAGTATCGCCAGCGGTTCGTTGATCACCGCAAAACTCGCCGCCGAGCAAGGGCGTGAGGTGTATGCGATCCCAGGTTCCATTCATCATCCCGGCGCCAAAGGCTGTCACCAGTTGATTCGTGAAGGCGCGACCCTGGTGCAAACCATCGATGACATTTTTGAGGGACTGCGCGGTTGGCAGGCATTGTCGCGCCCAACGCCGATGCCGGTGGTGCACCCGCTGGTGACGCTGCTGCATGCGGCGCCCCATACCAGTGAAGCTCTGGCGATTGCCAGCGGGCGACCGTTGTCCCAAGTGTTGGCAACCCTCACGGAGTTGGAGCTTGAGGGCCAGGTGATCTGCGAAAACGGGCGCTGGCTTGCGCGCGGTCCGCTTTCGTAGCAGCCAGGTTTATTGGAACTAGGTTTTGTAACGAAGATCGGTAAACTGCCCAGAGCTTTAGTCTGGAGAGTAAACAATGGTCAACAGGTGGCGTGTGCTGGAAGCCGCACGAGAAATTCGCGCAGGCGCGGTGATTGCCTATCCAACCGAGGCAGTGTGGGGCCTGGGCTGCGACCCTTGGAACGAAGAAGCGGTGGACCGGCTGCTGGCGATCAAGAACCGCTCGGTGGACAAGGGGCTGATCCTGGTGGCCGACAATATTCGTCAGTTCGACTTTCTGTTCGAGGACTTCCCGGATACCTGGATCGAACGCATGGCGAGCACCTGGCCGGGGCCGAATACCTGGCTGGTGCCTCACCAGGATTTGCTGCCGGAATGGGTGACCGGCGTGCATGACACGGTGGCGCTGCGGGTCAGCGATCACCCGTTGGTACGGGATTTGTGTTCACTGGTGGGGCCATTGATTTCCACCTCGGCCAACCCTCAGGGCCGTCCGGCTGCGCGCACGCGGATTCGCGTAGAGCAGTATTTCCGTGGCCAAGTGGACTTGGTCCTGGGCGGCGCCTTGGGTGGACGCAAGAACCCAAGCCTGATCCGCGATCTGGTGACAGGTGATGTGGTGCGTCCGTCCTGAGACCGAGGCGTGCCCTTCGCCAGCAAGCCCGCACATTTTGATCGAGTGGTCACACCAGGGGCACCGATCAAAAAATGTGCGGGCTTGCTTGCGACAAGGGCCTCACAGCCCCTATAAGTCCATCGCCTTACGGCAGCAAAATCGTCGACCCGGTGGTGCGTCGCCCCGACAACTCGGTCTGCGCCTTCGCCGCATCCGCCAGCGCATACCGTTGGTTGATATCAATGCGCACCTTGCCGCTTTTGATCATCGAAAATAGATCATCCGCCATCGCCTGCAAGTTCGCCGCATTGTTGGCGTAGGTCGCCAGGGTCGGCCGGGTCACGTACAGCGAACCCTTCGCCGACAGAATCCCCAGGTTCACGCCGTCCACTGCGCCCGACGCATTCCCGAAACTCACCACCAGCCCACGGGGCGCGGTGCTGTCCAGCGACGTGAGCCACGTGTCCTTGCCGACGCCGTCATACACCACCGGGCACTTTTTACCGTCGGTCAGTTCTAGTACGCGCTGCGCGACGTTTTCCTTGCTGTAGTCGATGGTTTCCCACGCACCGAGGGCTTTGGCTATGGCGGCTTTTTCCGGCGAACTCACGGTGCCGATCAACTTCACGCCCAACGCCTTGGCCCACTGGCAGGCCAGGGAGCCGACGCCACCGGCTGCCGCGTGGAACAGGATGGTTTCGCCCCCCTTCAACTCATAGGTCTGGCGCAGCAGGTACTGCACGGTCAGGCCCTTGAGCATGGCGCCGGCCGCTTGTTCGAAGCTGATCTCATCGGGCAGGTGCACCAGATTGGCGGCGGGCAGTACGTGCAGTTCGCTGTACGCGCCCAGCGGGCCGCTGCCGTAGGCCACGCGGTCGCCGACTTTGAATTGGCTGACGTCACTGCCGACGGCATCCACCACCCCGGCGCCTTCCGCGCCCAGCCCGGATGGCAAGGCGGGCGGTGCGTACAGGCCGCTGCGGAAATAGGTGTCGATAAAGTTCAGGCCGATGGCCTCGTTACGCACTCGAACCTGCTGCGGGCCCGGCTCCGCCGGCGTGTAGTCCACGTAGTCAAGAACGTCGGGGCCACCATGGACACTGAACTGGATACGTTTGGCCATCTGCACTTCTCCTGGGTTCGAATTCGCGTAGCCCCCTATCGGACTCCTAAGCTTGATCCTCGTCAACTGCGGTGAACCTGAGTGCAGTGGTATCCTGTGCGCCCATTTGCCGCCGAGGCCCCATGGCCTTGCGCAGCGCTGCCCGATTCAAGGTGATGTCATGACTACCCGCACCGAGGCTGTCAAAGCCTACCTGCTCGACCTGCAAGACCGCATTTGCAGCGCCCTGGAAACCTTCGAGACGGACACTCGCTTTATCGAAGATGCCTGGACCCGGCCTGCCGGCGGCGGCGGTCGCACCCGTGTGATCGCAAACGGTGCGGTGATCGAAAAAGGCGGCGTTAACTTTTCCCACGTGTTCGGCAGCGGCCTGCCGCCGTCCGCCAGTGCGCATCGCCCGGAGCTGGCCGGCCGGGGGTTTGAAGCCCTCGGCGTGTCCCTGGTGATTCATCCGCATAACCCCCATGTACCGACGTCCCACGCCAACGTACGATTTTTCATCGCCGAAAAAGAAGGCGAAGACTCGGTATGGTGGTTCGGTGGCGGCTTTGACCTCACGCCCTACTACGGCAATGAAGAAGACTGCATCCACTGGCACCGCGTGGCCGAGCAGGCCTGTGCGCCCTTCGGCCCTGACGTCTACTCGCGCTACAAGGCCTGGTGCGACACCTACTTCCACATCAAGCACCGTAACGAGCCGCGCGGTATCGGCGGTCTGTTCTTCGATGACTTGAACGAGTGGGACTTCGACACCTGTTTCGCCTTCATCCGCGCCATCGGCGACGCCTATATCGACGCGTATCTGCCGATCGTGCAGCGCCGCAAGGCCATGGCGTACACCGAGCAGCAGCGCGAATTCCAGGAATTCCGCCGAGGCCGCTACGTCGAGTTCAACCTGGTCTACGACCGCGGCACCCTGTTCGGCCTGCAGTCGGGCGGGCGTACCGAGTCGATTCTGATGTCGCTGCCACCCCAAGTGCGCTGGAGCTACGACTGGAAAGCCGAAGCCGGCACCGACGAAGCGCGCCTGACCGATTACTTCCTGCAAGACCGTGACTGGCTTGGCGTAGCTGCGCCAGAGGCGGCGGTCTGATGGATCATTACGTCGTCTTCGGCAACCCTATCGGCCACAGCAAGTCGCCATTGATCCACCGCTTGTTCGCCGAGCAGACCGGTGAACAGTTGGACTACAGCACCTTACTCGCGCCGCTGGAGGGCTTTACCGACTGTGCCCGCGAGTTCTTTCAGCACGGCCGTGGCGCCAACGTCACCGTACCCTTCAAGGAAGACGCCTACCGCCTGGCCGACAGCCTCACCGAGCGCGCCCAGCGCGCTGGCGCGGTGAACACCCTGAGCAAGCTGGGCGATGGCACGTTGCTCGGTGATAACACCGATGGTGCTGGCCTGGTGCGGGACCTGACGGTGAACGCCGGGTTGAACCTGCAAGGCAAACGCATTCTGCTGCTGGGCGCCGGTGGCGCGGTGCGCGGGGTACTGGAGCCGTTGCTGGCGGAGCGACCAGCTTCGTTGATTATCGCCAATCGCACGGTAGAAAAAGCCGAAATGCTCGCCGAGCTGTTCGACGATCTGGGCCCTGTGTCTGCCAGTGGTTTCGACTGGCTGCGTGAGCCGGTGGACGTGATCATCAATGCTACGTCCGCCAGCCTGTCAGGCGACGTACCGCCGATCGCCGGCAGCTTGATCGAACCGGGCAAGACGTTTTGCTACGACATGATGTATGCCAAGGCGCCGACGGCGTTCTGCCGCTGGGCGACTGAACAGGGCGCCGCCGTGGCGATGGACGGGCTGGGCATGCTGGTTGAGCAGGCGGCCGAAGCGTTCTTCCTGTGGCGCGGCGTGCGTCCGGATTCGGCGCCGGTGTTGGCTGAACTGCGTCGACAGTTGGCGTCTGCGTAAATCCCGCCGCGTCAGCGCTGTTCAGTCTTCAAAGTGGATGGGGCATTTTTCGGCCCCCTCCAGCTTCCTCAATTCCTCAACCACCTGCGGCCTGGCTCGGCGCAACGTCAGGCTACGCCCCAGCCCTCTTAACCGCCGCGCCTCCTGATGCAGCATCTCCACCCCGGAATAGTCGATAAAATTGATCTGCTGCGCCTCGATCACTACCCGCTGGCCCTGCAAGCTTTGCAGGCGCACTTGCAGGTAATGGCTGGCGCCGAAAAAGATCGAGCCACCCACGCGCAATACATCGTCCTCACCGTCGCGCCATTGCTGCACGCGAGGTTGTGAGGTGCGCTTGAGGTAGAAAAACAGCGAGGCCAGCACGCCCGCGTAGATCGCGGTTTGCAACTCCAGCAGCAACGTCGCGACGCAGGTCAGGCTCATCACCACGAACTCCGCACGGCTGACCCTGAACAAGGCACGCACGCCGCGATGATCCACCAGGCCCCAGCAAATCAGCAGAATGCTCGCGGCCATGCTCGGGATTGGAATATGCGCGATCAGCGCCGCGCCGAACAACGCAAACAGTGCTACCCAGAGCGCGGAGAACACCCCGGCCAATGGCGAACAGGCGCCGGCCTCGTAGCTCAGGCCTGAGCGGGTGAAGGAGCCGGCCGACAAGTAACCGGAAAAAAATCCACCGACGATGTTGGACAAGCCCTGCGCACGCACTTCCTGATTCGCATCGAGCAGTTGTTGCGAACGCGCCGAAAGTGAGCGGGCAATCGACAGGCTGGTCACCAACCCCAGCATGCCCAAGGCCACGGCGCTCGGCAGCAGACGCAGGATCATGTCCGGGTCCAGCGGTAAGGGGCTGAACGGCGGCAGTTTGCCGATAAACGCGCTGACCAACGCCACGTGCCCGAACATCGCCGGCCACAGCCAAACCGCCAGGCTGCCGCACGCCAGGGCGATCAACAGGGTCGGCCAACGCGGCACCCGATACTTGAGCAATGCGCCCACCAGTAAGGTGCCCAGGCCCAGCGTCAGCGAGGCGTGGTCCCACTCGCCGCCATGCTCGATCAATGCCATCAGGCTATTGATCGCCGTGGCCTGGCTCGGCAGGTCCAGCCCCAGCAGGTTCGGCAACTGCCCCAGGGCGATCACCACGGCGGCGCCCAGGGTGAAACCGAGCACCACCGAATGGGAGATGAAATTCACCAGCGCACCAAAGCGCAGCATGCCCAGCAGCCACTGGAACACCCCGGCGAGGAATGTCAGCAACAGGATCAGGGTGATGTAGTCCTTCGAGCCCGGCACGGCCAACGGACTGATGCTGGCGTAGAGCACAATGGAAATCGCCGCTGTTGGCCCACAGATCAGGTGCCACGACGAGCCCCACAGGCAGGCGATCAACACCGGGATGATCGCGGCGTACAGGCCGTATTCCGGTGGGAGCCCGGCGATCAGCGCGTAGGCAATCGACTGCGGCAAGGCGAGCACGGCGCCGCTGAGACCGACCATCGCGTCCCGCCCGACGCTGGCGCGGGTCTGGCGCGGTAGCCAACTGAGGAAAGGAAAGAGGGTGTGGCGGTTGGGCCGGGGCATCGCAGACTCGGATAAAAAGGCGTGTTGGGGGCAGGTTATCAGGTTGTGGCGAGCTTGCTTGCGCAGGCTGGCGCGAGCAAGCCCGCTCGCCACAGTAGGGTGATCTTGCAGGCGCGCGTTTTAGAGTTGGGCTTTGACCGCCGGCAACGCCTCTTTGCCATCCACGGTTTTCACGCCGTCGAGCCACTTATCCAGCACCGCCGGGTTGGCCTTGATCCACGCCTTTGCCGCATCGGCGTTGCTGACCTTTTTGTTGGCCACTTCGGCCATGATGCTGTTCTCCATCTCCTGGGTAAAACTCAGGTTGGTCAGCAGTTTTCCTACGTTCGGGCAGGCCTGTGCATAACCCTTGCGAGTCAGGGTGTAGACGCTGCCGGTGTCGCCGAAGTACTTCTCGCCACCTTTGAGGTAGTGCATCTTCAACTGCACGTTCATCGGGTGCGGCGTCCAGCCGAGGAAGGTGACGAAGCGTTGTTTCTTCACCGCCCGCGAGACTTCGGCAAGCATTGCCTGTTCGCTGGACTCGATCAGCTTCCACTGGCCGAGGTCGAAGTCGTTTTTCTTGATGATCTCCTGCAACGAAATGTTGGCCGGTGCGCCAGAGCCGATCCCGTAGATCTTCTTGTCGAACTTGTCGGCGAATTTATTCAGATCGGCGAAGTCATGCACACCCGCGTCCCATACATAGTCCGGTACGGCGAGGGTGAACTCGGTGCCGTCGAGGTTTTTCGCCAGTTGCACGACGTCGCCATTGGCCACGAATTTATCGTAGAAGCCCTGCTGCGCCGGCATCCAGTTGCCCATGAATACATCCACCTGGCCGTCCTTGAGCCCGCCAAAGGTGATCGGCACCGCCAGGGTGTCGACTTTGGCTTTGTAGCCCATGCCCGTCAGCAAAAAACCGGTGATGGCGTTGGTCGCGGCAATGTCACTCCAGCCGGGATCGGCCATTTTCACCGTTTCACACTTGGCGTCCGCGTACACATTGGCGCTGCTCAACGCCAGAATGCCCAGCATTACCGTTAACTTTTGCATGGCCTTCCCTCTGTGTTTATTGGTTTTGGCAGGGTTGTGGATAACGTGCCTTGCGCTCCAGGTCGTCGAGGTCGATATGGTTGCGCATGTATTGCTGACTGGCGTCCACCAGCGGCTGGTGATCCCAGCTCTTCAGCTTGCCTTGGGTCAGTGCCTCGAACACCAGGCGACGACGACGCTGGCTGGCGAGCACCTGTTGGTGAATCGCCGGAATGTCCCATTTGGCCCGCGCCTCGTTCAGGAAAGCCTCGAACAGCGCCCGATGCTGCGGCGATGCGCTGAGCTCTTGCTGCTCCCGAGGGTCGTTGCGTACATCGAACAGCAGGCAGGGATCGTCCTCGCTGTAGATAAATTTGTAGGCCCCCCGGCGAATCATCATCAGCGGGCCGACGGTGCCTTCGGCCATGTATTCGCCGAACACTTCGTCGTGGCCGCCCTGCCCTTGCAAGTGTGGCATCAGCGAGCGGCCATCGAGTGGCAGGCGCGGGTCCAACTGGCCACCGGCCATTTCCACCAGGGTCGGCAGCAGGTCAGCGGTCGACACCGCGCTGGCGACGCGAGCCGCTGCGAACTGCCCCGGTGCACTGACCAGCAATGGCACGCGGGCGGCCATTTCAAACCAGTGCATTTTGTACCAGAGGCCACGCTCGCCGAGCATGTCGCCGTGGTCGCCGGAGAACACGATGATCGTATCGTCGGCCAGGCCGGTGTCCTCCAGGGTTTGCAGCAGCTTGCCGACGTTGCTGTCGATGTAACTGCACGCGCCGAAGTAGGCGCGGCGCGCATCGCGGATCTTATCCACCGGCAGCGGTTTGTCCCACAGGTCGTAGACCTTGAGCAGGCGCTTGGAATGCGGGTCCAGATCCGCTTGCGCAGGCGTTGCAGGCAAGGGAATGTCACTGTCGTCGTACAGGTCCCAGAACGGTTTGGGAATGGTGTATGGGTCGTGGGGATGGGTCATCGACACGGTCAGGCAGAACGGCTGGTCGCCATCCTCGCGAATATGATCAAACAGGTACTGCTGGGCCTTGAACACCACCTCCTCGTCGAAATCCAGCTGGTTGGTGCGCACGCACGGTCCGGCCTGCAGTACCGATGACATGTTGTGGTACCAGGTGGGGCGTACGTCCGGTTCGTCCCAGTTCACCGCCCAGCCGTAGTCGGCGGGGTAGATGTCGCTGGTCAGGCGCTCTTCATAGCCGTGCAACTGGTCGGGGCCGCAAAAATGCATCTTGCCTGACAGCGCAGTACGGTAGCCGAGGCGTCGCAGGTAGTGGGCATAGGTCGGTACGTCGGCGGGGAAATCCGCCGCGTTGTCGTAGGCGCCGATCTTGCTCGGCAACTGGCCGCTGACCAGGGTAAAGCGCGACGGCGCGCACAGCGGGCTGTTGCAGTAGGCGGCGTCGAACACCACACCCTGTTCGGCAAGGCGGCTAAGGTTTGGCAGCTTGATCGGGGAAGGTCCGTAGAACGGCAGCATCGGCGCAGCCATTTGATCGGCCATGATAAAAAGAATGTTCTTGCGCTTCATGGGTTCTCGGCATTCCATAGGCGATGTTTATGCCAATGAGCATGCAGCCCATGGAAAACGGGGTAAAGCCCATGAAAAGCAATGTCTAGGATAAGCACGGCTTATGTATGAATCCCTCGGAAATGTGTCCCTCGACCTGCTGCGCGCGTTCGAAGCGGCCGCACGCCATCGCAGCTTCACCGCGGCGGCCATGGAGTTGGGCACCACCCAGCCGGCGATCAGCCAGCAGATCAAGCGACTCGAGGAACAACTGGCTATTCGCTTGTTTGATCGCATCTACCGTGGCATTGAGCTGACCGACGCCGGCGCCCTGTTGTTCGAACACGCGCAAGGGGGATTGCAGGCCATCAACGCCGGCCTCAGCGCCATTACCCAACAAGACCAGCACGAAGTACTGCAAGTGGCCACCGACTTCGCGTTCGCCGCCTACTGGCTGATGCCGCGCCTGCACCGCTTCCACCAGGCCAACCCGCAGGTGGATGTCAGCCTGGTGACCAGCGAGCGCAACCACGCCACGCTGCGCAGTGACATCGACGTGGCCGTACTGTTTGGCGACGGCCGCTTCAAGCAAGGCGATAGCCTGTGGCTGTTCAACGAGGAAGTGTTCCCGGTGTGCAGCCCGCAATGGCTCCAGGCCCAGGCCACGCCGCTGACTGTACAAAATTTGCACGATTTTCCGTTGCTGCACCTGCGCCAGGAAAACAACAGCCAGTGGTTCGACTGGAGCGGCGTGTTTCGCGAATTGGGGATCGCCGTTGCGCCCACGCCCGGGCAATTGCGGTTCGATAACTACACGCTGCTTATCCAGGCCGCGATCGCCGGCCAGGGCGTCGCCATCGGCTGGCGCCACCTGGTGGACAACCTGTTGGAGCAGAACTGGCTGTGCCGGCCGTTCGGCGAAACGGTGATGTCACGGTTCGGTTATTACGTGGTGCAGCCCCAACGCAAACGCCGGGGGCAACTGGTGGACCGATTTGTCGAGTGGCTGCTGGCGGAGCAAGCCAGCAGCGCGCAGTCATTGACCGGGCTGGCCCTGCCGTCGATTGCGGTCTAGCCTTTGGCGTACATTGGATCCGGAGCCCCCCATGCAACGTATCAAGGGCTATCACGCCCATATCTACTTTGACGCCAGCACCCTCGATCAGGCGCGCACCTTGTGCGAGGACGCGGTAAAACTCTTCCCGCTGCAAATGGGGCGCATGCATGAGCGTCCCGTCGGCCCGCACCCGGACTGGAGCTGCCAGCTGGCATTTGCCCCGGAGTACATTGGCGTGGTGCTGCCGTGGCTGGCGCTGCATCGCAACGGTCTGGTGGTGTTCCTGCACCCGGACACCGGCAATGACCTGAAAGACCACACCGATTACGCGATCTGGATGGGGGCCATGCGCACCCTGGACCTGAGCGCTTTTTAACCTACTTCGCCAATCACTACGTCTGAACTGCCCTGAAAGGCCGTAGAGCTTCGTTTGTCCTTCTCCCAATATATGGGACTGATATTTATATATTGAGATATGTCGAGGCATAGGTTTATATTCGCCCATCCGCTTTTTTCGGCACCCACTCATTTCAGGTGAAGCGATGCAGGCGCAATTGATCGCGCTCGATTGGGGAACCAGCTCCCTTCGTGCTTACAAACTCGGCCCCGCAGGCGTGGTGCTGGAACAACGCTCGCTGGCCTCGGGCATCATGCATTTGCCCACCGAGCCCCGTGAGATCGCCGGCGTACTGTGCAGCGATGGCTTCGAATTGGCCTTCGATGCGGCCTGCGGTGATTGGCTCGATGCCCAGCCTGGCGTCCCGGTCATCGCCTGCGGCATGGTCGGCAGCGCCCAGGGCTGGAGCGAGGCGGCCTATCGCAATACCCCCGTCGACGTTGCCAGCCTGGGTCAGGCGCTGCATAAAGTGCGCAGCGTGCGCGGTGTGGAGGTGCATATCGTGCCCGGCGTGATCGAGCAGGTCGGTTTGCCCAATGTGATGCGCGGCGAAGAAACCCAAGTGCTCGGCGTGCTGCAAGGGCTGAACGCTGAGGTGTTGATTGGCCTGCCGGGCAGCCACTCAAAATGGGTCGAGGTCGTCGACGGTTGCATCACGCACTTCGATACCTTCATGACCGGTGAGGTGTTCGCGGTGCTGAGCAAGCACAGCATCCTGGGTCGTACCCAACAAAACTCTGCAACGTTCCAGGCCGCGGCGTTTGATCGTGGCGTGCAGGTGGCGTTGTCCCAGGAAGGCGAGCGCGGCGTGCTGTCGACCTTGTTCAGCGCACGTACCCTGGGGCTCACCGCCGAACTCGCGCCGGATGAACAGCCCGATTACCTGTCAGGCCTGATGATCGGCCATGAACTTGCCGGCCTGCCGGCCATTGCCCGCAGTTTCCCCATCATTCTGGTGGGCGCAGCCCCGTTGTGCGCCCGCTACCAACGCGCCCTCGCCCTTTGCGGCTTCGCCCACGTCAGCCTGGCGCAAGAGGCCACCGAGCGCGGCCTCTGGCAACTGGCCGTGGCGGCCGGGCTCATTCAGCCTGTATCGGAGGCCTGACATGCTCAAGAAAGCACTCGCACAAAACGGTTTGATCGCGATCCTGCGTGGCGTGCGCCCGGACGAAGCCCAGGCCGTCGGCCAGGTGTTATACGACGCCGGTTTTCGCGTGATCGAAGTGCCGCTGAATTCGCCGGACCCCTACACCAGCATTCGCACCCTGCGCGACAGCCTGCCCGCCGACTGCCTGATCGGTGCCGGTACGGTGCTGACCCCCGAGCAGGTCGAGCAGGTGAAAGCCGCCGGTGGCCAGGTGATCGTCATGCCCCATAGCGATGCCAAGGTATTGCGTGCCGCCAAAGCGGCAGGCCTGTACCTGTCGCCAGGTGTGGCCACGCCCACTGAAGCCTTCGCCGCACTGGCCGAAGGCGCCGACGTGTTGAAGCTGTTCCCGGCCGAGCAAATGGGTCCGGCAGTGATCAAGGCGTGGCTCGCGGTTTTGCCGGCGGGCACCTTGCTGCTGCCGGTAGGCGGCATCAACCCGGACAATATGCAGGTGTTTACCGACGCCGGCGCCAAGGGTTTCGGGCTGGGTTCCGGGTTGTTCAAACCGGGCATGACGGTGGATCAGGTCGCAAGCCGCGCCACGGCCTATGTCGCCGCCTGGAAAGCCCTGAGCTGATATCAAGTTCCGCGCCCGCAGGCGCCGCATCGATAAGAGAGATAACAGATGAAAATCACCAAACTGACGACCTTTATCGTCCCGCCGCGCTGGTGCTTCCTCAAGGTCGAAACTGACCAGGGCGTGACCGGCTGGGGGGAGCCCGTGGTCGAGGGCCGCGCGCACACCGTGGCTGCGGCCGTCGAAGAACTGTCCGACTACCTGATCGGCAAAGACCCGCGCAATATCGAAGACATATGGACCGTGCTCTATCGCGGCGGCTTCTACCGTGGCGGCGCCGTGCACATGAGCGCGCTGGCCGGCATCGACCAGGCGCTGTGGGACATCAAGGGCAAGGCGCTTGGCGTGTCCGTCAGTGACCTGCTGGGCGGCCAGGTGCGTGACAAGATCCGCGTGTACTCGTGGATCGGCGGCGACCGCCCCGCCGACACCGCCCGCGCGGCCAAAGAAGCCGTGGCGCGCGGCTTTACCGCTGTAAAAATGAACGGCACCGAAGAATTGCAGTTCGTCGACAGCTTCGAAAAAGTCGACCTCGCCCTGGCCAACGTGGCCGCTGTGCGTGATGCAGTGGGGCCCAATGTGGGCATCGGCGTCGACTTCCATGGCCGTGTGCACAAACCCATGGCCAAGGTGCTGATGAAAGAGCTGGACCCATACAAACTGATGTTCATCGAAGAGCCCGTGCTCAGTGAAAACTACGAAGCGCTCAAGGAACTGGCGCCGCTGACCAGCACGCCCATCGCCCTGGGCGAGCGCCTGTTCTCGCGTTGGGACTTCAAACGGGTGCTCAGCGAAGGCTACGTCGACATCATCCAGCCGGATGCGTCCCACGCCGGCGGCATCACCGAAACCCGCAAAATCGCCAACATGGCCGAAGCTTACGACGTCGCGCTGGCCCTGCACTGCCCGCTGGGCCCGATTGCCCTGGCCGCCTGCCTGCAACTGGACGCGGTTTGCTACAACGCGTTTATCCAGGAGCAAAGCCTGGGCATTCACTACAACGAGAGCAACGACCTGCTCGACTACGTGCGCGACCCTGGCGTGTTCGACTATGACCAGGGTTTTGTGAAGATCCCCAACGGGCCGGGGCTGGGTATCGAGATCAACGAGGAATACGTGATCGAGCGCGCCGCCATCGGCCACCGCTGGCGCAACCCGATCTGGCGCCATGCCGACGGCAGCTTTGCCGAGTGGTGATGTTCACCTGAAGACACTCGGCAAAAAATGTGGGAGCGCGCTCCCACATTGGCCGGTTCTCGTCAGTAAGACCTGTCCTCAACAAACATAAGAAGAGGCAAACCCCCATGCAACCTGAATCCTTCACCGGGCAGGCTTCTCTCGTCACGCCTACCCGAAAGCGTTTTTTTATCATGGTGCTGCTGTTTATCACCGTGGTGATCAACTACCTCGACCGCAGCAACCTGTCGATTGCCGCGCCCGCGTTGACCAGCGAGTTGGGCATCGATCCGGTGCATGTCGGGCTGATTTTCTCTGCGTTCGGTTGGACCTACGCTGCGATGCAGATCCCCGGCGGCTGGCTGGTGGACCGCGTGCCGCCGCGCATCCTTTACAGCGTGGCGTTGCTGCTGTGGTCCATCGCCACGGTCATGCTGGGTTTTGCCGCCAGCTTCATTGCGCTGTTCGTGCTGCGTATGGCGGTCGGCGCACTTGAGGCGCCGGCCTATCCGATCAACAGCCGCGTGGTCACCACCTGGTTTCCCGAGCGCGAGCGTGCGACGGCGATCGGGTTCTACACCTCGGGGCAGTTCGTTGGGCTGGCGTTTCTCACGCCGGTGCTGGCCTGGCTGCAGCACACTTTCGGCTGGCACATGGTGTTTGTCGTCACCGGCGGCGTGGGCATCGTGTGGGCGGCGATCTGGTATGCGGTGTATCGCGAGCCGAAAGACTTCAAAGGCGCCAATGCCGCCGAGATCGAACTGATCCGCGAAGGCGGTGGGCTGGTCGATATGCAGACCAAAACGGTGAAGGCGCCCTTCAGTTGGGTCGATCTGGGCATCGTATTGAGCCAGCGCAAACTTTGGGGCATCTACCTGGGCCAGTTCTGCCTGAACTCCACCCTGTGGTTCTTCCTGACCTGGTTTCCCACCTACCTGGTGAAATACCGCGGCATGGACTTCATCAAGTCCGGCCTGCTGGCATCGCTGCCGTTCCTCGCGGCGTTTATCGGCGTGCTGTGTTCCGGGATTTTTTCCGACTGGCTGATTCGCCGTGGCGCCTCGGTGGGCTTTGCGCGCAAGTTACCGATCATTGGCGGGCTGTTGATTTCGACCGCGATCATCGGCGCCAACTACGTGGACTCGACCGCGTGGGTGATCGCGTTCCTGGCGGTGGCGTTTTTCGGTAATGGGCTGGCTTCGATTACCTGGTCACTGGTATCGACCCTGGCGCCCGCGCGGTTGCTGGGGCTGACCGGGGGCGTGTTCAACTTCATCGGCAACCTGTCGGCGATTGCCACACCGATCGTGATTGGCTTTTTGGCCAGCGGCGATTCGTTTGCGCCGGCGATCACGTATATCGCGGTGCTGGCGTTGCTGGGCGCGCTGTCCTACGTGCTGCTGGTAGGCAAGGTCGAGCGCATCGAACTGAACGAGTAAAACCGCCCAATGCGAGCTTGCTGCACCCAGTCAACGTGTTGTGGCGAGCAAGCTGAATCAGCGTCAGTTGAGCACGCCCTCCAGAATCTCGTAGACGATGCCGGTGCCCACCGCGATCAGCACCACGTCCGGCCCCGAACGGCGCCATTCGTAACCTGGGTAGACGGGCAGACGCGCCAGGGCGCGGTGGTCCAGGCGTTCGCCGTAATAGCCGGGCGGCAGCGGTCGGCCACGCATCAGGCGTACATTGGGCGGCGGCGGTGCGCCACGGGCGAACTGGCCGTGGTTGTCGTGGATGATCTGACGCACCGGGCCAAAGTCCTGAGGTGGGCCGCCGCGGCGGTTGTCCGGCGGGCCACGATGGTCGTCGCCACGTTGCTCATGCGGGCCTTGCGGGCCGCCACGGTCATCGCCGCGCGGGTCAGGCGGCGCGGCGTGCACCAGGGCGCTGGCGCCGAGCACCAGCACACCAAGACCTGCAATCAAGGATTTGGGCATTTTCATCGGGTATTCCTCAGGGCGCGCACACAAAAAAGGGATTTCGAACGAGGTTCGAAATCCCTTGGTCTTGCGTGTTAGGCCCTGCTCCGACGGGTTGATTCCTCTGTATCAGGAACTTTACCTACGCCTTACCTGCGGCTTACTTACGTGCGTTGCGAACACCTTCCGCCAACGCCGCGCAATGGCTCAACACGCCGTCGATGGCTTGCTGATCGTTGCTGGCCGTGGCGATGTGATCGATCAGTGCCGACCCCACCACCACGCCGTCTGCCAGGCGCGCGATAGCTGCGGCCTGTTCCGGCGTGCGGATACCAAAACCGATGCTGATCGGCAGGTCGGTATGGCGGCGCAGGCGGGTCACGGCTTCTTCGACGTGTTCCAGGGTCGCGGCACCGGCGCCGGTCACACCGGCGACCGATACGTAATACACAAAGCCGGAGCTGCCGTTGAGCACGGTCGGCAGGCGCACGTCGTCGGTGGTCGGTGTGGTCAGGCGGATAAAGTCGATGCCTGCGGCCTGGGCCGGGTCGCACAGTTCGCCGTTATGCTCGGGCGGCATGTCGACCACGATCAGGCCGTCTACACCGGCTTCTTTGGCGTCGGCAATGAACGCCGGCACGCCGTATTTGTGGATGGGGTTGAAGTAGCCCATCAATACCAGGGGGGTGTCGTTGTTGTTCTTGCGGAACTCGCGAACCATTTGCAGGGTTTTGGCCAGGTTCTGCTTGGCCTCCAGCGCGCGGATGTTGGCCAGTTGGATCGCCGGGCCGTCGGCCATTGGGTCGGTGAAGGGCATGCCCAACTCGATCACGTCGGCGCCGGCCGCCGGCAAGCCCTTGAGGATCGCCAGGGAGGCGTCATAACCCGGATCGCCCGCCGTGACGAAGGTCACCAACGCAGCACGGTTCTGTTCTTTGAGTTCGGCAAAACGCGTTTGCAGGCGGCTCATCAGTGTTTCTCCTGCTGGGACTGTTCCATGTGGTGCATCACGGTTTGCATGTCTTTGTCGCCACGGCCGGAGAGGTTGACCACCATCAGGTGATCCTTCGGCAGATTCGGTGCGCGTTTGAACACTTCGGCCAAGGCGTGGGCGGTTTCCAGTGCGGGAATAATCCCTTCCAGGCGGCAGCACTTGTGGAATGCGATCAGAGCCTCGTCGTCGGTCACCGAGGTGTATTGGGCGCGGCCGATGTCATGCAACCAGGCGTGTTCCGGGCCGATGCCAGGGTAATCGAGGCCGGCGGAGATCGAGTGGGCATCGATGATCTGGCCATCGTCGTCCTGCAGCAGGAAGGTGCGGTTGCCGTGCAGCACGCCCGGTACGCCGCCGTTGAGGCTGGCGGCGTGTTTGCCGGTGGCAATACCGTAGCCGGCCGCTTCCACGCCGATGATCTCGACGCTGGTGTCATCCAGGAACGGGTGAAACAGGCCCATGGCGTTGGAGCCACCGCCGATGCACGCCACCAGGCTGTCCGGCAGGCGGCCTTCCTGGGCTTGCATCTGGGTGCGGGTTTCCTTGCCGATCACGGCCTGGAAGTCGCGCACCATCGCCGGGTATGGGTGCGGGCCGGCCACGGTGCCGATCAGGTAGAAGGTGTCGTCGACGTTGGTCACCCAGTCACGCAGGGCTTCGTTCATCGCGTCTTTGAGGGTGCCGGTGCCGGCGACCACCGGGATCACTTCGGCGCCCAGCAGCTTCATGCGGAACACGTTGGCCTGTTGGCGCTCAATGTCGGTGGTGCCCATGTAGATCACGCACTGCAGGCCAAAACGCGCGGCGACGGTGGCGGTGGCCACACCGTGCATGCCGGCGCCGGTCTCGGCGATGATGCGTTTTTTGCCCATGCGCCGCGCCAGCAGGATCTGGCCGATGCAGTTGTTGATCTTGTGCGCGCCGGTGTGATTCAGCTCTTCGCGCTTGAGGTAGATCTTGGCGCCGCCGCAGTATTCAGTCAGGCGTTCGGCAAAATACAGCGGGCTTGGGCGGCCAACATAGTCGCGCTGGAAGTAGGCCAATTGCTCATTGAACGCCGGATCAATCTTGGCCGCTTCGTATTCGCGCGCCAGTTCAAGGATCAACGGCATCAGGGTTTCAGCGACGTAGCGGCCGCCGAACGCGCCAAACAGGCCGTTGGCGTCTGGGCCGTTGCGTAGATCGGTCTGGGACTGAGTCATGGGACGCTCCAGGAAAAGGTGTGTAAGAAACAATGAGGGCCACTCTACCCCTGACGCAGTCAGCTGAAAACCGATAAGATCGCCGCAACCTGTCAGGAAAACTCACATATGAGCCGAGACCTTCCACCGCTGAACGCCTTGCGTGCATTTGAAGCTGCCGCCCGGCTCAACAGCGTCAGCGGAGCTGCGGAGCAGTTGCATGTGACCCATGGCGCGGTAAGCCGCCAGCTCAAGGTGTTGGAAGAGCACCTTGGCGTGGGTCTGTTCGTGAAAGATGGGCGTGGCCTTAAACTCACAGATGCCGGCATTCGATTGCGCGATGCCAGCGCCGAAGCCTTCGAGCGTTTAAGGGACGTGTGCGCCGAACTCACCCAGCGCAGTGCCGATGCGCCATTCGTGTTGGGGTGTTCAGGCAGTTTGTTGGCACGCTGGTTGATTCCGCGCCTGGGGCGCTTGAACGCCGACCTGCCGGACCTGCGTCTGCATTTGTCGGCCGGTGATGGCGATCTTGATCCGCGTCGTCCGGGTCTGGATGCCCTTTTGGTCTTTGCTGAGCCACCGTGGCCGGCGGACATGCAGGTGTATGAACTGGCCAGCGAGCGTATCGGCCCGGTCATGAGCCCGCGTTTCGCCGGCTACGAGCGCCTGCGCCAAGCGCCCGCTTCGGCCTTGTGTGGCGAAGCGTTGCTGCACACCACCTCGCGACCCCAGGCTTGGCCGAGTTGGGCGCAGCACCATGGGATCAAGCCCGACGCGTTGAAACACGGCCAGGGGTTTGAGCATTTGTATTATTTGCTGGAGGCCGCGGTGGCCGGCTTGGGCGTGGCAATCGCGCCGCAACCGCTGGTTGCAGAGGACGTGCGTGCGGGTCGCCTGGTGGCGCCGTGGGGGTTCAGTGAAACGGCGGCGCACCTGGCGTTGTGGCTACCCAAGCGCGCCGCAGATGGGCGCGCCGGGCAGTTGGCGCAATGGCTCAAGGCTGAGCTGTTGCGCGAGCCGGTTTAGTCACCGCGTTTGCACAGCAGATAGGCTGCGAGCAGGCCCAGGGCGCCTACAGCCACACCGGCTGTAGTCCATGGGTGCTCTTGCGCGTAGTCCCGGGTTGCAACACCGGTTTCGCGGATTTTGACTTTGCTCTCTTCATAAGCATCGCTGATCAGGTGACGCGAATGCTTGAGGGCATTTTCGGCATTGCTTTTCAGGGCCTTGAGGGTCTTGCGCGACTCATCGGACGCATCGTCCTTGAGGCTCTCAAGCGACTTGAGCAGGCTCGAAATCTCGGCTTCCATGCTTTCCAGCGACGCTTTACGTAAAGAAGTGTTGGCCATGTGGACTCTCCTGAAGTGATTGAGTGGCGTGTGTAGATACCGACTCCTGCGCTTTCAGAAAGTGCAGTAAATCTGAACTTTCGGGTAGGAACGGTCGCCAGAAGCAGTATGAGCTTTGACTGCTAGGCTTTATTGACGACCCTCAGGAGAAACGCTATGTCTGATCATCACACCTACAAGAAAGTCGAATTGGTGGGCTCTTCCACCACCAGCATCGAAGATGCGATCAACAACGCCCTGGCCGAGGCCAACAAAAGCATCAAGCATCTTGAGTGGTTTGAAGTGACCGAAACCCGTGGTCACATCAAGGACGGCAAGGCCGCGCACTTTCAGGTCACCCTCAAAGTGGGGTTCCGAATTGCCAGTAGTTAATCGGCAGAGTTGAACTTTGCTGGCTGGCCGATTGCCATAACCTGCGCTACAAGACAATGTGCCGACCCCCTGTGTGTCGGCACGCTCTTTTTGATCAGCGCAAGGAAAGTAACGGATGAAGAAGTTCCTGCTAGCGGTAGGTTTGTTGAGCATCGCGGGCACAGCCCTGGCGGCGGGCAAGCCTTGTGAAGAGCTTAAAAGTGAAATCGCAGCGAAGATCGACGCCAAAGGCGCGTCGGGTTATTCGCTGGAAGTCGTAGATAAAGGCGCCTCAACCGACGCCCAAGTGGTTGGCACCTGTGAAGGTGGCACCAAGGAAATCGTCTATAAGCGCGGTTAATCCCGTGTTGCAGACATAAAAAACCGACGCAGGTGCGTCGGTTTTTTTTCGCCTGGGGGTTATGCCTGCATCAACTGCGCGAGCAGCTCGTAGGAATGAATCCGGTCGGCGTGTTCATACAGGTCGCAGGTGAAGATCAGCTCGTCGGCGCCGGTTTGCTCGATCAGCACCTCCAGCTTGGCGCGGATCTTCGCCGGACTGCCGACCATGGCCAGGCCGAGGAAGCTGCCGACAGCGTCTTTTTCGTGAGGCAGCCACAGGCCGTCCATGGTTTTTACCGGCGGGCGCTGCACCAGGCTCTGGCCTCGCATCAGCGCGAGGATGCGCTGGTACACCGAGGTGGCCAGGTAGTCCGCCTGTTCGTCGGTGTCGGCCGCCACCAGCGGAATGCCGAGCATCACGTAGGGCTTGTCCAGCACGGCCGAAGGCTTGAAGTGATTGCGGTAGACGCGAATCGCCTCGTGCATCAGGCGCGGTGCGAAATGGGAGGCGAATGCGTAGGGCAAACCGCGCTCCCCTGCCAGCTGCGCGCTGAACAGGCTGGAACCCAGCAGCCAGACCGGGACGTTGGTGCCGGTACCGGGCACGGCGATCACCCGTTGATCGGGTGTGCGCGGGCCCAGGTAGGCCATCAGCTCGGCCACGTCCTGCGGGAAGTCGTCGGCGCTGCCGGAGCGCTCACGGCGCAGGGCGCGGGCGGTCATCTGGTCGGAACCGGGTGCGCGCCCCAGGCCCAGGTCGATACGGCCGGGGTAAAGGCTTTCCAGGGTGCCGAACTGTTCGGCGATCACCAGCGGCGCATGGTTGGGCAGCATCACGCCGCCGGAGCCGACGCGGATGGTCGACGTGCCGCCGGCCAGGTAACCCAGCAACACCGAGGTGGCCGAACTGGCGATGCCGTCCATGTTGTGGTGTTCGGCCACCCAGAAACGGTTGTAGCCGAATTTTTCCACGTGCTGGGCCAGGTCCAGGGAATTGCGCAGCGACTGCGCCGGGCTGCCATTGGCGCGCACGGGCACCAGGTCGAGGGTCGAGAATTTCACGTCGGACAGCGATTTCATAAGCCTGCTTCTCCAATGGGGGCGCAGGCTTCTTAGACGAACCAAAACCTGCTGCTTCATGTGCATGTTCTATGCAATGAGGGCATATACCCGAGATTCAATAGCTGAGCTGGAAATTTCCTACTAAATTCCTGGGTTTCTCCGACAAGGTGAACTTTGCCCCGCCGTCTATCCTCAGAACCCTTACTGACGCAAAACCACCGTTCGAGGAGACCGCTATGAGTATCGTTAAAAAAGCATCCGCGCATTGGGAAGGTGACCTGAAGACTGGCCTGGGTTCCATCTCCACGGAAACCGGGGTACTGCGTGAAGCGCCCTACGGCTTCAAGGCGCGTTTTGAAGGCGGCAAGGGCACCAACCCGGAAGAGCTGATCGGCGCGGCCCATGCCGGCTGTTTCTCGATGGCCTTTTCCATGATTCTCGGCGACGCCGGCTTGAAGGCTGACAGCATCGACACCCAGGCTGAAGTGACGCTGGACCAAGTCGACGGCGGCTTTGCGATTACCGCTGTGCACCTGATTCTCAAAGCCAAGATCCCCGGCGCAAGCCAGGCGCAGTTCGATGAGCTGAGCAAGAAGGCCAAGGAAGGGTGCCCGGTGTCCAAGGTGCTGAACGCGACCATCACCCTGGATGGTACGTTGGTAAACTGACAAACCCGCCATTCACAGGGGATTAACTGTAGGGCGGGCCTGCCGTGTTGAGCGGGCTTGCCCAGCATTGGGCTGCAAAGTGGCCCCATGGGTTTGCAATGTACCCATGCCGGGGCCAGCCCCGCACCCACCTTCCGCTATGCGTTAAATCAGAACTCGTGTTTGCAAACTGTGGTCGAATAGCCATGCAGCCTAGGCGCACACCCGTGCGCGGTGCATTCAGGGAGCTTCACACATGAAACGTTTTGCCTTGGCGATCATCTGCGCTGTGTTGGCCACATCGGCCGTGGCCGCTCCAAAAGATTGTGAAGAACTCAGGAAAGAGATTGAAGTGAAGATCCAGGCCAAGGCGATTCCGTCCTACACCCTGGAAATCATCACCGCCGAAGAAGCCCAGAACCACGACAGTGCCATGATCGTCGGCTCGTGTGAAAACGGCACCAAGCGCATCATCTACCAAAAAAACAACGACTGATCAGAGGCAGTTGACGCTGCGTTCTTCGGCCAGCAACTGCCGCGCCGAGTCGTACAGCCGAATGTTGGGCGTGAAGGCCAGCGAGCGCCCCTCCAGCACATAGCGCCGGCCTGCCTGGAAATGCTCGTACTGCAAGGTCATGAAGCAGGTGCGGTACTGCATGGCGCTGAATCCGCCCAGGCCTCCGCCGGAAGGCACCTCAAAGTCAAAGCGCACCATCAGCTCATGCGCTCCGGGCGGCATTTGGAAATAACGTCCGTCGTTAAGGTTTTTGCCGTCCAGGCGCTGCGCCATCACCAGTTTGGCACCCGGCGTCGGCGTGGCGAAATCGACCCAGGCTTGCTGCGGATCGGCTGGCGGCACGGGGGTCGACGTACAGGCACTGATGAGCACGACGGCGACGCAAAGCAAGAGCTGACGCATGACAGGCACTCGGCGATAGGTGGGTGATTTCTGTCAGTATAAACACGAACCTATCACCTAGGAGCAGTCAGGGCATGGTCAGAGGCTTTCTTGCGGTGCTCATGCTTATGCTGCTCAGCGGCTGTTCCAGCGTCAGTTATTACAGCCAATTGGCGGGCGGTCAGTGGCAGCTCTTGCGGGCGAGAGAGCCGGTTGCACAGGTGATCGCCGATCCGGCCCGCGCGCAGTCGTTGCGTGAGCATCTGGCTCAATCCCAGAGGGCACGAACCTTCGCCAGTGAACAACTGCACCTGCCTGACAACCAGAGTTACCGGCTGTACGCCGATATCGGCCGGCCCTACGTGGTGTGGAATGTCTTTGCCACGCAGGAATTTTCGCTGTCGCCTGAAAACCATTGCTTCCCCATCGCCGGTTGTGTGGCCTATCGCGGCTACTACAGCCAGGGCGCGGCCCGCGGTGAGGCGGCGTTGTTGCGCCAGCAGGGCATGGATGTTTCGATTGGCGGTGTTGAGGCCTATTCCACCTTGGGCTGGTTCAATGACCCCATCATGAGTTCGATGATGCACTGGGGCGATGAACGCCTGGCCACGTTGATTTTTCATGAGCTGGCCCACCAGCGTTTTTATGTGAAGGACGACACGGAGTTCAACGAGTCATTCGCCACCTTCGTCGAACAGGAAGGCACCCGCCAATGGCGCGCCGTCCGTGGGCTGGCGCCGCAGAGCGAGGCGACGCGGCAACAGCGCGACCAGTTTATCCAGCTGATTCTCGATACCCGCAAACGCCTGGAAACCCTCTACGCCCAGCCGTTGGCGGCGGACGCAATGCGCCAGGCCAAGGCGGCGCAGTTCGAGCGCTTGCGCCGTGAGTACCGCCAGTTGCGCGACGGCCCGTGGCGCGGCGACAAGCGTTATGACGCCTGGATCAACCAGCCGATGAACAACGCGCGGTTG
This sequence comes from Pseudomonas sp. EYE_354, assembly GCF_023148575.1. NCBI lineage: Bacteria > Pseudomonadati > Pseudomonadota > Gammaproteobacteria > Pseudomonadales > Pseudomonadaceae > Pseudomonas > Pseudomonas sp. EYE_354. The sequence continues at coordinate 50,073 of NZ_JAHXNQ010000017.1, forward strand.
CTGCCGTTTGGGCTGTATGACCGCTGGGTACCGGCCTTTGCGGCGTTGTTCAGGCAGGAAGGTGGGGACTGGCCGAAGTTCTATGCCGCGGTGGAGAACATGGGTGGGTTGCCGGTGGCGCAGCGAAAGGCGGCGTTGAAGCAGTTGGAGGATCTTGATTTGTAGGGCCCCGATGGCGGCCTCAAGACCTCTGCAAAAATGCCCGATGCATGTCAGCCAACGTCTCGAAATGCCAGGTCGGCGCCTCGGCGTTCAACTCTTCGAAGCTGCCAAACCCATACCCCACCGCCGCGCAATCCACCCCATTGCTGCGCGCGCCGATCAGGTCGTGTTTGCGGTCACCAATCATTAGGGTGGTGGCCGGGTCCAGGCCTTCTTCGCTGATCAAATGCGCAATCAGCTCAACCTTGTTGGTGCGCGTGCCATCCAGCTCGCTGCCGTAGATCACCTTGAAATGCTTGGCAAAGTCAAAATGCCGGGCGATTTCGCGGGCAAAGACCCACGGTTTGGAAGTGGCCACGTACAGGTGGCGTCCTTGATCGTTCAGGGCCTGCAGCAGCGGCATCACCCCGTCGAACACACGGTTTTCATACAGGCCGGTGACTTTGAAACGCTCGCGGTAAAAATTCACCGCTTCCCAGGCCTTGGCTTCATCGAAGCCATAGAACTGCATGAACGCTTGCAGCAACGGCGGGCCGATGAAGTGTTCGAGCTTTGTCAGGTCCGGCTCATCAATGCCCAGCTTGCCGAGCGCATATTGGATCGAGCGGGTGATGCCTTCGCGTGGGTCGGTGAGGGTGCCGTCCAGGTCGAACAAGACGGTCTGGTAACGCTGGGTCATCGATCGAATCCTTCAGCCAGGTGCAGGTCTTTGAGCTTCACGTAGTTCGCGGCGCTGTAGGTGAAAAAGGCGCGTTCCTTGTCAGTCAGGGCGCGGATCTGTTTAACCGGGCTGCCGACGTACAAAAAACCGCTCTCGAGTTTCTTGCCCGGCGGCACCAGGCTGCCGGCGCCGATGATGACATCGTCTTCGACCATCGCGCCGTCCATCACGATACTGCCCATGCCGATCAGGATGCGGTTGCCCACGGTGCAGCCATGCAGCATGACTTTGTGGGCGATGGTCACGTCATCGCCGATCAGCAATGGGAAGCCATCAGGATTGAACGGCCCGGCGTGAGTGATGTGCAGCACGCAGCCGTCCTGCACGCTGGTACGCGCGCCGATGCGGATGCGGTGCATGTCGCCGCGAATCACGGTCAATGGCCATACCGAGCTGTCGGCGCCGATTTCGACATCGCCGATTACCACCGCCGAAATATCGACAAAAGCCCCGGCGCCCAGGGTTGGCGTGTGGTTCTGATAGGTGCGAAGGGTCACGATAGCCTCTCTCTCTTCTGCTGATAGCTGCGGTGGGCGTTGATTGTAATTAAGATGGCCCCATCTTTGTCTTACCTGTTTCTTCAGCCAAGGTGCCAACCGTGAGCGCGAACAACCCTCTTTTGCAGTCCTACGACCTGCCGCCATTCTCGGCGATCCGTGCCGAGCACGTTCAGCCGGCCATCGAACAGATCCTCGCCGATAACCGCGTGGCCATCGAAGGCATCCTGCAAAGTCAGGGTAAAAATCCTACCTGGGCCGGGCTGGTGCTGGCCATGGACGAACTCAACGACCGCCTGGGTGCCGCCTGGAGCCCGGTCAGCCATCTCAACGCGGTGTGTAACAGTCCTGAACTGCGCGAAGCCTACGAGGCTTGTCTGCCGGCGTTGAGCGCGTACTCCACCGAGATGGGCCAGAACCGCGAGCTGTTCCAGGCCTTCGAAGCCTTGGCCAACAGCCCCGAAGCTGCCGGTTTCGATGTGGCGCAAAAAACCATCCTTGAGCATTCCCTGCGTGATTTCCGCTTGTCGGGTATCGACCTGCCGCCGGAGCAGCAGAAGCGCTACGCCGAAGTGCAGAGCAAATTGTCCGAGCTGGGCAGCAAGTTCTCCAACCAACTGTTGGACGCCACTCAGGCCTGGACCAAGCACGTCACCGATGAAGCCACCCTCGCCGGCCTGACCGACTCGGCCAAGGCGCAAATGGCCGCTGCGGCCCAGGCCAAAGGCCTTGACGGCTGGCTGATCACCCTGGAATTTCCCAGCTACTACGCCGTGATGACCTACGCCCAGGACCGTGCTCTGCGTGAGGAAATCTACGCCGCTTATTGCACCCGTGCGTCGGACCAAGGCCCCAACGCCGGTCAGAACGATAACGGCCCCGTGATGGAACAGATCCTCGACCTGCGTCAGGAACTGGCGCAATTGCTCGGTTTCGCCTCGTTCTCCGAGCTGAGTCTGGCCACCAAGATGGCCGAATCCAGCGACCAGGTGCTGAGTTTCCTACGAGACCTGGCCAAGCGCAGCAAGCCGTTTGCCGTTCAGGACCTGCAACAGCTCAAGGCCTACGCCGCCGAACAAGGGTGTGCCGATCTGCAAAGCTGGGACAGTGGTTTCTACGGCGAAAAACTGCGAGAGCAGCGCTACAGCGTGTCTCAGGAAGCCCTGCGAGCATACTTCCCGATCGACAAAGTACTGGGCGGCCTCTTCGCCATTGTGCAGCGCCTGTACGGCATCGAGATCGCCGAGCAGAAAGGCTTCGACACCTGGCACCCGGATGTTCGCCTGTTTGAAATCAAGGAGAACGGCCAGCACGTCGGCCGTTTCTTCTTCGACCTGTACGCCCGCGCCAACAAACGCGGCGGTGCCTGGATGGACGGCGCCCGCGACCGTCGCCGCACGGTCGACGGTGTACTGCAAAGCCCGGTTGCCAACCTGGTGTGCAATTTCACCCCGGCCGACAGCGGCAAGCCCGCCCTGCTGACCCACGATGAAGTCACCACGCTGTTCCACGAATTCGGCCATGGCCTGCATCACCTGCTGACCCGCGTCGAGCACGCTGGCGTGTCCGGCATCAACGGCGTGGCCTGGGATGCAGTGGAGCTGCCAAGCCAGTTCATGGAGAACTGGTGCTGGGAGCCGGAAGGTCTGGCGCTGATCTCCGGCCACTATGAAACCGGTGAGCCGTTGCCGCAGGACCTGCTGGAAAAAATGCTCGCGGCGAAGAACTTCCAGTCCGGCCTGATGATGGTCCGCCAGTTGGAGTTTTCGCTGTTTGACTTTGAGATGCACGCCACCCACGGCGACGGCCGCGCGGTGGCCCAGGTGCTGGAGGGCGTGCGGGACGAGGTCTCGGTGATGCGTCCACCCGCGTATAACCGCTTCCCCAACAGCTTTGCGCATATTTTCGCCGGGGGTTACGCGGCCGGGTACTACAGCTACAAGTGGGCCGAAGTACTGTCGGCGGATGCCTTCTCCAAATTCGAGGAAGACGGTGTACTCAATGCCGACACCGGTCGCGCCTTCCGTGAGGCGATCCTGGCGCGCGGCGGCTCCCAGGCGCCCATGGTGCTGTTCGTCGACTTCCGCGGACGCGAGCCGTCGATTGACGCACTCTTGCGCCACAGCGGCCTGAGTGAGGATGCGGCAGCATGAGTGACGCGCCTGTGGTGACCAAAAAGCAATTTATCGCCGGGGCTGTCTGCCCGGCGTGCAGCGAGCCGGACAAGCTGAAAATGTGGACCGAAGACAGCGTGCCGCACCGTGAATGCGTGGCCTGCGGCTATACCGATACCCTGAATGATCAAGGATTGTCGGTGCCCAAGGAGCTGGGGACGCGGGTCAATACCTCGGCATTGAAAGCGCCGGCTGATCCAAAGGTTCAGGCGGTGCAGTTCTTCCCCAATCCGAAGCTGAAAAAAGACTGAACGGGCGCCAACTAGGCGCCTTTGTGCGTCTACTTGGGCTCTTCGGTCTTACGGGTTGTCGAGATCCAATCCTTCATTGAGCACAGCGCAAACGCGCTGGTGCTGCAATCGCCATTGGCTAACGCGGTGCGCAATTTGTCGATATCCGCGCCCATCATGTAACGAACGTTATCCTTGAAGCCATTACTGGCGCCAAAGCCGCCCAGGGTCATTTCATTCAGGGCGTCCTCCTTGCTCCATCCCTGAATTACCACGCGATACATCGCCGCCATCAGGCCGGTGCGGTCCGAGCCATGTTTGCAGTGCATCAGCACAGGGCCGTTTGCTTCTGCGGAGCGAATTGCTCGGAGCGCCGCCAGAACGTCGGAATCATCCACATGATTGGTGCGATAACTTATCTGTACCTGCCGGATGTCGGGCGTTTTCAGCCAACCAGTGTCGGACTCCGGCAGAAAGTTGATCACGGTGGCGATCCTGAGATTTTCCAGCAACGGCACTGCGTTTCTGTCCGGCAGTGCGCTGCGGTAGAGCGTGGGCGTCATCTGATACAGGTTGTATTGGTTGCCCACGGGTTGCGCCCACTCCGGCGAGCGAAGGGAGGCACTGTCGTCCGCCTGAATACACACGGTGGTGAGCAATACGACGAGCGCCAGGGCGGTAGCTGGCAACCATTGATGCTTGGGCATGGGTGGCGTAACCAAATAGGGCATGGGTGGAGTGCGCGCAGATTGGTTTACCGGGGGTCAACGGCGCGTCAGGCAGGCGTCAAAGAATCGTGAAGACTGCGTCTTTCGTCACTGAAACGATTCGGTGGATGCTTAGCCTGCTATCATTTGTAACTATTGATTGCGGCTGCGTTCTATCCCTTTTGATCGTTCAGATTCTGCTTGCTGCGTAAACACACAAGCCACTCCATAGAAGCGGCTGAATTAACCCGTGACCACATGATGAGGTGCACCCATGTCTGACCAAGATCAAGACAACCCCCGGCGTGACTTTCTGCGCAAATCCTTGACCTTGATCCCGGTGGTCACGGTTGCCAGTACTGGCCTTGGTGGCTCGATGCTGATGGCGACGCCGCAGCCTGCCCAGGCCGCGCCTGCCACGCCGGTGACCCGCGCGAAGGCCTATGAACCGAGCTATTTCACTGCCGAGGAATGGGCGTTCATCAACGCCGCCGTCGAGCGCCTGATCCCCGCCGATGCCCAAGGCCCAGGCGCCCTGGAAGCCGGTGCGCCTGAATACATTGATCGTCAGATGAACACACCGTATGCCAGCGGCGCGCTGTGGTTCATGCAAGGTCCGTTCAACGCTGATGCCGCGCCGGAGATGGGTTGGCAGAGCAAATTGGTGCCCAAAGAGATCTACCGCCTGGGCATTGCCGCCACGGATGCTTGGTCGAAGGCGTTCAACGGTAAAGCTTTTGCTGCGCAAGACAGCGCTACCCGAGACGACATGTTGCGTCGTCTGGAGGCTGGCGGCACTGAGCTCAGCGCGCATTTCGAGGCGGTGCCGCCCAAGGTGTTCTTCAACCTGTTGTTGCAAAACACCAAGGAAGGCTTTTTTTGCGACCCGATCCACGGTGGCAATAAAGGCATGGTCGGTTGGACCATGATCGGTTTCCCCGGCGCGCGCGCCGACTTTATGGACTGGGTGGAGCGCAACGAGCAGTACCCCTTCCCGGCTGTTTCCATCCGCGGCGAGAGGGCATAAACGTGGCGACCATCATGAAAAAAGTCGATGCAGTGATCGTAGGCTTCGGTTGGACCGGCGCGATCATGGCCAAGGAACTGACGGAAGCAGGCCTCAATGTGCTGGCGCTGGAGCGCGGCCCGATGCAGGACACTTACCCGGACGGCAACTATCCCCAGGTCATCGACGAATTGACCTACAGCGTGCGCAAAAAACTCTTCCAGGACATTTCCAAAGAGACCGTGACCATCCGCCATAGCGTGAATGACGTCGCGTTGCCCAACCGTCAGCTCGGCGCCTTCCTGCCGGGCAACGGCGTCGGTGGCGCGGGTTTGCACTGGTCCGGCGTGCATTTTCGCGTGGACCCGATCGAGTTGCGCATGCGCAGCCATTACGAAGAGTGCTACGGTAAAAATTTCATTCCCAAGGACATGACCATCCAGGACTTCGGTGTCAGCTACGAAGAACTGGAGCCATTCTTTGACTACGCGGAAAAAGTCTTCGGTACCTCCGGCCAGGCCTGGACGGTGAAGGGAAAACTGGTGGGCGAAGGCCGTGGCGGCAACCCGTACGCACCGGACCGGTCCAACCCGTTTCCATTGGAATCGCAGAAAAACACCGTTTCCGCACAGTTGTTTCAGAAAGCGGCGGCTGAAGTGGGTTACAAGCCCTACAACCTGCCCTCCGCCAATACCTCGGGGCCATACACCAACCCTTACGGCGCGCAGATGGGGCCGTGCAATTTCTGCGGCTTTTGCAGCGGCTACGTGTGCTACATGTACTCCAAGGCCTCGCCGAACGTGAACATCCTGCCGGCGCTGCGTCAGGTGCCGAACTTTGAGCTGCGGCCCAATTCCCAAGTACTCAAGGTCAATCTCGACAGCACTGGTAAGAAAGCCACGGGTGTGACCTACATCGACGCCCAGGGCCGTGAGATCGAGCAACCGGCGGACTTGGTGATCCTCGCGGCGTTCCAGTTCCACAACGTGCGACTGATGCTGTTGTCGGGCATCGGCAAGCCGTACGATCCCATCACCAATGAGGGCGTGGTGGGCCGCAATTTCGCCTACCAGAACATGGCGACCATTAAGGCGTTCTTCGATAAGGACACCCACACCAATAACTTCATCGGCGCCGGCGGCAATGGCGTGGCGGTGGATGACTTCAACGCTGATAACTTTGACCACGGCCCGCACGGCTTTGTGGGCGGTTCGCCGATGTGGGTCAATCAGGCCGGCAGCCGGCCTATTGCTGGCACGTCCAACCCGCCCGGCACCCCGGCCTGGGGCAGTGCGTGGAAGCGTGCCACCGCGGATTACTACACCCATCAGGTTTCGATGGATGCCCACGGTGCTCACCAGTCCTACCGAGGTAACTACTTGGATCTGGACCCGGTGTACCGCGATGCCTACGGCCTGCCCTTGCTGCGTATGACGTTCGACTGGCAAGAAAACGACATCAAGATGAACCGCTTTATGGTCGAGAAGATGGGCAAGATCGCACAAGCGATGAACCCCAAGGCGATTGCCCTGCTCGGCAAAAAAGTCGGTGAGCACTTCAACACCGCGTCGTACCAGACCACCCACCTCAACGGTGGCGCGATCATGGGCACCGACCCGAAAACCAGTGCATTGAACCGCTACCTGCAGAGCTGGGATGTACACAACGTGTTTGTCCCCGGCGCGTCCGCGTTCCCACAGGGCCTGGGCTACAACCCGACCGGCCTGGTGGCGGCGCTGACCTATTGGTCGGCGCGAGCCATCCGCGAGCAGTACCTGAAGAACCCCGGCCCGCTGGTTCAGGCATAAGGAGCGATGACCATGAAAACACTTGTTATCGCCACCTTTGCTCTGCTCAGCAGTTGCTCGATCAGCGCCGCTGAAGCTGATGTGATCAAACAGGGCGAATACCTGGCGCGCGCCGGCGATTGCGTGGCCTGCCACACCGCCAAAGACGGCAAACCCTTCGCCGGCGGCTTGCCGATGGAAACCCCGATCGGCGTGATTTACTCCACCAACATCACGCCAGACAAAACCGGGCTGGGCGACTACAGCTTCGACGATTTCGACAAGGCCGTGCGCCATGGCGTCGCCAAGAACGGTAGTACGCTTTACCCGGCGATGCCGTACCCGTCCTATGCGCGTGTCAGCGACAGCGATATGCAAGCGCTGTACGCGTACTTTATGAAAGGGGTGGAACCGGTCGCCCAGGAGAACAAAGACAGCGACATTCCGTGGCCGTTGAGCATGCGCTGGCCGCTGGCGGCGTGGCGCTGGATGTTCGCGCCTGAGGTGGCGGCTAAACCGGCAGCGGCGGACGCCGACCCGGTGATCAGCCGCGGCGCCTACTTGGTAGAAGGCCTCGGCCACTGCGGCGCGTGCCATACGCCGCGTGCCCTGACCATGCAGGAAAAGGCCTTGAGCGCTGCCGATGGCGCTGCCTTCCTGTCCGGCAGTGCGCCGTTGGAGGGTTGGATCGCGAAAAGCCTGCGCGGCGACCACAAGGACGGTCTCGGCAGTTGGAGCGAGGAGCAGTTGGTGCAATTTCTCAAGACCGGCCGCAGCGATCGCAGTGCGGTGTTTGGCGGCATGAGCGATGTGGTCGTGCACAGCATGCAGTACATGTCGGACACCGACCTGACCGCTATCGCCCGTTACCTCAAAAGCCTGCCGGCGGTGGATCCCAAGGACCAACCGCATCAATACGATAAACAGGTGGCTGAAGCACTGTGGAACGGCGACGACCGTCAGCGAGGGGCCTCGGTGTACATCGACAACTGTGCAGCCTGCCATCGCACCGACGGCCATGGCTATACACGGGTGTTCCCGGCGCTGGCGGGCAACCCGGTGCTGCAGACGGCGGATGCCACGTCGTTGATCAACATCGTGTTGAATGGCGGCACCTTGCCGGCCACCCGCACCGCGCCGTCCACCTTCACCATGCCGGCGTTCGCCTGGCGGCTGTCGGACCAGGAAGTGGCGGATGTGGTGAGCTTCATCAGGGGCAGTTGGGGCAACCAAGGTGCGCCGGTAAACGCCAGTGAAGTGGCGGACCTGCGCAAGAATGATCTGCACACCACCTCGGGCGATGACTTGGGGCAGGTGACGCAAAAGCACTGACCGCCAAACGGCACTGGCAAGAAGCCCTGCGCCTCGATACTGTATATAAAAACAGTATAGAGGCGCTTTTATGTCTAATCCGCCGCTCCGAGGCCGGGGCACTGGCACCCATCTGCACAACCGCTTTGCGCCCACGGTCAGCGTGGTCGAGGATGACGGCTGGTTCCAGGAAGTGCCGCCGACCCAGGGCACCGAAGTGCGCATCGAAACGGCCAAGACCATCATCACCCGCAATAACTCGCCGGATCTGCCGTTCGATCGCTCAATCAACCCTTATCGTGGCTGCGAGCATGGCTGTATCTACTGCTATGCGCGCCCCAGTCATGCTTATTGGGACCTGTCGCCGGGGCTCGATTTCGAGACCAAACTGATCGCCAAAAGCAACGCAGCCGACGTGCTGGAACAGCAATTGTCAAAACCGGGGTATGTATGTGCGCCGATCAATCTGGGTTCAAACACCGATCCGTACCAACCCATCGAGCGTGAGTACAAGATTACCCGGCAAACCCTGCAAGTGCTGCTGCGCTACCGGCACCCGGTGACCATCATCACCAAAGGCTCGTTGATCCTGCGCGACCTCGACCTGCTGGCCGAACTGGCGAGCCAGCGCCTGGTGGCGGTGATGATCAGCCTCACCAGCCTGGACGATGAGCTCAAGCGCATTCTGGAGCCGCGCACGGCTGCGCCCAAGGCACGGTTGCGGGCGATTCGGGTGATGCGCGAGGCGGGAATTCCAGTGGGCGTGTTGTGTTCGCCCATGATCCCGATGATCAATGACAGCGAGTTGGAGAGCCTGCTGACGGAGGCCCACGCCGCAGGTGCGCAAAGCGCTGCCTACATGATGCTGCGTCTGCCGCTGGAGGTGGCGCCCTTGTTCGAGGAGTGGCTGGCGGCGCATTACCCGCAGCGTGCTGCCCATGTGATGAGCCTGGTACGGCAGGTGCGCGGCGGTGAGGTCTATGACAGCCGCTTTGGCGTGCGCATGCGCGGCGAAGGGCCGTTTGCTGATCTGCTGGCCCAGCGTTTCAGCAAGGCGATCAAACGCTTGGGGCTCAATCGTCGCGACGGGTTCAACCTGGATTGCACGGCATTCTGTCCACCGGGCAGGCAGATGGCGTTGTTGTAGACTGAGCAGGAACAGTGCGTCACTTCTGTAGGAATAGTCGCGTTTTGATATCACTGAAACCCCCGATCTAGAGCGGTTCATTCAGTTTGAGTTAAGTTTCGGCCGCTACCTTGATCAGCGAATGACTGATGAGTCGGGGTCTGGCTTTTGGGGTGACACAACTATTTCACTGGCCGGGCGTCGAACTGACTTGAACACTCCCCTGCACTAACCAAGAGGATGAATCATGAGTGATAAGGATAAACAGCCGTTGGCTGCGTCGGCTTCAGCCCCTGAGGTGGCGGAGTCCGCCGATGCAGCGCTAAAGCACATCGTTGACGGTTTTTTGCATTTCCATCACGACGTCTTCCCCCAGCAGGAAGAGCTCTTCAAGAAACTCGCGACGGCCCAGAGCCCACGGGCGATGTTCATTACCTGCGCCGATTCGCGCATCGTGCCGGAACTGATCACCCAGAGTTCCCCTGGCGACCTGTTCGTAACCCGTAACGTCGGCAACGTCGTACCGCCCTACGGCCAGATGAACGGCGGCGTGTCCACCGCCATCGAGTACGCGGTACTGGCCCTGGGGGTGCAGCACATCATCGTCTGCGGGCACTCCGATTGCGGCGCCATGCGCGCGGTACTCAACCCGGACAGCCTGGAAAAAATGCCGACGGTCAAAGCCTGGTTGCGCCATGCCGAGGTCGCCAAGACCATGGTTCATGACAACTGCGACTGCGCCAACGAAGGCGAGAGCATGCAGGTGCTCACCGAAGAAAACGTCATCGCCCAGTTGCAACATTTGCGCACCCACCCTTCCGTGGCTTCGCGCATGGCCAATGGTCATTTGTTTATCCATGGTTGGATCTACAACATCGAGACCAGCGAAATACGGGCCTACGATGCCGATAAAGCGGCGTTCCGACCGCTGAACGGCAACGAGCCGATTCCTTCAGCGACGCCTAAAGCGCGCTTCTAAAACACTTCCCTGCCGGGTAATGCGGTGGCTGCCATGGACGCAGCCAGGCTTTACCGCGCCCGGCGAATGCCTCGGGAGAGTCATCATGCGTGCTGCTCAATTGAAAGCTGTATTGCCACGAGAGCTGCTCGCCTCGGTGGTCGTGTTTCTGGTCGCCTTGCCACTGTGCATGGGGATCGCCATCGCTTCCGGCATGCCGCCGGCCAAGGGCCTGATCACCGGCATTATCGGTGGCCTGGTGGTGGGCTGGTTGGCGGGTTCGCCGCTGCAGGTCAGCGGCCCGGCGGCGGGTTTGGCGGTGTTGGTGTTCGAGCTGGTGCGCCAGCACGGCATGCTGATGCTGGGGCCGATCCTGCTGCTGGCGGGTTTTCTGCAACTGGTCGCCGGGCGATTGCGCCTCGGGTGCTGGTTCCGTGTGACGGCGCCGGCGGTGGTGTACGGCATGCTGGCGGGGATCGGCGTGCTGATTGTGCTGTCGCAGATCCATGTGATGCTCGACGGCGCACCCAAGCCTTCGGGGCTGGATAACCTGGCGGGCTTCCCGGCCGCTTTGGCCAACGCGGTCCCGGCCCTTGGTGGCGGTCTCGGCTGGCAAGCCGGTCTGCTCGGGTTATCGACAATGCTGGTGATGTACCTGTGGGATAAATTTCGCCCGCAGGGGCTGCGATTCGTGCCGGGCGCGTTGCTCGGCGTTGGCTTGGCCACGGTCACCAGCCTGGTGCTGGCGTTGCAGGTCAAGCGTGTGGAGGTGCCGGAAAACTTATCCGACGCCATCGATTGGCTGCGTCCCAGCGACTTGTTGAACCTGGCCGACCCTCAACTGCTGATCGCCGCGTTCGCCGTGGCGTTCATCGCCAGCGCCGAAACCCTGCTCTCCGCCGCGGCTGTCGACCGTATGCACAGCGGCCAGCGCTCCGATTTTGATAAGGAACTGTCCGCCCAGGGTGTCGGCAATATGCTCTGCGGTCTGGTCGGCGCCCTGCCGATGACCGGCGTGATCGTGCGCAGCTCGGCTAATGTGCAGGCCGGCGCTACCACGCGTTTATCGGCGATGTTCCATGGCGTGTGGTTGCTGGGCTTTGTGCTGCTGCTGTCGAGCGTGCTGCAGAGCATTCCGGTGGCGAGCCTGGCCGGCGTGCTGGTGTACACGGGCATCAAGCTGGTGGACATCAAGGCGTTTAAAGCCTTGGGGCGCTACGGTCGGATGCCGATGTTTACCTATGCGGCCACGGCGTTGGCGATCATCTTTACCGACTTGCTGACTGGTGTATTGGTGGGCTTTGGCTTGACGCTGGTGAAGCTCGCATTCAAGGCTTCACGTTTGAAAGTCAGCCTGATCGATTTGCCTCAGGACGGTGAAATGGAGCTGCGGTTGACCGGTGCGGCGACGTTTCTCAAAGTGCCGGCCTTGACCCAGGTGCTGTCGACGGTGCCTGCGGGGACTACCGTGCATGTGCCGTTGAGCAACCTGAGCTATATCGACCATTCCTGCCTGGAACTGCTGGAGGAATGGGGGCGGGCCAATGCGGCCAAGGGCTCGAAGCTGGTGATTGAGGCGCGCGGGTTGAAGCGTCGGTTGGAAGGGCGGATTCGCACGACGACCGGGATAGGCTCGGCGGCCGTCTGAAACCCGCTTAATCGTGTGGGAGCCGGGCATGCCCGGCTCCCACAGTGTTGCGCGTCAGTTCAAGGATTCAGGCCGGCTGAACCAGCGCCAGCTCAACCCCCAGCTTCCTCGACAGGCACGGCCAGCGCTTCCACGCGGCTTCGGTGTTCGGGCTCTTTAGCGTTTCGCGGTAGGTCTCGACCGACTCCAGCGCAAAGCTCTCCTCGTTGAGCATCTCATCCACGGCCAGATGCACCGCCTCGTCCAACTGATTGGCGAAGTCTTCACCGATCAATTGGTGAGCGATCACATTGGCTACGGTGGTATCCGCCGGAATCAACGGCTGGCCGAAATGCTTGATATACAGATCGTTCACTTCCTCCACCAGACGATGGGCCAGGTAGGCCTCGTCCAGCAAACCGTCGAGCCCTTCGTGGCCCGCCAGAATCGCGGGCGGTTGCAGGAAGAAGTGCTCGGCAATTTTCAGTACCGGCTTGACCTGGCTTTCGATCCCGGCTTCGCGCGCCACGTCATTGGCGGCGTCGAGCAAATCCGGGACTAGGTCGATGTAGGCGCTGACAAAGCGGGTCATCACGATGTTGCGGTCACCGTCAGCCAGGGAAATGGCCGAATGCAGATGCGGCAATTGTTTTTCCAATTGCTGGGCAAGCTGGCCCGTTGTGGCTTCGTGTTGATGGGCACGGGAAATCTGCTCGCGCAATGCGGCGGTGTTCATGGAGGCTCCAATGGTGCAGGCGTAGGAAAAGGGAAAGATCAAGGTAACGCGTTTATACGAGCGGCTAAGACGCATTTGTCATAATTATTTCATGGTTATGCGCGGGCGTTATATCGAATTGCCATCGTTCGTCGGAAAAACGATTCCGCACCCTGTTTCATTAGTCCTCGCCGGTCTTTTCAGCTCATTTGCCCCTACACATTGCGGGGTTGCAAGGCGTGTCTATACTCGGGTTTGTACGCGATTAGCTGATGACGCCAGACTGCATAAGCAGGCAAGGCTAAGCGGTTGTAAGCAGTATGGAAGCCGCTCCCTTCGACGCAGGTGCAAACCGGCGGGATAACAAGAACGATAAGGGGAACCCGCAATGATGCGACATCCACACGTTTGGATGGGCCTCCTGTTGTGGTCGGTATTCGGCCAGGCACATGCCGCCTGGACAACGAATATGGCGCCAGGGGCGACAGAAGTCAGTCACGCTGTGTTCGACCTGCACATGACCATTTTCTGGATCTGTGTGGTGATCGGCATCATCGTGTTTGGCGCTATGTTCTGGTCGATGATGGTGCACCGACGCTCCACGGGCCAGGTGGCCGCCAAGTTCCACGAGAGCACCACCGTAGAAATCCTCTGGACCATCGTGCCGTTGCTGATCCTGATCGCCATGGCGATTCCGGCGACCAAGACCTTGATCAACATCTACGACAGCAGTGAGTCGGATATCGATATCCAGGTCACCGGTTACCAGTGGAAATGGCACTACAAATACCTGGGCCAGGACGTGGAGTTTTTCAGCAACCTGGCCACGCCTGCCGAACAGATCCATAACCAGGCCACCAAAGGCGAACACTACCTGCTGGAAGTGGATGAGCCGCTGGTATTGCCGGTGGGCGCCAAAGTGCGCTTCCTGGTCACCGCCGCCGACGTAATCCACTCCTGGTGGGTGCCGGCCTTCGCGGTCAAGCGCGACGCCATCCCTGGTTTCGTCAACGAGGCCTGGACCCGCGTCGAGAAGCCCGGCATCTACCGTGGCCAATGTGCCGAGTTGTGCGGCAAAGACCACGGCTTTATGCCCATCGTGGTCGAGGTCAAGTCCAAAGCCGATTACGACACCTGGCTCGGTGAGCGCAAGGCGCAGGCCGCCCAGCTCAAGGAGCTGACGTCCAAAGAGTGGACCCTTGAAGAGCTGGTGGCCCGTGGCGACAAGGTCTACCACACCACTTGCGTGGCCTGTCACCAGGCCGAGGGCCAGGGGCTGCCGCCGATGTTCCCGGCGCTCAAGGGCTCCAAAATCGCCACCGGGCCTGCCGCCGATCACTTGAGCATCGTCTATCACGGCAAGCCGGGCACCGCGATGGCAGCGTTCGGCAAGCAGCTCTCGGAGGTGGATATCGCCGCCGTGGTGACCTACGAGCGCAACGCGTGGGGCAACAACAAAGGCGACATGGTCACGCCTAAAGACGTGTTGGCCATCAAGCAGGCGGAAAGCAAATGAGCCACTTCATTGCCAATGCGCTGACCCGCCCCGCCCATTCGTTTGCAGGAGAACGGCCATGAGCGCTGTGATCGATGACCATGGCCACGCCAGTGACCATGCCCACGGCCCCGCGAAGGGTTTGATGCGCTGGGTGCTGACCACCAACCACAAAGACATCGGCACGATGTACCTGTGGTTCGCGTTCGCGATGTTTCTGCTCGGCGGTTCGTTTGCCATGGTGATCCGCGCCGAGCTGTTCCAGCCCGGTCTGCAGATCGTGCAACCGGCGTTCTTCAACCAGATGACCACCATGCACGGGTTGATCATGGTGTTCGGCGCGGTGATGCCGGCGTTTGTCGGCCTGGCCAACTGGATGATCCCGCTGATGATCGGCGCGCCCGATATGGCCCTGCCGCGCATGAACAACTTCAGTTTCTGGCTGCTGCCGGCGGCGTTCCTGCTGCTGGTCTCGACCCTGTTCACGCCGGGCGGCGGGCCGAACTTCGGCTGGACCTTCTACGCGCCGCTGTCCACCACATACGCCCCGGAAAGCGTGACGTTCTTTATCTTTGCCATCCACTTGATGGGCATCAGTTCGATCATGGGCGCGATCAACGTGGTCGCGACCATCCTCAACCTGCGTGCGCCCGGCATGACCCTGATGAAAATGCCGCTGTTCGTGTGGACGTGGCTGATCACCGCGTTCCTGCTGATCGCAGTGATGCCCGTATTGGCCGGTTGCGTGACCATGATGCTGATGGACATTCACTTCGGCACCAGCTTTTTCAGTGCCGCAGGCGGCGGTGACCCGGTGCTGTTCCAGCATGTGTTCTGGTTCTTTGGTCACCCGGAGGTGTACATCATGATCCTGCCGGCCTTCGGCGCCGTCAGTTCGATCATCCCGACCTTCTCGCGCAAGCCACTGTTCGGCTACACCTCGATGGTTTACGCCACGGCGAGCATCGCGTTCCTGTCGTTTATCGTGTGGGCGCACCACATGTTCGTGGTCGGTATCCCGCTGGTAGGTGAGCTGTTCTTCATGTACGCCACGCTGCTGATCGCCGTGCCGACGGGGGTGAAGGTCTTCAACTGGGTCAGCACCATGTGGCAGGGCTCGCTGACCTTCGAAACGCCGATGCTGTTTGCGGTGGCCTTTGTGATTCTGTTCACCATCGGCGGTTTTTCCGGGCTGATGCTGGCGATTGCCCCGGCGGACTTCCAGTACCACGACACCTACTTTGTGGTGGCGCACTTCCATTACGTACTGGTGCCCGGCGCGATCTTCGGCATCTTCGCATCGGCCTACTACTGGCTGCCGAAATGGACCGGTCACATGTACGACGAAACCTTGGGCAAGCTGCACTTCTGGCTGTCTTTCGTGGGCATGAACATGGCGTTCTTCCCCATGCACTTCGTCGGCTTGGCCGGCATGCCTCGGCGGGTGCCCGACTACAACCTGCAGTTCGCGGACTTCAACATGGTCTCGTCGATTGGCGCGTTTATGTTTGGCGCTACGCAGATCTTCTTCCTGTTTATCGTCATCAAGTGCATCCGCGGCGGCCAACCCGCCCCGGCCAAGCCATGGGATGGGGCTGAAGGCCTGGAGTGGAGCGTCCCTTCCCCTGCGCCGTACCACACCTTCACCACGCCGCCGGAGGTCAAATGAACGCCTGGGGCGCCAAGCCCGCTCCCGCCACTGTCTCGGGTGATCGCCATGGCTGACTCCGTGCCGCTCAAGCGCCTGGTCACCCGCCTGCTGATCCTGGTGCTGGCGATGTTCGCTTTCGGCTTCGCCTTGGTGCCGATCTATGACGTGATGTGCAAGGCATTCGGCATCAACGGCAAGACCGCCGGGCAGTACGAGGGATCGCAGGTGGTGGATGCGTCACGCCAGGTGCGCGTGCAGTTTTTGTCCACTAATGCCATCGACATGGTCTGGGACTTTTATGCCAAGGCTGACGAGGTGGTGGTCAATCCTGGCGCGGTGACCGAGATGCTGTTCGTGGCCCACAACCCGACCGATAAACCGATGACCGCCCAGGCCGTGCCAAGCATTTCGCCGGCCGAGGCGGCGATGTACTTCCACAAGACCGAGTGTTTTTGCTTCACCCAGCAAGTGTTGCAGCCAGGCGAGCGTATTGAGATGCCGGTGCGCTTCATCGTCGACCGGGACATGCCCAAGGATGTGAAGCATCTGACCCTGGCGTACACGCTGTTTGACATCACTGCGCGCCAACCGCCCGTGGCTGCCCGTTCTGGCGGCTAGCTACTGTTTGCCCGCTCAATCAGGAGAGCGAATACATGTCGACTCATGATACGTACTACGTACCAGCGCAAAGCAAATGGCCAATAATTGCCACGTTTGGCCTGCTGATCACTGTGTATGGCCTGGGGCTGTGGTTCAACGACCTGAAGGCCGCGCGCCCGGAATCCCACGGACCGTGGATCTTTTTCGTCGGTGGGTTGTTGCTGGCCTACATGATGTTCGGCTGGTTTGGTGCGGTGATCAAAGAAAGCCGAGCCGGTTTGTACAGCTCACAAATGGACCGCTCCTTTCGCTGGGGCATGACCTGGTTCATCTTTTCTGAAGTGATGTTCTTTATCGCGTTCTTTGGTGCGCTGTTTTATGTGCGTACCTGGTCGGGCCCCTGGCTGGCGGGTGAAGGCCCCAAAGGCATCGCGCATATGCTGTGGCCGAACTTCGAATATGCCTGGCCATTGCTCAACAATCCGGACCCCAAACTCTATCCGGCACCCAAGGGCACCATCAGTCCGTGGGGCTTGCCGCTGGTCAATACCATCCTGCTGGTGAGTTCCAGCGTGACCATCACCATTGCCCACCATGCATTGCGCAAGGGGCATCGCGGTGCGTTGAAGATCTGGTTGGCGATCACCGTGCTGCTGGGCCTGGCGTTTCTCGGGTTTCAGGCCGAGGAGTACATCCATGCCTATAAAGAGCTGGGGCTCACGCTGGGCTCCGGTGTATACGGCGCAACCTTTTTCATGCTCACCGGTTTCCACGGCGCCCACGTGACCATCGGTACGATCATTTTATTTGTGATGCTGATGCGCATCCTGCGCGGGCACTTCAATGCCGAGCACCAGTTCGGGTTCGAGGCGGCCAGTTGGTATTGGCACTTTGTGGATGTGGTGTGGATCGGGTTGTTTTTCTTCGTGTACGTGCTGTGAGGGTTATTACCACGGCGCGTGAGACACCAACTGGCCGCTGAAAAAACCCCAGCTGATCAACGCCAGGGTGATCACCGCCAGTACGACACGTACGGTCAAGGCAGTGACGAGGCGATTGGAGTGGCCCTCGTCCTTGACCAGAAAGAACAAGCCACTGAACAGGCTCACGACAGTCGCGATCAGCATCAGGGCAATGGCTGCTTTGAGCATGGTCTGGCTCCTGGGCTTTTATGGAGGGGGCGGGCAATGAAAACAAGTATAGCCAGCGCCATAAAACAGTTTCGCCCCGGCATTGCGCCAACCGTGGTGGTGATGGTGCTGCTGCCGTTGATGGTGGGTTTGGGGTTCTGGCAGCTGTCGCGCGGGCATCAAAAGCAGGTGATGCTCGACAGCTATGCCGAACGCCGCGCGGCCGCGCCGATGCGCAGTGAGCAGCTCGATGGCACGGTGGATCCGGCGTTTCGCCGCGTGCATCTGCGCGGGCAGTTCGACGTCGATCACAGCGTGCTGCTGGACAACCGCATGCGCGACGGCAAGGCCGGTGTTGAGTTGCTGCAACCCTTTCATGACCAGGCCAGCGGCCTGTGGCTGTTGCTTAACCGTGGCTGGCTGCCCTGGCCGGATCGCCGCATTCCGCCGGCCTTCACCACCCCTGAGCCGCCGTTGAACCTCGACGCCTGGGTGTACGTCGCCCCCGGCGAGACCTTCCAGCTGCATGCCGACCCGGCCGATGCGCCCTGGCCGCGCTTACTCACCGCAGTGCACCCCGCCGCCTTATGGACTGAGCTGGGCCGCAGCGGCTTTGCCTACGAGTTGCGTGCCGAGGGCGGCCCCGGTACGTACGACACCACCTGGCCGGTGGTCGCCATGGGCCCGGAAAAACACCAGGCCTACGCCGTGCAATGGTTCGCCATGGCGCTGGCGTTGCTCGCGCTTTACCTCTACCTCGGATGGCACAACACAAAGGAGAAGCCCCATGGGAGCGGCCACCAATCCACTCAACATGTCTGACCTGCCTGATCGGCGCAAAGGCCGCTGGCAACTGCTGCTGATCCTGCTGATGGTGATCGGCCCGATGGTGCTGGCGACGTTTATGTACAAGCTGCAGTTCTGGGTGCCGGACAGCCGCAGCTACCATGGCGAAATGATCGGCAACGGCCAGACCCGTGCCGATATTGGCGTGCAGGCCGATGAGCAGCGCTGGCAGTTGCTGGTCACCGCGCCCACTGCGTGTGCGGCCGATTGTCAGCAACTGGTGTACCTCGCGCGGCAGTTGCAGATCGGTTTGGGGCGCGACGCTTCACGGGCCAGTCATGCCCTGGCCAGTGCGCAGCCGGTTGGCGCCGACTACGAGGCCAAGTTGAAAACCGAATACCCCCAATTGCAGCGTTATTCGCTGGATGCTTCGACCTTCACTAAGAACGCCGCCGCACCGGGCGAGGCGCAGCTGTGGATCGTTGACCCCCACGGCAACCTGGTGCTGCGCTACGACGCCAAGGTCAAGGGCAAGGACTTGCTCAACGACCTGCGCCACCTGCTGAAACTGTCGAATATCGGATAAGGGCATCGTCATGGCCAAACCTGGATTTCGCCTCGCGTTGTTTGCCACCTTGCTGGCGCTGATTGTCGTGCTGCTCGGCGCCTACACCCGCCTGACCCACGCGGGCCTCGGCTGTCCGGATTGGCCGGGTTGCTACGGCTTTATAGGCGTGCCGCAAAGCGAGGCGCAACTGGCCCATGCCGAATTGCATTTCCCCGACACCCCGGTGGAAGCTGACAAGGGCTGGGCCGAGATGACCCACCGTTACTTCGCGGGTACCTTGGGCCTGCTGATCGTGCTGCTGGCGGCGCGCGCGTGGAGCCATCGGCGTGATCCAGGGCAGCCGGTGAAGTTGCCGTTGTTTCTGCTGGCGGTGGTGTTTGCCCAGGCCGCTTTCGGTATGTGGACGGTGACGTTAAAGCTGTGGCCGCAGGTGGTGACCGGACACTTGTTGGGCGGTTTTGCCACGTTGAGCCTCCTGCTTTTGCTGACCTTGCGCCTGTCCGGCGTGCTGCCTGCGTTGATTGTGCCCAAGCGTCTGCAATATTGGGCGACGGCGGGACTGGTGCTGGTGATCGGGCAGATTGCGCTCGGCGGTTGGGTCAGTTCCAACTATGCGGCGGTGGCCTGTGTGGACTTGCCAACGTGCCATGGCCAATGGTGGCCGGCGGCGGATTTTGCCAATGGCTTTCACTTGACCCAGCACATTGGCCCCAACTACCTGGGCGGCCAGCTCGACAGCGAGGCGCGCACGGCCATTCATCTGACCCATCGCATTGGCGCGGTGCTGGTGAGCCTGGTGCTGTTGGGCCTGGCCTGGCAGTTGCGCGCCGTGGGCATGACGCGGCTTGCTGGCCTGCTGCTGATCGCCCTGCTCGTGCAAATCGGCCTGGGCCTGAGCAATGTGGCGTTCGGTCTGCCGCTGCCGGTGGCGGTCGCTCACAACGCCGGCGGTGCCGCGCTGTTGCTGACGCTGGTATTGGTCAATTACCACGCGCGCACCAGCCTGGTTCGGGTGCGCCATCAACGGCTGTTCGGTTGGCGTTTCAGCCCGCGCAAACCTGTGTCGGGCCTCGTAACGCTTAAAGGAGAGATGCCATGGCGACCTTGATCGGCGCGCGTCACGGCCAGGCGATCTGGCGTGACTATTTGGAGCTGACCAAGCCGAAAGTGGTGGTGCTGATGCTCATCACCTCGCTGGTGGGCATGTTTCTCGCGACCCGCGCCGGGGTGCCGTGGACGGTGCTGGTGTTCGGCAACCTGGGTATCGCCCTGTGCGCGGGCGGCGCGGCGGTGGTCAATCATGTGGTGGACCGGCGCATCGATGCGGTGATGGCGCGGACCCACAAGCGACCGTTGGCGCAAGGTCGCGTATCGCCCATGGCCGCATTGGCCTTTGCTTTGTTTCTGGCTGTTGCAGGATTGGCGCTGTTACTGGCATTCACCAATCCGTTGGCCGCCTGGCTGACGTTGGCTTCGTTGCTCGGTTATGCGGTGATCTACACCGGCTTTCTCAAGCGTGCGACGCCGCAGAATATCGTCATCGGTGGGCTTGCCGGTGCTGCACCGCCGCTCTTGGGCTGGGTCGCCGTGACCGGGCATATCAGCGCCGAGCCGCTGTTGCTGGTGCTGATCATCTTCGCCTGGACCCCGCCGCACTTCTGGGCCCTGGCTATTCATCGCAAAGAGGAGTACGCCAAAGCCGACATCCCGATGTTGCCGGTCACCCACGGCGAGCACTACACCAAGGTGCATATCCTGCTCTATACCTTTGCGCTGTTGGCGGTGAGCCTGATGCCCTATGTGATCCACATGAGCGGCCCACTGTACCTGGCGTGTGCGCTGCTGTTGGGCGGGCGCTTTCTGCAATGGGCCTGGGTGTTGTACCGTGGCGGTCGGCCGCACGCGGCGATCAACACGTTCAAGTACTCTATCTGGTACCTGTTCCTGCTGTTTATCGCCCTGCTCGTAGACCATTACCTATTGTTGAACCTATGACTCGAACTCAAAAAACCGTCTTCATCCTGGTGGCAATCGTCGCGCTGATCATGGGCCTGACCGTTAACAAAGTGCTGTCGGGCAAAGGCCAGGGTGACCCTGCCGCGTTGATCGACGCCGGCATTATCCTGCTGCCTCAGAGCCGCCAACTGCCGGCGGTGACCATGACGGATCAGGACGGCCAGCCGGTGCTGGTCAATGAGTTGAAGGGTAAGTGGAGCCTGCTGTTCTTCGGCTACACCTTCTGCCCGGACATCTGCCCTACCACCCTCGCCCAGTTGCGCCAGATCAAGAGTGAGTTGCCCAAAGAGGCGGTGGATAAGTTGCAGGTGATCCTGGTCAGCGTTGACCCGAACCGTGACACGCCGACCCAGCTCAAGCAGTACCTGGGCTATTTCGATCCGCAGTTCGAAGGCCTCACCGGCGCTAATGTGGAGGACGTGCAAAAGGTCTCGAACGCGGTGAGTATCCCGTTCATTCCGGCAGATACCAGCAAGCCGAACTACACCGTCGACCACAGCGGCAACCTCGCGCTGATCGGCCCGGACGGCACCCAGCGTGGGTTTATCCGTGCGCCGTTGAACAACCAGAAGCTGGTGGCGCAGTTGCCGGGGTTGCTGCAGCGCAAATAAGCGGCGACAAAAAAATGTGGGGGCGGGCTTGCCCCCACATTGATTTTCAGTCAGATCAGAACGCCGGCTTGATCGCGCCTTTGTACTTCTCTTCGATGAATGCCTTCACTTCTGGTGTGTGCAGGGCTGCCACCAGCTTCTTCACAGCGTCAGAATCTTTGTTGTCTTCGCGGGTGACCAGAATGTTCACGTAAGGCGAGTCGCTGCCTTCGATCACCAGTGCATCCTTGGAAGGATCGAGCTTGGCTTCCAGGGCGTAGTTGGTGTTGATCAGGGCCAGGTCGACCTGGGTCAGCACGCGAGGCAGCGTGGCGGCTTCCAGTTCGCGGAACTTCAGGTTTTTGCTGTTAACGGTGATGTCCTTGATGGTCGACAGGATGTTGGTCGGGTCCTTCAGGGTGATCAGGCCGTTCTTGGCCAGCAGCAGCAGCGCACGGCCGCCGTTGGTGGCGTCGTTAGGGATGACCACGTTGGCGCCGTTCGGCAGGTCTTCCAGCTTCTTGTACTTGCTGGAGTAGGCGCCCAGCGGCTCCAGGTGCACCGCGCCGACGCTCACCAGATGAGTGCCCTTGGCTTTGTTGAACTCATCCAGGTACGGCTGGTGCTGGAAGAAGTTGGCGTCCAGGCGCTTTTCAGCCACTTGTACGTTGGGCTGGACGTAGTCGGTGAAGACTTTGACCTGCAGGTCCACGCCTTCTTTGGCCAGTGCAGGCTTCACGAATTCGAGGATTTGCGCGTGCGGCACCGGCGACGCCGCGACGGTAATCGTCTCGGCATGGGCGGAAAACGCGGCAACGGCGGCGAAAGCGACCAGTAGTTTTTTCATCCAGCAAGCTCCTTGTTCGGGTATCTGCCGGCTTTGCGCCGGCAATGGCCGTTATTTTCGAGAAAAGTGCACCACCAGCCTGTCGCCGACGGTTTGCAGAATTTGCACCAGAATCAACAGCATCACCACGGTGACCACCATTACATCGGTCTGGAAACGCTGGTAACCAAAACGAATCGCCAGATCGCCCAGGCCGCCGGCGCCGACGACACCGGCCATGGCGGTGTAGGACACCAGTGTAATCGCTGTCACGGTAATCGCTGCGAAGATGCCAGGGCGGGCTTCTGGCAGCAGTGCGTTGGTGATGATCTGGCGGGTGGTGGCGCCCATCGACTGCGTGGCTTCGATGATGCCGCGGTCCACTTCACGCAGGGCGGTTTCCACCAGGCGCGCAAAGAACGGGGTTGCGCCGACCACGAGCGGCGGAATCGCACCGGCCACGCCCAGCGAGGTGCCGGTGATCAGCACGGTGAACGGGATCATCACGATCAGCAGGATGATGAACGGCAACGAACGCAGGATGTTGACGACCAGTGACAACAGCGCGTACAGGCCTTTTTGTTCGAACAACTGGCGCGGACTGGTCAGGAACAGCAGTACACCCAGCGGCAGGCCGAGTAGCACGGTGAACAACAGTGAGCCGAACAGCATGATCATGGTGTCGCCGGTAGCGAGCCAGATTTCGGACCAGTCGATATTGGCGAAGAAACTCGTCAGGACTTCCATTAACGCAGCACCTCCATGTGGACGTCTGCGGCAGTGAAGCGGGCGAAGGCCGCCTGCATGTCACCGCCGGTGACGGCGAGGGTCAGTTGCCCGTAGGGGATGTCTTTGATGCGGTCAATACGACCGGCAAGGATGCTGTAGTCCACCCCCGTTTCGCGTGCGACGGTTCCCAGCAGCGGCGCGTAGGTCGCTTCGCCCTGGAACGTCAGGCGCACGATACGGCCCGGTACGTGGGCGAAGTCATCGCGCTGCTCGCCTTCGTCGACCTGCTCGGCTTCCTGCACGAAGCGTTTGGTGGTCGGGTGCTTGGGGTGCAGGAACACGTCGGCCACCGAGCCTTGCTCGACGATCACGCCGGCGTCCATCACGGCCACCTGGTCGCACACGCGACGGATCACGTCCATTTCATGGGTGATCAGCACGATGGTCAGTTTCAGCTCACGGTTGATCTCGGCCAGCAGCTGCAGCACCGAGGCGGTGGTCTGCGGGTCGAGGGCGCTGGTGGCTTCGTCGCACAGCAAAATCTTTGGCTTGGTCGCCAGGGCGCGGGCGATGCCGACGCGCTGCTTCTGGCCGCCGGACAACTGCGCCGGGTATTTCTTGGCGTGGTCCGACAGGCCGACGCGGGCCAGCAACTCGGCCACGCGCAGGTCGATGTCCTTGCGCGACAGTTCGCCGGCCAGGGTCAGCGGCAGTGCCACGTTGTCGGCCACGGTCTTGGATGCCAACAGGTTGAAGTGCTGGAAGATCATCCCGACCTGCTGACGGAAACGGCGCAGGCCGTTGGCATCCAGGGCGGTGACTTCTTCGCCGTCGACCGTGATCTGGCCGCCGCTGGGTTCTTCCAGGCGGTTAATCAGGCGCAGCAGCGTACTTTTACCCGCACCCGAGTGGCCGATCAGGCCGAACACCTGGCCGTTTTCGACGCGCAGGCTGGTGGCGTGGAGGGCAGGAATATCCTTACCGGCGACGCGGTAAGTTTTATGGACGTTTTGAAACTCGATCACGTAGCGAACCTTGTGGGGCGCATTGAAAAGGGATCAGCGGTTAGCCGGGCGCGCATTTTAGCCTGTCCGTATAGCGTTTCTTAGCATTTATTTCGCATTCATCCTGCGATTTGGCAATAACGCGATCAAAGGTCATAAAAAAGGAACGGCCCAAAACCTCATCAGTCACTACTTAGGCAACGCGATGTCCTGGGTGCCGTGCCTGGGGTTTTGCTCAAACGAGCCGGGGACCGCTCTGGCTACTTTGAATAAGGAGTTTTGTCTGATGAGTACCAAGAAGCCAGCCACCCCGCCGAAGAGTGACCTTGCGGGCACCGACACCCTGGACCGTGGCAATACCAACGCCAAGCTGCAGGCCTTGGAAACGTTTCGTTCCGACGCCACCGGCCAAGCCTTGCGCACCAACCAAGGCGTGAAGATTTCCGACAACCAGAACAGCTTGAAGGTCGGCCCTCGTGGTCCTTCGCTGCTCGAAGATTTCATCATGCGGGAGAAAATCACGCATTTTGACCATGAGCGCATCCCGGAGCGCATCGTGCACGCCCGTGGCACAGGCGCCCATGGCTACTTCCAATCCTATGGCGACCATTCTGCGCTGACCAAGGCCGGGTTCCTGCGCACGCCGGAGCATAAAACCCCGGTATTCGCGCGCTTTTCCACCGTGCAAGGCCCACGTGGTTCGGGTGATACGGTGCGTGACGTGCGCGGTTTTGCCGTGAAGTTCTTCACCGAAGAAGGCAACTTCGACCTGGTGGGCAACAACATGCCGGTGTTCTTTATTCAGGACGCGATCAAGTTTCCGGACTTTGTGCACGCGGTAAAACCCGAGCCGCACAACGAGATCCCTACCGGCGGTTCGGCCCACGATACGTTCTGGGATTTCGTCTCCCTGGTACCGGAATCGGCGCACATGGTGGTGTGGGCGATGTCCGACCGTGCGATTCCCAAAAGCCTGCGCGCCATGCAGGGTTTCGGCGTGCACACCTTTCGCCTGATCAATACCGAGGGTAAGTCCAGCTTCGTCAAATTCCATTGGCGGCCAACAGTCGGCACCTGCTCCCTGGTATGGGACGAAGCGCAAAAGCTTGCCGGTAAAGATACCGATTACCACCGTCGCGATCTGTGGGAGTCCATCGAGATGGGCGACTACCCCGAGTGGGAGCTGGGTGTTCAGATCGTCGCCGAAGAAGACGAACACTCGTTCGACTTCGATTTGCTCGACCCCACCAAGATCATTCCTGAAGAGCTGGTGCCCATCACGCCCCTGGGCAAGATGGTGCTTAACCGTAATCCGGACAACTTCTTCGCTGAAGTCGAGCAGGTTGCGTTCTGCCCAGGACATATTGTGCCCGGCATCGACTTCACCAACGACCCGTTGCTGCAAGGCCGTCTGTTTTCCTACACGGATACGCAGATCAGCCGACTGGGTGGGCCGAACTTTCATGAGATCCCGATCAACCGCCCGGTCGCGCCGTTCCATAATGGCCAGCGCGATGCCCAGCACCGTACGGTGATCGACAAGGGACGGGCATCTTACGAGCCGAACTCCATCGACGGCGGCTGGCCGAAGGAAACGCCGGCAGGGCCAACCGATGGTGGTTTCGAAACCTATTACGAGCGCGTTGATGCCAGCAAAGTGCGCGAGCGCAGTGAATCGTTCGGTGACCACTTTTCCCAGGCGACGCTGTTTTTCAACAGCATGAGCCATCATGAGAAAGAGCACATTATTGCGGCCTACAGCTTTGAGCTTGGCAAAGTCGAGCGCGAGCATATTCGCGCCCGTCAGGTGAACGAGATCCTGGCCAATATCGACCTGGAACTGGCCAAGCGCGTGGCGCAGAACCTGGGCCTGCCGGCGCCGACCAAGGGCACAGTGCCTGTGCGTGAGACGTCGGTTAAAGAATCGCCGGCATTGAGCCAGGTCAATCTGCTGTCGGGTGATATCAAGACGCGCAAAGTGGCGATCCTGGCGGCCAATGGTGTCGACGGCGCGGCGATCGATGCGATGAAAAAAGCCCTTGAGGCCGAAGGTGCCCATGCGAAGTTGCTGGGGCCTACTTCGGCGCCTGTGACCACGGCGGACGGCAAGACGCTGGCGGTGGATGCGTCGATGGAGGGTATGCCGTCCATTGCGTTTGACGCGGTGTTTATCCCAGGCGGTAAAGAGTCGGTGACGGCCTTGAGCGGTGATGGCGTGGCGTTGCACTACGTGCTGGAAGCGTACAAACACCTCAAGGCGATTGCCGTGGCCACTGACGTGAAGCCGCTGCTGGATCTGCTGAAGCTGGAGGCGGATGCGGGGTTGATCGTGGGCGCGGATGCCAAGGCGTTCAAGACGTTCTTTGCCGCCATTGCCCAGCATCGGGTGTGGGACCGTGAGGCGAAGGCCAAGGCGATTCCGGCTTAAATACTCGGCTGTTTGTCAGGTCGCCCGCTCCCACATTTGAGTGATGAATACATTCAAGTGTGGGAGCGGGCGTGCCCGCGATGCTATTAGTCCGCCTTGCGCGGAATCAGCACAATTTGCGCCGGAATCTTCTTCAGGATTTGCCGGTGAATTTTCAGGTCGTACCCCGAATCAATGCGCTTAACCCGTTTGGTCAGCAGTGTGGCCAACCATGGGTAATCCTCGGTGCGCGGGGCCTGGATGCTCACATCGCACTGGTAATTCACCACGTCGATGGCGATCGCATCCAGTTGATGGCGCAGTTCTTCGATATCGGTGAGGTTCAAGGCCACGGTGGTGCTTGGTGCCGCCGGGTCGATGACCTTGGCTGCGGGTTTGGCTTCGGCGGCCTTGAGGGCTTCTTCGGCTTTATCCAGCTCGGCTTTGCGGGCATGGGTAATGGCGCTGTTGACGCCGCCCGTCAGTGCCGGCGCCTTGGGCATCAACGCGCGGGCGCGGCTCAAGGCAGTGGCTGCAGCGTTGACGTCACCCTTTTGCAGCACGATTTGGCTGCGTTGCAGGTAGGCTTCGGCCAGTTGGCGCTGATAAGACTCCAGCGTTGGGTCGTTGGGCGACTGAGCCTGTAGCGCGGCAAGCTGGTCTTCGGCGGTGGCCAATTCACTGCTGGCCAGGTTTTGCTCCAGCTGCGCGATGGCCGCAGCACGCGGGTCGGCAGCCTCGGGGGCTACGGGCGGTGTGCTTTGACAGGCGCCCAGCAGCAAAGAAAATGCGGCAAGGAGCAGATAACGGGAGGTGAACAGCTTCATTCCTGCGACTCTCTATTTGCGCAAAAAGCGAGCAAGTCTACACCCCTCGACGGGGCAGGACAAAACTCAGCAGAAACAGGGCGGCAGCCGTGACCACAATCGATGGTCCGGCCGGCGTGTCCTTGAACCACGACAACGCCAGGCCCCCACATACTGCCAGCATCCCCAACAGGCTGGCGCCGATTGCCATCTGCTCCGGGGAACGGGCGTGACGCTGGGCGGCGGCGGCGGGAATGATCAACAGCGATGTGATCAACAATACGCCGACAATCTTCATTGCGACAGCGATCACCACGGCAATCAACAGCATCAGGGCCATGCGCAGGGCCGATACGGGCAGGCCTTCGACCTTGGCCAACTCTTCATGCACCGTGATAGCCAGGAGTGGCCGCCACAGGGCTACCAGCAGCACCAGCACCGCGGCGCTGCCGCCCAGGATCCAGGCCAGGTCAGTGGGGCTGATCGCCAGCAGGTCGCCGAACAGGTAGGCCATCAGGTCGATGCGCACCTCGTGCATAAAGCTCAGCACCACCAGGCCCAGCGACAGCGTGCTCGGCGCCAGAATGCCGAGCAGCGTATCCGAGGCCAGCGGCTGGCGCTGTTGCAGGGTCACCAGCAGCACCGCCAACAGCAGGCAGCCGACGGTCACGGCGATGGTCGGGCTCACGTCCAGCAAAAAGCCCATGGCCACGCCCAGGAGCGCGGCATGCGACAAGGTGTCGCCAAAATACGCCATGCGTCGCCAGACCACGAACGAGCCCAAAGGGCCCGCCACCAGCGCCAAAGCCAAGCCTGCCAGCAGGGCGTAGAGCAGAAAATCAGCCATGCTTGCAGCTATCTCCATGAACGTGGGTGTGAGGTGCGGTTGGATCGTCAACCACGGCGCCATGCAGGTCGTGGGCGTGGTCGTGATGGTGGTGATAAATCGCCAGGCTCTGGGCGTTCTTGCCGAACAGCTCGACAAACGCCGGGTCGCCGCTGACCTGTTCCGGGTGGCCGGAACAACACACGTGGCGGTTGAGGCACACCACTTGGTCGGTGGTGCTCATCACCAGGTGCAGATCATGGGACACCATCAGCACGCCGCAACCATGACGATCGCGCAGGCGGGTGATCAGGCTGTACAGCTCGGCCTGGCCGGCGACGTCGACGCCCTGGACGGGCTCATCGAGCACCAGCAGTTGCGGTTCACGCAACAAAGCCCGGGCCAGCAGAACGCGCTGCATTTCGCCGCCGGAGATGCTTTGTACCGGGCTGTCGATCACCTGTTCGGCGCCGACCTCCTTGAGTGCAGACTGCGCGCGGGCACGGTCCACGCCGGGCACCAGACGCAGGAAGCGCAGCACGGAGAGTGGCAGGGTCGGGTCGACATGCAGTTTCTGCGGCATATAGCCGACGCGCAGCCTGGGCTTGCGCCACACGCTGCCGCTGTCGGGCTTGAGCAGGCCAAGCACGGCGCGCACCAGGGTTGTTTTGCCGGCGCCGTTGGGGCCGATGAGCGTGACGATTTGCCCCGGCTCTACGCTCAGTGCGATGTTATCGAGCACGGTTTGGCCGGCAAACGTGACCCCAACCTGCTCCAGGCGGATTAACGCGTTGCTCATCAAGCCCCCTGGCAGCCCGAGCACAGGCCGACCACTTCGACCGTCTGCCCTTCGACCTTGAAGCCCACGTCGGCAGAGCTCTTGATAATGGCGTCGCTGATGCTTTTTTGTTCAAGCTCAATGGCCGCATGGCACTCGCGGCAGATCAGGAACTGGCCCTGGTGGGCGTGTTCCGGGTGGTTGCAACCCACGAAGGCGTTGAGCGAGGCGATGCGGTGCACCAGGCCGTTTTCCAGCAGAAAATCCAGCGCGCGGTACACCGTGGGCGGCGCGGCGCGGCGGCCATCCTGCTCGCTGAGTACACCCAGAATGTCGTAGGCGCCCAGCGGTTTGTGGCTCTGCCACACCAGTTCCAGCACGCGACGACGCAGAGCGGTCAAGCGCAGACCTTTTTGCGCACACAGGGTGTCGGCCTCCGACAGCGCCGTATGCACGCAGTGAGAGTGATCGTGGGGACGGCTGGCTAGCGGTGTTTTAGGCATGAGCGGCGACAGATATTTGATAGAGACGTTATTATGTTACCCGTTCCTACGCCATCGAGTGGTCATCGTGTCCCGACTTTTTCCCGTTTTTGTCGTATTTGTCGCCAGTTTGTTCATGGGTGGGGCCGCTCAGGCCGATGTCAACGTGCTGACCAGCATCAAGCCACTGCAGTTGATTGCCGCAGCTGTGCAGGATGGCGTGGCGGTTCCTGAGGTGTTGCTGCCGCCGGGCGCGTCGCCGCATAACTTTGCATTGCGGCCATCCGACGTACGGCGCGTGCAGTCGGTGGATCTGCTGTATTGGATCGGGCCGGACATGGAAGGCTTCCTGCCTCGCGTACTGAAAGGTCGCACAGCGAAGACGGTAGCGGTGCAGGATCTACCAGGTCTGAAATTGCGCCGGTTCGGCGAAGATAGTCATTCTCACGCCGATGATGCCGACGAACATGACCACGATCATCGCCCAGGCAGCCTGGATGCGCATTTATGGCTGTCGACGGTGAACGCGCGGGTGATTGCGGCAAGCATGGCGGCCGACCTCAGTGCGGCTGACCCGGCGAATGCCGAGCGTTATCAGAACAACGCAAAAGCCTTCGATGGTCGTTTGGATGCGTTGGACGCGCGCTTGAAAAAGCGCCTGGCGGGGATTGATGGCAAGCCTTACTTCGTGTTCCACGAAGCCTTCGATTACTTTGAGGAGGCTTACGGCTTGAAGCATGCCGGCGTGTTCAGCGTCGCCGCTGAAGTACAGCCTGGCGCCCAGCACGTGGCAGCCATGCGTACGCGGTTGCAGGAAGTCGGCAAGACCTGCGTGTTCAGTGAGCCGCCATTGCGCCCGCGTCTGGCTGAGACGCTGGTCGCGGGTTTGCCGGTGAAGTTGGCGGAGCTGGATGCGTTGGGCGGGTATACCCCGGCGACGGCTCAGGGTTACGAGCAGGTGTTGGATAAGTTGGGCAATGACCTGGCCGGATGCCTGGAGTCTCTTTAACCGCAAGCGCATAACCCATGTGGGAGCGAGCACGCCCGGTCCCACATTTTTTGTGCCGTTTTTTATAGCGCGAACGGCAATTGCACACTGACCTGCTGGCGTTGAGCCAAGCGACGCTCGAATTCCGCCGGGTCGTGGATTAACACATCCTGCCCTGCAAACGATTCCGCCGCGATCAGGCGTGACAACCAGAACCGCACGCAGGCTACGCGCAACATTGTCGGCCAAAGCTCTGCTTCCTTCGCCGTAAACGGCCGCAGCCCGGCGTAAGCGCCCAGCAATGCGCGGGCACGTTGCCCGTCGATCACGCCTTCGGCGTCCGAACACCAGTCATTGAGTGCGATGGCCACGTCATACAGCATCGGGCCCGAGCAGGCGTTGTAGAAGTCGATCAGGCCCGTCAGGTGCGTGCCTTCGAACATGGCATTGTCACGGAACAGGTCGGCGTGGACGTTGGCGCGCGGCAGGGCAAGGATCTGCCCTTTATGCGCGGTAATCTCCTCCAATGCGTCTTTGAGCAGCTGCTGCTGTGCATCGCTCAGGTGCGAAATCAGCTGCGCGCCTTCGCTGAGCATCCAATCCAGGCCGCGATCGGTCTTGCGCTCCAGGACCTTGTCACCTTGAGTCGCCAGGTGCAGATGGCCGAGCAGCTCGCCCACTTGGGCGCAGTGCTGCGCGTTAGCATCCTTGATGTGTTTGCCGGCCAGGCGCGGCTGCAGCAGCGCCGGTTTGCCGGCCAGCTCTCGCAGCGCTACGCCGTCGGTGGTGCGCAGGGCGTACGGCACGGGCAGGTCGGCATCGTGGAGCACATCGAGCAGCTCAATGAAAAACGGCATTTCTGCAACGGGCCCACGTTCAACCAGGGTCAGGACGAATTCGCCTTGTTCCAGGCTGATAAAGAAATTGGTGTTTTCGCTACCGGCGGCAATCCCCTGGAAGTCGAGCAGGCGGCCGAGCCCGTAAGGGGCGAGAAAGGTTTCCAGCTCGGGCCGAGCCAGGGGGGTGAACACAGACATGGTTAAAACTGCCAGTACGGGCGCCGCGAGGTACGGCGCCAATTGAAGTTAAGAAATCATTTCCATTCGAAGATCTTCCATGACGGGATCAGCATATCCGGCTGGTCAGAGCGGATGAAGTTCGCGTCGGTTCCGTCCGCGCGCACCAGGAAATACGGTGGAAAGCCTTTTTTCGTGATCTTGATTGCGTACAGGAAACCGTTTTGGCGGTACTCCTGGATAGTCCTGTCGCCTTCCGTGCGAATGGTCACTTCAGGATCGCCCGAAGGTGCGCTGTCTGCCGCCACGGCAGCCAGCGGAGCGAGTGCGATCAAGCCGGTCAACAGGAGGCGATTGAATGTACGCATGATAACCTTGTCCCTTTGTTTTCATTGGTCCGGCTATTCTAGCGCCTGACCCGCCGAAAAGGTTGATCCTGCTCATGAGCCAAGCGCCCCTCGTCCTGGTGGACGGTTCTTCTTATCTGTACCGCGCCTTCCACGCGCTGCCACCGCTGACCACCTCCAAAGGCCTGCCGACCGGTGCGGTCAAGGGCGTGTTGAACATGCTCAAAAGCCTGCGCAAACAGTACCCGGACAGCCCCTTCGCGGTGGTGTTCGATGCCAAGGGTGGGACCTTTCGCGATGACATGTACGCCGAATACAAGGCCAACCGCCCAAGCATGCCCGATGACATGCGCCTGCAGATCGAGCCGCTGCACCAGAGCGTGATCGCCCTGGGCTTCCCGTTGCTGTGCGTCGAAGGCGTCGAGGCCGATGACGTGATCGGCACCCTGGCTCGCAGCAGCGCCGCCGCTGACCGCCCGGTGGTGATCTCGACCGGTGACAAGGACATGGCGCAGCTGGTGGATGGACACATTACCTTGGTCAACACCATGACCGGTAGCGCCATGGATGTGGACGGCGTAAAGGAGAAATTTGGCGTCGCTCCGGAGCAGATCATCGACTATCTGGCGTTGATGGGCGATTCGTCCGACAACATTCCGGGTGTTCCGGGTATTGGGCCGAAGACCGCATCCGGTTTGCTGGTAGGCGTGAATGGCGGCCTCAAAGAGCTGTATGAGCAGCTTGATATTGTGCCGACCCTGCCGATCCGCGGCGCCAAGACGCTGCCGGCCAAGCTCGAAGAGCATAAGGAGATGGCGTTCCTTTCCTACCAGTTGGCGACGATTAAGATTGATGTGCCGCTGGACATCGGGCTGGACGATTTGCACCTGATCGAGCCGGACCGCGAGAAACTCCTGGAGCTGTACACGCTTTTGGAGTTCAAAAGCTGGATTGATGAGATCCAACGCGATGCCAAGCGTGTCGAACTCAAGGCGACTCCGGCTGTTGAAGACGCCGTCGACGCTGTTCCGTCAGCATCGGTGGAGGCTGCCTACACCACGATTCTTGACCAGGCGACATTCGACCTGTGGTTAAAGAAGCTCAACGACGCGAAGTTGTTCGCCTTTGACACCGAAACCACTGGGATCGATGCCCATCAGGCGCAATTGGTCGGGGTTTCGTTTGCGGTGCAACCGCATGAGGCGGCCTACATCCCGCTGACGCATTCCTACATCGGTGCGCCCGAGCAACTGGATCGCGACACGGTGCTGCTGGCGTTGAAGCCGTTGCTGGAAGATCCGAGCAAGCTCAAGGTGGGCCAGCACGCTAAATTCGACATGAACATCCTGGCCAACTGCGCCATTGGCGGCGACCCTGCGCGGGGCATCACCGTGCGGGGTATCGCGTTCGACACCATGCTTGAGTCCTATGTGTTGAATGCCACCGCAACCCGGCATGACATGGACAGCCTGGCCAAGAAGTACCTGGGCTACGACACCATCAGCTTCCAGGACATCGCTGGCAAAGGCGCCAAGCAACTGACGTTCGATCAGATCGCGCTTGAGCAGGCCGGGCCTTACGCGGCGGAGGATGCGGATGTGACCCTGCGCCTGCACCAGGCCCTGCATGCGCAACTGACGGCTATTCCGAGTCTGGCCAGCGTGCTGACGGATATCGAGATGCCGCTGGTGCCGGTACTGGCGCGCATCGAGCGTCAGGGCGCGCTGGTGGATGCGCAGTTGCTGGGCATCCAGAGCATCGAGTTGGGCAACAAGATGGTCGAGTTGGAGCGCCAGGCGTTTGAGATTGCCGGTGAAGAATTCAACTTGGGCTCACCCAAACAATTGGGGGCGATTCTCTACGAGAAGCTCGGGCTGCCGGTACTGAAAAAGACGGGCAAAGGGCAGGCCTCCACGGCTGAAGAAGTGCTGGCCAAACTGGCCGAAGACGACTATCCGCTGCCCAAGGTGCTGATGCAGTACCGCAGCATGAGCAAGCTCAAAAGTACTTACACCGACCGTTTGCCGGAGCAGATCAACCCGCGCACCGGGCGCATTCACACGTCTTATCATCAGGCGGTAGCAGCGACTGGGCGCCTGTCATCCAGCGACCCTAACCTGCAAAACATTCCAGTGCGCACCGCTGAAGGCCGGCGTATCCGCCAGGCGTTTGTTGCGCCCAAGGGCTACAAGTTGCTGGCGGCCGACTATTCGCAGATCGAGTTGCGGATCATGGCGCACCTGTCCAAGGACGAAGGCTTGATGAACGCCTTTCGTCATAATCTGGACGTGCACACCGCCACGGCGGCCGAAGTGTTCAAGGTTGAGTTGGGTGAGGTCACGTCCGATCAGCGCCGCAGCGCCAAGGCGATCAACTTTGGCCTGATCTATGGCATGGGCGCGCAGAAGCTGGGTAAGGACATCGGTGTTGATACCAAGACGGCCAAGGCCTACATCGACGTGTATTTCGCCCGTTATCCCGGTGTTCGCGAATATATGGAGCGCACTCGTGCCCAGGCGTCCGACCAGGGCTATGTAGAGACCTTCTTCGGGCGTCGCTTGTACCTGCCGGATATTCACTCCAATAAACCTCAAGAGCGCGCAGCGGCGGAACGCACTGCGATCAACGCACCCATGCAGGGCACCGCCGCGGACATCATCAAGAAAGCCATGGTGCTCGTGGACAACTGGCTGACCGACTCGGGCCTGGATGCCAAGGTCATCCTGCAGGTACACGACGAACTCGTACTGGAAGTGCGTGAGGACCTGGTAGCAGAGGTCAGCGAGAAAATCCGTGAGCACATGAGTGCTGCGGCGCAGTTGGACGTGCCGCTTCTGGTGGAAGTGGGCGTGGGCGATAACTGGGACGAGGCGCACTGATTGACGGGCTTTGCCATTGCCCGGGGTGGTGGCAAAGCGCTTTAGATCGGAAACGACCGTCAGTTATTTCCAATAGTTTTTTGGGCGAGCCGGAACTTAACCTGTGAAGTGCCACTCAGAGTTACTGAATGGGTGGTGAAGCCCTTCAATGCTCCTATGTTGTGTTAAGTGTTGGCAGATATCTGGACCCCGCCCTAGCGGTCCGGAACTTGAACCCCGAACTTCCCCTCCCCATACGAAGTCCGGGGTTTTTTTTGCCTGCAGAAAAGTTATTCGGCGATTTCTGCGCCTTTGTCCGCCAGCTCCATCCAGTCGGCCAGTACGGTGTAAGCCTCTTCCAGGCCCATGCGCTTAGGCGCCGAGAACAGCTGGATGCTGATCGCATCGCCCCAGCCCTTACGGATATCGGACTGCACTTTGAGCAGCGTGTTCTTAGCTGCGCCGTAGGTCAGCTTGTCGGCTTTGGTCAACAGGATGTGCATCGGCATGCCGCTGGCCACAGCCCAGTCGAGCATCAGCAGGTCGAAATCGGTCATTGGATGACGGATGTCCATCATCAGAATCAGTCCCTTCAAACTCTCCCGGCCACCCAGGTAAGCCTCCAGGTGACGCTGCCAATGCAGCTTCAATGGGATAGGTACTTTTGCATAACCGTAGCCCGGCAGGTCGACCAGACGCCGATCATCGTCTAGCTTGAAGAAGTTGAGCAGTTGCGTGCGGCCCGGAGTTTTCGAGGTGCGCGCCAGGCTGGCGTGGGTCAGGGTGTTCAGGGCGCTGGACTTACCTGCGTTGGAGCGGCCGGCAAACGCGACTTCGAAGCCTTCGTCATCGGGGCATTGGTCCACTTTGGCGGCGCTGAGCATGAAGGTGGACTGTTGGCACAGGCCGAGGATGGGATTCTTGAGTTGCATGGGATTTCCGATATGGGCGATGCCGAGAAAGGGTGCGGCAAGCGGTGTCGTTTCCGTTTCAGTAGCGCCAGTATATAATGCCGCAGATTTTGTGTGTGCTTTGTCCCAGCGAAGGATGAAGTTCACGGGAGCGATAGACCTTTATTGCGCATTAGAACGCAAAACGCTCTCAAACCCTGAAAAGGTCGATGTATGACCTGATGGTTGCTCGCTTTTGGTGTCCTGACTCCGCTTTTAAGGCGCTCAGGCTACACAGGAACCGGAGGCGCTGTACAACCGAGTTTGCGTGGTCACGCTGGTGCAATAGGTGACCCAGGGTTTCAAGGCAATGCCGCCGCGTGGTTTGTGCATGGAATGCTGTACTGAGGATTACCAGGCCATCATTGAGTTGATGGTGAGTAAACCCGGTTGATAACTCTTAAACCCTTAGCCGTAGTTGGATTAGCTGATGAACAAACTGATCGTGAGTCTGCTGTTGACCTTGGGCATCACCGGTGTTGCCCATGCTGCAGGCGACGCTACAGCGGGCCAGGCGAAAGCCGCCGTGTGTGGTGCTTGCCACGGACCGGATGGCAACAGCCCGGCGCCGAACTTCCCCAAACTGGCTGGCCAAGGTGAACGTTACCTGACCAAGCAGATGCACGACATCAAGGATGGCAAGCGTACGGTGCTGGAAATGACCGGCCTGCTGACCAATCTCAGCGATCAGGACCTGGCGGACCTCGCGGCGTATTTTGCCAGCCAGAAAGGCAGTGTGGGAGCTGCCGATCCTAAAGTTGTCGCCCGTGGAGAGAAGCTGTTCCGTGGTGGTGATCTGGAGAAAGGTCTACCTGCCTGCACCGGTTGCCACTCGCCCAATGGTTCAGGCAACGCCGCCGCAGGCTTCCCGCACCTGGGCGGCCAACACGCTCAGTACATTGCCAAGCAGTTGACTGACTTCCGTAAGGAAGAGGCCGGCCGGGCTAATGACGGAGACGCAATGACCATGCGTACCATCGCTCGTAAGCTGAGCGACGAAGACATCGCAGCCGTCTCCAGTTACATCCAGGGCCTGCACTAGGGACGAGTGACGTTAACGCCCGATTAATCCGGCGATGCAAGCATAAAAAGGGTGGCCCAGGCCGCCCTTTTTTGTGGCCGGTGCCGTTACACTAACGAACTCATGCCCGCGCAGACCTGTCATACCTAAAGGTCGCGTGAGGCGACCTTATTTGTCCAGGAGTAAAGCATGCGTAATCTGATCCTCAGCGCCGCTCTCGTCACTGCCAGTCTCTTCGGCATGACCGCACAGGCAGCCGACGTGCCGCTTGAAGCCGGTAAAACCTATGTGGAGCTGGCTAACCCGGTCCCGGTTGCGCAGCCAGGCAAGATCGAAGTGGTGGAGCTGTTCTGGTATGGCTGCCCGCATTGCTACGCTTTTGAGCCGATTATCAATCCGTGGGTCGAGAAGCTGCCCAAGGATGTGAACTTCAAGCGCATTCCTGCCATGTTCGGCGGTCCATGGGATGCACACGGCCAGCTGTTCCTGACCCTGGAGGCCATGGGTGTAGAACATAAGGTCCACAACGCTGTGTTTAACGCCATCCAGAAGGAAGGTAAGCGCCTGACCAAGCCGGCCGAAATGGCTGACTTCGTTGCCACTCAGGGTGTCGACAAGGACAAGTTCCTCGCCACGTTCAACTCCTTCGCTATCCAGGGTCAGATCAAGCAGGCCAAGGAACTGGCGCAGAAGTACGGCGTGCAAGGCGTACCGACCATGATCGTCAACGGCAAATACCGTTTCGACCTGGGCACTACAGGCGGTCCTGAAGCGACCCTCAATGTGGCCGACCAACTGATCGCTAAAGAGCGCGCAGCCAAGTAAGGGGCCCGTCATGCGCCGCTGGGGTACCGAACGCGTCGTTGGCCTGCACGATCCGCGGGTCAACGAGCATCACCTGGAATCGACAGGCTTGCCGGCGGATAACCGCCTGCGTCTGCTCAGCTTCAATATCCAGGTGGGCAACAGCACCGAAAAGTACCGACACTACCTCACCCGTGGCTGGCAGCATCTGCTGCCCCACAACGGGCGGGCCGGTAACCTGCAGAAGATCGGCGACCTGTTGAATGATTTCGACCTGGTCGCCCTGCAGGAAGCCGACGGTGGCAGCATACGTTCGGGCTATATCAATCAGGTGGAGCACCTGGCCCACCTCGGAGCCTTCCCTTATTGGTACCAGCAGCTCAATCGCAACCTCGGGCGCCTGGCGCAGCACAGTAATGGTGTGCTCAGCCGCTTGAAGCCGACCGCTATCGAAGATCACCCGTTGCCCGGCCCTAAAGGCCGCGGTGCGATACTCGTACGGTTTGGTGAGGGGCCTGAGGCATTGGTGGTGGTGATGATGCACCTTGCGCTCGGAGGCCGTACGCGCAACCTGCAACTGGCCTATGTGCGTGATTTGATTGGCAACTACAAGCATCAGGTGTTGATGGGGGACATGAATACCCATGCCACCGATCTGCTGCAGAATTCTCCGTTGCGCGACCTTGGATTACTGGCGCCGCAAGTCGAGGCCACCTTTCCCAGTTGGCGTCCGCAACGCTGTCTTGACCATATCCTGCTCAGTCCGAGCCTCACACTGGAAAGTGTGCAGGTGCTTGCGCAGCCCATTTCCGATCACCTGCCGGTCGCGGTAGAGATTCGTCTGCCGGGTTCGCTCACGGTTGATGCATTGCCCGCGTTGAGCCCCGGCCCTCGCGGACCCCTTGCATGAGCGACGACGCCCAGCGCTGGAAAGAAAAATACCTGTTAAGCATCGAGCAACAAGAAAAGCTCGAGCGACGTTGGGCCGCCCGCCTCGACCTGCTGCGCCGGGGGCTGGTGCGCAGTACGTTGGCGGCTGAAGGCACCGACCGTGCGGTCGACCAATGCATGAAGGAAATGCGCGACGTTGTGCGCACAGACGACATGGACGCCGCGCTCGCCGCCTTGCTGCCGCGTCTGGAGAAGGCTGTGCTGGATTCGGAGCAGCGCCGCGAAACCCGGATCGAGCAAATGAGCACTGCGCTGACCTCCCTGGTTACTCAGCTGCAAAAGCTGCCGCTGCCCCGTGAGGTCGCGCGTCCGCTGAAAACCTTTGCCAAGCAGTTGGATGGCCGCGTCAGCCAGGCCCGCGAGATACCGTTGCTGCTCAGCGAATTGAGCGGCCTGCAGGGGCAAGCCTTGAATAACCTGGAGCCGGACGGCGAAACCACACGCCCCGGGCCTGGATTGTTACAGCGCTTGTTTGGCGCCAAGGACATTGCCAGCGAAGCGCCGGTAAGCGAGTTGATTCCTGCGCCGTCATCGGCACCCGCCGGGCCTAAACCCGTTGCTGCGCCGCCGGAGCCCGAACCGTCCGAGCAGTCCGAAGCGCTCACGCAAGCCTTGCGTGCCTTTGCGCCACAGCCCGAGGCGCCGGTTGACCCGCTGCTGCAACGCCCAGTGGCCACCCACCCCGCTCAAGTTGCCAGCGAAACGTTCGTGTACGAAGCGCCCACCCAACAGGTTGCAATTGTCCAGCCCTTGACGGCCGCTGTGACGCCCGTGGTGCCTGAAACGCCTGAGCCCCAGGTCGAAGAGCCCGCTGCCGAAAGTGCTCTTGCCGCCCTTATTGAAGAGCCCCAGGTTCAAGTCGAAACGCCGGACGAGACGTTTATCGGTAGCCTCTCGCTCCCCCCTGTGCTGGATGTTGAGGCGTCCAATCCCGACGAACTGCAATCGGATGGCACCTACTCGTTGCCGGATTCGCCGGAGCCGTCCTACAGCTCCGTGGCCAAACATATTGAAGACACGCTCATCGGCCTGCTGGAAGAGTTGTCCTTGCCCGAACGGCATCGGCCTCAGGCCGAAGCGATGCGTGAGCGCCTGGCCAACGGTTTGAACTGGTACGAGTTACTGCCGATCCTTGACGACCTGGCCGTGTTGATGCTGGCGATCACCGACAGTGGCCAGCATGAATTCGAGGCTTATCTCAAGCAGCTCAACGAGCGTCTCGAAGCATTCCAGGGGCATTTGCAGGTCGCCAGTGATGGCCATGCCGACAGCCGTGCCGCCGCTCGCGAACTGGACACGCAGATTCGCGAGCAGGTCGACGGCCTGCAAAGCAGTGTGCAGGAAGCAGCAGACCTGGACAGTCTCAAACAGGTCCTTGAGAGCCACCTTGAAGGGTTGCTCGGCACCATGGACGAGCACCAGCAGCAACGCGACCAGCGCGAGCAGGAAGTGGCGTCGCGTTTGAAGAGGTTGGCAGAGCGCGTCGCGAGTATGGAGAAGGAGGCCCAGGGCTATCGTGAGCATCTTGAAGTACAGCGCCAGAAGGCCCTGATCGATCCGCTCACGGGGCTGCCCAACCGCGCGGCATGGAGCGAGCGCCTGGATCATGAAGTCAACGCCTGGCACCAACGCGGTAGCAGCCTGTCGCTGGCGATGCTGGATTTGGACCATTTCAAGCGCATCAACGATGGTTACGGCCACTTGGCCGGCGACAAAGTGTTGAAGATTATCGCCAGCGTGCTGCGCAAGCGTCTGAGGCCGAGCGACTTCATTGCGCGGTTTGGCGGCGAAGAGTTCGTGTTGCTGATGCCCGACTCACCTTTGCCGGATGCGCTGGCGGTGGGTGAAGTGCTGCGCGAGGCGATCGCAGCCTGCCCGTTCCACTTCAAAGGCGAACCGGTGACGATCACCGTATCCATGGGTGTGGCGCAGTTCCAGCAGGGTGAGCGCAGTGAGCTGGCGCTCAAACGAGCCGATGAGGCGTTGTATCGGGCCAAGGCAGCAGGGCGTAACCAGGTACAGGCCGCGTAAAAGGTGTTCCATTTTGTAATTTGACCGCCTGGCTGCAAACGGTACGTTACACTGTTGCATTATCGTCTTCAGCGTACTGTCCTCTGCCATGAAATCCTTGTACTTCGCTTGTGTGTTTCTTCTGCTGGCCGGCTGCGCCAGCGGTCCTCGCCTCAATACCAGCCATCCCTCGGCGAACCACGACAACCGCGTGCAGTTCGTCGTCGTCCACTACACCTCAACTGACCTCGAACACTCACTGGCCCTGCTGACGCACGGCCAGGTCAGTGCTCATTACCTGATCGGCGATGATGCCTCGGCCACCATTTACAAGCTGGTGGATGAAAGTCAGCGCGCCTGGCATGCCGGGGAAAGTGAGTGGATGGGGCGCACCTGGCTCAATTCCAGCTCCATTGGCATCGAGATCGTGAACCCTGGGTACCGTGACACACCGACCGGGCGCGTCTGGTACCCGTACTCCGAGGCGCAGGTGAAGTCGCTGGTGGTGTTGCTCAAGGACATCAGCAAGCGCAATGGCATCGACCCCAGGAACATCATTGGTCACAGCGATATCGCCCCGCTGCGCAAGCTTGACCCCGGTCCATTGTTCCCCTGGAAGCGCTTGGCCGATGAAGGGTTGGGCATATGGCCGGACGCTCAGGCCGTCGCACGAGTTCAGGTGCAGTACGCCGTCGAGCTGCCGAGTGTCACGTGGTTCCAGGACGAGCTGGCGCAATTGGGTTACCCGACGCCCCGGACCGGCGAATTGGATGTCGCCACGCGCCATGTGATTGCAGCGTTTCAGATGCGTTTCCGGCCATCACTGTTCGATGGCACACCAGATGCCGAAAGTGCCGCCATCCTGCGTGTGCTGAACCAGCGTTAAAGCGGCAGCGCCATATAGAACTGCGTTCCCTGGCCCGGCCGCGAATACACGCCCATGCGGCCACCGTGCAATTGCACGATCTCTTTGCACAGCGCCAGCCCCAGGCCGGCGCCGCCTTTCTTGCGGCCTACCTGGACGAAGGGTTCGAAGATCCGCCCTTGCTGCCCGTAGGCAATGCCTTCGCCGTTGTCCTCCACGCTGATAATCACCCGCTCGCCGTGGCGGCGCGCCTGCAGGCGAATCTGCCCACCGTCGGCGGTATGGCGCAGGGCGTTGCCCAGCAGATTATCGAGCACCCGCTCCAACTGCGCCCGGTCGGCGTACAACCGAGGCAGGTCGGACTGGGCTTCCACCAGCAGCTCGACGTGCTGCGCGTTGGCCACCTCTACGAAGCGCGCACGTGCGTGTTCCAGCAGATCAATGACGTCGCACGGGCCCAGGGTCAGTTTCTGCAGGCCGTTCTGGTAGCGCGAGAAGTTGAGCAAGTCATTGATCAGTTGCATCAGGCGCTGCATTTCTTCGTTCACCGTATCCAGCAGGTCCGCTTCACGGGACTCCGCCGGGAACTTCGCACGCTCGCGAAACAGTCCGAACGCCATATGCATGCCGGTCACCGGCGTGCGCAACTCGTGGGAGGCGCGCAATACAAACTCACTGCGTACCCGCTCGAACGCGCGTTGTTCGGTGACATCGTGCAGCACCATCACGGCCCCGAGTATGTGCCCTTGGGTGTGACTGACCGGCGTGAGGCTGTAGGTCAGCAGGCGCAGTTCGCCCTCGACTTCCACTTCCAGATCGTCCGGGGCCCGCTCCAGATTGCCGCCGCGCAGCACCAGTTGCAGTTGTTCATCCAGCTCCGGCCGCACCAGTGCCTCGCCCAGGCCTTGGCCGAGACGTTCTTCGTCCCAGCCCAACTGACGCTGTGCGACGGGGTTGAGATGCTCCAGGCGGCCTTGGCGGTCAATCATCAGCAGGCCATCGTCAATGCTGTCGAGTACCGCTTGCAGGCGTTGCTGGCCGGCGAGCAGTTCGTCGATATTGGTTGCCTGATGCTGGCGCAAAGCTTCGGCCATGATGCCGAACCGGCGCGTCAGTTGGTTCATTTCCGCTGCCGATGAGATCGGCAGCGTCACTTCGAAATCGCCCTGGCCGATCTTGTCGGCCGCTTTGGCCAGTGCTTCGATTGGGCCGCCAAAACGTCGGGCGATAC
This sequence comes from Pseudomonas sp. EYE_354, assembly GCF_023148575.1. Lineage (NCBI taxonomy): Bacteria > Pseudomonadati > Pseudomonadota > Gammaproteobacteria > Pseudomonadales > Pseudomonadaceae > Pseudomonas > Pseudomonas sp. EYE_354. The sequence goes on from NZ_JAHXNQ010000017.1 coordinate 92,829, forward strand.
CGTGGGCCGTGACAAATCCGATGATCAATACGGCGAGCCCCACCATCCCCAGCAGACCGGCGATCAGCAGGGCGCGCTCGCGGGATTTGTGTTCGCTGGCGCTGATGTTTTCCAGGGCTTGCTTGTGTTCGGCGATCAGCCCGTTGCGCAGCACATTGAAGGTTTCGGTGATTTTTTCTTTGCTGTCCGGGGGGCGCGGTACCTGCTGAGACTGGTCAAACGCCTCGAGCAGCGCCTGGTACTGGCGGCGTGACTGGCTGAAGCCGGTGCCATGGCCATTGCGCTGTTCATGGGCAATGCCTTGGTCCAGCAAGTCGAAGTAATGCTTTTTGGATATTCGTAGCGCTTCGGAGTCGGGGCGCTGCTCGAGCATCATGATTAACTGGTCGCCCAGGCTCTGGCGCAGTTTGAGCCCCAGGTCCAGGGTGACAAAATTGCTGCGAATCAGGGACTCCTGGGTCTTGGCCATTTGCATGACGCTGACCAGGCCCAGGATCAAGCCCAGCAAGGCGACGGTGATCAGCGCTGAGATACTCAGAAACAATCGAGTGCGCAGTTTCATCGCTAACTTCATAGGGTACAGCTCACAGGTTGTACTGCTTGCGTTTGCGATACAGGGTCGAAGCGTCAATGCCGAGGGTGCGCGCCGCCTGATCCAGTGTGTCGCTGGTGGCCAGTACGGCGCCGATGTGGGCTTTCTCCAGCTCGTCCAGGCTTAGTGCCGCGCCAATGCGCGGAGCGTTGTTGGTCGGTTGCTCGGCCATGCCCAAGTGGCTGATTTCGACTTTTTCCTGCGGGCAAATGATGCTGGCGCGCTCCACCACGTTGCGCAGCTCACGGATATTGCCCGGCCAGCGATAATTGAGCAGCGCCTCGCGCGCCTGGTCACTGAAGCCCCGCGCCGGGCGCGCGTATTCCTTGACGAAGCGGGCCAGGAAGCGGTCGGCCAGGGTCAGGATGTCTTCACTACGCTCGCGCAGCGGCGGCAGGTGCAAAGTGATGACGTTGAGTCGGTACAGCAAGTCTTCACGGAAGCGGCCGTCGCGCACCATGTCTTCCAGGTTCAGGTTGGTGGCGGCGAGGATACGCACGTCGGCGCGACGGGTAACGGGGTCGCCCACGCGCTCGTATTCTTTGTCCTGGATAAAACGCAGCAACTTTGGCTGCAACGTGAGGGGAAAGTCGCCGATCTCATCGAGAAACAGCGTGCCTCCGTCCGCTTGGTTAACACGCCCCAATGTGCTCTCACTGGCACCGGTGAACGCCCCCCGGCTATGGCCGAACAGCTCGCTTTCCATCAGTTCCGCCGTCAGCGACGGGCAGTTGATGGTCACGCAGGACTTCTTGGCGCGCTTGCTCCAACCGTGAATGGCCCGAGCCAGCTCGCCTTTGCCTGTGCCGGACTCGCCGAGGATCAGAATATTGGCGTCGGTCCCGGCCACCTGGCGGGCAGTTTCCAGCACCGCCATCATCGATGGGCTGTGGGAGTCAAGGCCGTCCTTGGGCTGACGCACTGCGCCTTCCAAGGCTTCCAGTCGCGCCGACAGCTGGCGTACTTCCAACTGCTTGGCTGTCGCCAGGCGCAGTTGATCAGGGCTGCACGGTTTGACCAGATAATCAGCCGCGCCAGCCTGGATCGCGTCCACCGCGGTATCAACGGCAGAGTGAGCCGTGACGATCACCACACGCATCCAGGGGGCCTGGATGCGCATCTGCGCCAGTACATCCAGACCGTTGTCTTCGCCCAGACGCAGGTCGAGGAAGCACAGGTCGAAGACCTGACGCTGCATCAAGGTATCCGCTTGCGCGGCGCTGTTGGCGGTGGCGACGGTGTAGCCCTCATCTTCCAGGCAATAACGGAAGGTGCGGAGGATCGCGGATTCGTCATCCACTAAAAGAATGCGGCCTTGAAGTTCCTTGGCTGATTCCATCTGTCCCGCGCTCCTTAACTATGAATGATGGTGTTTAGTCCCGGAATAATCGGGCAAGTTGCATGGTTTATTCTGATCGATAAAAGGCAACGTCGCGCAGCTATCTGCACACCTTCCTACAGCGCACCCGGCTAGTGGCATTTTCATGCCTTCTTGCCAGTTCGGCAGCGCCACAATCGTTTTCGATCCGGCGACCCGACCACTGGCCATCGTGCATTTCGCACGGGCCACCCGGGTGCATCGTGCAGGATGCCGCATAAGCTTAGAACCATCAGTGCATAACTCATTGATTATATTGAGTTTTATTTTGCAAAAAAGCTGGCACGCGCTCTGCAATACCTCTCTCAACGAATAATCAGAACGCGGGAGAAATGCAGCATGACTCGCCAAAGCCTCAGCCAGTTCCATGTATCGCCACTGCGCTTGCAGCAAGGTCTGTTTGCCAGCCTGGCCGTGATGGTCACGTTGATTGCCGGCCAGCAGATGCAGCATTGGCAGAAGAGTCAGCAATATGCCCCGCAGTTCGAACGTCCGGTAACGACTCAGACCCATTTCAGTTCCATTGGCAGCCGTTCCGCCGGTAGCGCTTCTGCTGATGTGACCGCCCCGCAATTGAGAGTGGCTGACCAGGGCACCCTGGTTGAGCTGCCTGCCCAAGAGCGTTGGGTGTTCTAGGCAAGAAACACGGTCGCTTGAATAGGCGCCCGTCACGCACTACCGCTGTTACCTCTATAAAGCGTAAGGAGAATCACCATGTTGAGTTGGGCAATCACGTTTCTGATCATCGCCATTGTGGCTGCAGTGCTGGGCTTCGGTGGTATCGCGGGCACCGCCACGGGTATCGCCAAGATTCTGTTCGTGGTCTTCCTGGTGATGTTCGTTGTGTCGTTCTTCTTTGGTCGCCGCGGCCGAGGCTGAATATGACCAGTTCGTCCTTTAAAGCCATAGCTGCCGCCCTGCTCTTGGGCGGTAGCGGCTTGGCGATGGCCGCCAATGACGGCCAGTCCCGGGCTAACGAGTTGCTCAGTGCGGACCCGCAGTACCGCGAGACGTGGCAAGGGGTGGTCAAGAAGGAAGAGCGTTTGCCGGAATGGGTGATGAACCTGTCGGGCAGCGCCGAGCAAATGAATGCCGTGGAAGAGGATGGCGATAAGTACTTGGTCGGGCCGCTCTGCGAAACCGCAGATACATGCCTGAACAAGCGCCTGATCGTCGCTTTCAGCCTCGACAAGGAAGATGCCTACGCCATGTTGGTAGAAGTCCCTGCCGGCTTACCGGCCGACAAGTCTCCGACACGGCACGCCGATTACCGTTTTATCGGTAAGCCGGATGAAGGCATGCAGAAGTTGCTGATGGAGCAGCTTAAGAAAGATCCGAATTGGTACTAGGTGCCGTCTGACGCGTTTGTCGTCTGCGGGGCCAGCGTCCATAGAAAGAAGCACCCTCGCTTCTTTCTGTCTGCACGGCTCGCCAAGGGCAGTGCATGACCAGGGGGCCGGGTTGCTCTGATCAAATGGGATCGGCGCGACCTACGGGTACAGGGAGTGCCTGCGCAAGGGCCGGGTCAGGTGAAAAGCTGCGACGCAGGTTCACAAGCCAACGGCTTGCTGAACTTGCGGCGGGCTTGTAATGCTCATCTCGTCTTGATATGCCGCCTATAGCTGCAAAATTTCTTTTCGCCCGATCCCAACCTTTACTGAGTGTGTCGGCGCGACCATCTATCGAGAAAGTTTTGCGCGCACTTTGCCACTCTTCTCACGCATCACCGTGAAATATCTAGTCATTTCCTGTCGCGCACCTAATGCGTGCAGACTCTCTGAGCGAGCCTGAATTGGCCGGTTCACGGCATATTCACCTGACAAAATGTCGCATTTGAACTGACCGATCGGACAGTTATTATCAAAAAGAGTCATGCCGATTCGGCATGGGGTAGGCGTTTACGGCATTAGACGGCGCTCCCTTGCATCGGAATAGTTGCGCCTTTTTTCGCCTGCCAGTAAGCCATTTCGGCCACGCTGCGGTGACCTTTCATGGAGGCAGATGCACACACTTTTTCGCTCTCGAGCGTTCCAGCTGGCGCATTTGCCTTAAGTTCACTTGAAGTAAGGGTAATGACATGAAGAAGGCAAAGCTAAGCCTCGCCTGGCAGATCCTCATCGGTTTGGTGCTGGGGATTGCAATCGGTGCAGTGCTCAACCATTTCAGTGCCGAGAAGGCCTGGTGGATCAGCAACGTGCTGCAGCCGGCAGGCGATATCTTTATCCGCCTGATCAAGATGATCGTGATCCCGATTGTGATTTCCTCGCTGATCGTCGGCATCGCCGGTGTCGGTGACGCGAAAAAACTCGGTCGCATCGGCGTCAAAACCATCCTTTACTTCGAAATCGTCACCACCATCGCCATCGTGGTCGGCCTGCTGTTGGCCAATATCTTCCATCCGGGCGCCGGCATCGACATGAGCACCCTGGGGACGGTGGATATCTCCAAGTACCAGGCGACCGCCGCTGAAGTGCAGCATGAGCATGCGTTCATCCAGACCATCCTCAACCTGATCCCCTCGAATATCTTCGCCGCCGTCGCCCGTGGCGAAATGCTGCCGATCATCTTCTTCTCTGTACTGTTCGGCCTGGGCTTGTCGAGCCTCAAGCCTGAGCTGCGCGAGCCGCTGGTGACGCTGTTCCAGGGCGTGTCCGAGAGCATGTTCAAAGTGACCCACATGATCATGAAGTACGCCCCGATCGGCGTCTTCGCACTGATCGCGGTGACCGTCGCCAACTTTGGCTTCGCCTCGTTGCTGCCGCTGGCCAAGCTGGTGATCCTGGTTTACGTCGCGATCCTGTTCTTCGCCTTTGCGGTATTGGGCCTGATCGCCCGCCTGTTCGGCTTCTCGATCCTCAAGCTGATCCGCATCTTCAAGGATGAACTGGTGCTGGCGTATTCCACCGCCAGCTCCGAAACCGTGCTGCCGCGCGTGATCGAGAAGATGGAGGCCTATGGCGCGCCGAAGGCCATCTGCAGCTTCGTGGTACCGACCGGTTACTCCTTTAACCTCGACGGTTCGACCCTGTACCAGAGCATCGCGGCAATCTTTATCGCCCAGCTGTACGGCATCGACCTGTCGATCGGCCAGCAACTGATGCTGGTGCTGACCCTGATGGTCACCTCCAAAGGTATCGCCGGTGTACCGGGTGTGTCCTTTGTGGTGCTGCTGGCGACCCTGGGCAGTGTGGGTATCCCGCTCGAAGGACTGGCGTTCATCGCCGGTGTCGACCGCGTCATGGACATGGCGCGTACCGCCCTCAATGTGATCGGCAACGCCCTGGCGGTGTTGGTGATCTCGCGCTGGGAAGGCATGTACGACGACGCCAAGGGCGCCCGCTACTGGAACTCTCTGCCGCACTGGCGCAGCAAAGAAGCTTTACCGACCGCCCAGGCCACTCGCGGCTGACAGCACGACGGCTCTGAGACAAACCCCGGGAAATCCGGGGTTTGTCGTTTCTGCCAGCCCCGCTATCATTCGCCCCATCTTTCGGGGGATTTAACTGATGCTCAATGGCCTGTGGCTTGGCTTCTTTGTTGTGGCAATGGTGTCAGCACTGGCGCAATGGCTGGTCGGCGGTAACGCCGGGATTTTTGCGGCCATGGTGGAAAGCATTTTCGCCATGGCCAAGTTGTCGGTGGAAGTGATGGTGCTGCTGTTCGGCACCCTGACCTTGTGGTTGGGCTTTTTGCGCATTGCCGAGAAAGCCGGCATCGTCGATTGGCTGGCAAAGGCTCTGGGTCCGCTGTTTCGCCGCCTGATGCCGGAAGTGCCGGCCGGCCATCCGGCTATCGGTTTGATCACCCTCAACTTCGCCGCCAACGGCTTGGGCCTGGACAACGCGGCAACGCCCATCGGCCTGAAAGCCATGAAGGCGTTGCAGGAACTCAACCCTATCCCCAACACCGCCAGTAACGCGCAGATCCTGTTCCTGGTGCTTAACGCATCCTCGTTGACGCTGTTGCCGGTGACCATCTTTATGTACCGCGCCCAGCAAGGCGCTGCCGACCCGACGCTGGTGTTCCTGCCGATTCTGCTGGCCACCAGTGCCTCGACCCTGGTGGGCCTGCTCTCGGTGGCTGTGATGCAGCGCCTGCGCTTGTGGGACCCGGTGGTGCTGGCCTACCTGATTCCAGGCGCGCTGGTGTTGGGTGGCTTTATGGCGTTGCTGGCGACCTTGTCTGCCACGGCCTTGGCCGGTTTGTCGTCGATCCTCGGCAACCTCACGTTGTTTGGCCTGATCATGCTGTTCCTGCTGATCGGCGCCTTGCGCAAGGTGAAGGTGTACGAAACGTTTGTCGAAGGCGCCAAAGAAGGCTTCGATGTGGCCAGGAACCTGCTGCCCTACCTGGTCGCGATGCTCTGCGCCGTGGGCGTGCTGCGCGCCTCCGGGGCCCTGGAGTTCGGCCTGGAAGGCATTCGCCATGTGGTGGCGTGGACGGGCATGGACACGCGCTTCGTCGACGCGCTGCCGACGGCCATGGTCAAGCCGTTCTCCGGCAGTGCGGCGCGGGCGATGCTGATCGAGACCATGCAGAGCCAGGGCGTCGATAGCTTCCCGGCATTGGTCGCGGCGACGATCCAAGGCAGTACCGAAACCACCTTTTATGTGTTGGCCGTGTATTTCGGCTCGGTGGGGATTCAGCGGGCCAGGCACGCGGTGGGGTGTGCATTGCTGGCGGAGTTTGCCGGCGTCGTGGCGGCAATTGCGGTGTGCTACTGGTTCTTTGGTTGACGCTCAGATTGATCTCGCAGGCGAGTCGGCGGCCTGCGATGCCGTCAGTCTCTGGCTGATCTGTTGCCCTGGGCCACGACCCAATCCACCACCTGCCTGTTCAATTGATCCGCGGCGTGCCCAAAAGCGGCCACCACCGCAGGCACTTTGGTATCTGCCACTGGCTGGCGCACTTCAAACCGCTGACTGGCGATAATCCGTTGGTCACGTCCACGCACCAGCCGCGCGTCGAGACGTATCACCACCTCTACCGCACTGCCCAGATACTCGCTTTGAAACGCTTGCAACTGCCCTCCCAGTTCATAGTCGGCCTGCAAGTTGGTCTCGTCGGTGCTCAACAGCGTCACCCGACCGTCACGCTGAAAGCCGTCCAGCAGGCGATTGCGCAACAGCACCGGCGCTGGATCGCTCCAGCGCGCGTTTGCATAGCTGCTGATCAGATCGCCATTGGGCACCACGGCAATGCGTGGGCTGTCGAGGAACTCGCTGGTCTGCGGTTTGGTCAGTCGCAGCGACCAGTTCACCGGCGTGCCTTGCGTGACGGTCTGGGCGGCGGCCAGGCGATACACGTCCGAAGGGTCGGCCTTGGGCAGGATCGAGCAAGCGCTGATCAGGGCCAAAGCTACAGGGGCAATCATTTGGTAAGCACGCTTCATGGCGTGAACTCCTTGTTCTTATCGCTGCCCAGCAGATAACCGCTGGGGTTGGCTTCCAGGCGGCGGGAAATGGCGCGCAACGAACCGAGGGTTTCGCGTAGTTCGCGCACGGCCGGGGCCAGTTCATTGAGGCCCTGCATGCCACTGTTCACCGAGGCCTTGTTGTCGTTGAGCAAGGAGTTAATGGTGGCGGTGCTTTGCTCAAGGGACTTCATCGCCTGCTCGGCGCTGCCGAAGGCCTGCTTGCCCTGATCGTTGAGCAGGCCGTTGGCATTGCGCATCAGCACCGTGGTCTGCTCCAGGGCGGCGCTGGCCTGTTTGCTCACTTGCATCAGCTGCTGCATCACCATCTTGATATCACCGCGTTGGTCGGCAATCGCACCCGTGGTCAGTTGCAGGTTATCCAGGGTCTTGCTCAGGCGGTCGACGTTCTCTGAGGAGAACATCGCGTTGGCGTTGTGCAGCAGCAGGTTGATGCCGGTCATCAGGTCGTTGCTGTTGTTCAGCAGTCGCGCGATGGGCGAAGGCGAGGCGATGATCTGCGGCAGGTTGCCGTCCTTGCCCTTGAGCACCGGGCTTTGCGGGGTACCGCCGCTGAGCTGGATGATTGAGGTGCCGGTGATGCCGGTCAGCGCCAGCTTGGCCTGGGTGTCTTCCTTGATCGGTGTTTGCCCGGCCAGGCGAATGCGCGCCAGTACGCGGCGCGGGTCTTTAGGGTCCAGGCTCAGGCTGATCACATCGCCCACCTTGATCCCGCTGTATTGCACCGAACTGCCCTGGGACAGGCCGCTGACCGCCTCGTTGAAGATCACTTCGTAATCCTGGAAGGCGCTGTCGACGCTGGATTTGGCCAGCCACAGGCCAAACAGCATCGCGCCGACCACCACGATTACGCTGAACAGACCGATCATCACATGATGGGCTCGGGTTTCCATGTCATACCTCGTTGAGCGGTTGAGCGGCATCCAATGCCGCGCGGCCCCGAGGGCCGTGGAAATATTCGTGAATCCAGGCGTCGTTCGTTTCCGAGACGACATCGATGGCATCGGCCACCAGCACTTTCTTCTGCGCCAGCACCGCCACGCGGTCGGTGATGGTGTACAGCGTGTCGAGGTCATGGGTGACCAGGAACACACTCAGGCCCAGCGCGTCGCGCAGGGTCAGGATCAACTGGTCGAATTGCGCCGCGCCGATCGGGTCGAGGCCCGCGGTGGGTTCATCGAGGAACAGGATGTCCGGGTCCAGCGCCAGGGCCCGGGCCAGGGCGGCGCGCTTGATCATGCCGCCGGACAGCGAGGCCGGGTACTTGTCGGCGGCCGACAGCGGCAGCCCGGCCAGCGCAAGTTTGACCGCCGCCAGGTGCTCGGCATCCCGGCGGCTGAGGCCGGCGTGTTCGATCAGCGGCAGTGCGACGTTTTCGGTGACGGTCAGCGAGGAGAACAGCGCGCCCTTCTGGAACAGCACGCCAAAGCGTCGTTCCACCAGGGAGCGTTCCTGCTCGGGCAAGCTTGGCAGGTTCTTGCCGAACACCCGCACCTCGCCTTCGCTGGGTCGGCGCAGGCCGACGATACTGCGCAGCAACACCGATTTGCCGCTGCCGGAGCCGCCGACGACGGCGAGGATTTCGCCCTTGTATAAGTCCAGGTCGAGGTTTTCATGCACGCTCTGGCTACCAAAGCGATTGCACAGGCCGCGTACCTGGATCACCGCCTCGGTGGGCGCCCGGTGTAAACGGCTCACCAGCTCATCTCCATGAAGAACAACGCGGCCACCGCATCCAGCACGATCACCACAAAGATCGATTGCACCACGCTGGAGGTGGTGTGCGCGCCGACCGATTCGGCACTGCCGCTGACCTTAAAGCCTTCCAGGCAGCCGATGGCCGCGATCAGGAAGGCAAAGATCGGCGCTTTCGCCATGCCCACCAGGAAATGCTGAACGCCAATGTCCGATTGCAGCAACGAGAGAAACATCGCCGGCGAAATATCCAAGGCCACTGCGCATACGACGCCCCCGCCGATGATGCCCGAGAGCATCGCCAGGAAGGTCAGCATCGGCAGCGCTACGAGCAAGGCCAGCACGCGGGGCAATACCAGCAGCTCCATCGGGTCCAGACCCAAGGTGCGGATAGCGTCGATTTCTTCGTTGGCTTTCATGGAGCCGATTTGTGCGGTGAATGCGCTGGCGGTGCGACCGGCGATCAGGATCGCGGTGAGCAGCACGCCGAATTCGCGCAGGAAGGAAAACGCCACCAGGTCCACGGTAAAGATCGTCGCGCCGAAACTCTTGAGCACGGTGGCGCCGAGAAATGCCACCACAGCGCCCACCAGAAAGGTCAGCAAGGCCACGATGGGCGCGGCGTCGAGGCCGACCTGTTCCAGATGCGCAACCATCGGCGTGAGGCGCCAGCGCTTAGGGCGGAAAATGCCTCGGGCGAAGGTTTCGAGGATCAGGCCGATAAATCCCAGCAACTGCTTGCTGTCCTGCCAAACCGTATCTACCGCGCGGCCGATGCGTGCCAGGAGTTGGATGCCGGTGGCTTCTTCGGGGGCTTTATCCGGTACGCAAAAGTCATTCAACGAGCGGTAGACGGTCTTGAGCAGTGCGCGGTCAGCGGCAGACAGGCTGCAATCGGTCTGCTCGGCGGATTGCTCGATTCGGGTCGGCCCCAGCAGTTCCACCAACAACGAGGCGCCGGCGGTATCCAGGGCACCGAGGCCGTTGAGGTCGATGCGCGCGCCGGCGTCGTACTGGCCGTCGAGTTTGTCCGACAGCTTTTTCAGGTTTGCGTAGTGGGCAAGCGTCCAGTCCCCCGTAATCCGCAGTAACGGAGGCACGCTGGACGTATCGAGGTGGGCTGCGCCGGGCGTGGTGCTACTGGTCATAAGCTCCGAGCTTGTATTGGCTATCCACAATTGCTACGTAATAGCACGATCCAGCCTACTTGGGGTTGTCCGTTTGTGCTGTCTCAGTGACTTTGAAGCGCAGCACGCCGATCACCTGACCGTCTTCGGTGAGCACCTGCACTTGCCAGCGGCCCGCCGCATCGGCGGGGAAGTTCTGCTTGTGGGTCCAGGCGCGGTAGCCCTCCTTGCGCCCACCGTGGATATCCAAAGCGATGCGGTCGACTTCTTTACCGTTGAATTTCCACACGTGGTAGATCCGCTCGTCGAGCCCGCGCGGCGCGTTGATCGCGGTGTAGGCGTACAGCCCACCGCTACGCAGCTGGGCGGCGTTGACGTCCTTGAGGTCGTCGCCGGGTGTGCGGTCTTGCAGCTGGGTGCTGATGGCCACTTCAGTCATCCACAGTGTGGCCGGTGGTACCCAACTGCGCAGAAACCAGCCCGCGCAGCCGATGGCGGCCGTGACCCCCAGCAACATCGCCCAGCCTTTGAGGCTGCGCAGCGGCAGGCTGACCGCCAGGCTAGGGATCGACAAAACCATGGCTACGCCGAGGGCGAGTTTGTAGCTCTGGGCAGTGGTCAGGTGCAGGATGATCGGCAGCGCGGTAAGCAGTGCGGCGAACAGGGTCAGGGTGTGCAACGCCAGGAACAGCGAGCGCTTGGGGGCCAGCCATTTGTAGTACAGCGGATCGATGATCGACACCAGCGCGGCGGCGCCCAGCAGGCCGGTAAAGATCGACTGGCCGCTGTTCCAGGCGGTGGTGACAAAAAAGAACGGCAGCACAAAGAACAGGCTTTCCTGGTGGATCATCTGGGTGGCGTAGCGCAGCAGCGGTTCGGGGATTTCCCGCTTAAACACTTTGGTAAACAGCTGGGTAAAGCTGTTCTCCAGCATCAGCCACAGCCAGCTCACCAGCATGATCACCGCGATCCAGCTGGCCATGCCCTGCTGGCGGTCCACCAGGATGAAGCTGCAGACACCCGAAATGAAACCGCCGAGTGCGATCACCCCTGGGTAGCGCTTCATCAATTCGAGGATGCGCTGGATGTAGTGGGTCAGGTTCGGCATTCGGCGGGTCACAGTCTTTGTAGGAAAAAATCCCAGACAGAATAACGTCTTAGGCCCGTGTTCGGTGTCTCATTACGCGATCCGTTTGCGATAAACCCGCACGCCGATCATTACAAAGGCGATCAGGCCAAGTACACCGGCGCCGAGCCAATTGAGCATGTCGTAGCTGAGCAGCGGCTTTTCGATACGCCAATACCCGGGTTGCTGGAGTACCTGGCGCATGGCCTGGTTGGCCCCGTCCAGGTTGACGGCCTTGATGCGTTTGACCGGGTCGCTGAAGCGACCTTTGTCGTAGTCGGCCGCCGCCGCCCAATAGTAGTCGGCCAAGGCGCTGTTGCCCTGCACGGCCCAGGCTTGTCGCGCGATAGCGGCCTGTTGCAGGCGGGCGAAGGTGACTGGGTCGAGGCCTTCCTTGAGCAGTTGCGCGGTGAGGTCGCGCATTGCCTGTTCGGCTTCGGGCAGCTTGTCCCGCTCCAGATCGGCATTGAGGCTGAGAAAGCCGACGCCGCCGAGAACTTCGCGCTCGCTGTGTGGGCCGTAGGACAAACCGTGCTTGAGGCGCAGTTGGCGGTACAGCGCCCAGTCGAGGTAGTCCTTGAGCAGGTCGTAGGTTTCATCGTGCTGGTCGTCCAGCACCGGTTCCGGGAGCAGCCAGTGCAGTTTGGCGCCGTCGCCGACCCAGCCATGGATCAGTTCGCGATGGTCGAGGGCCGTGTGCTGGATCGCTGGCAGCGGCAGGTGTTCGGTGGGGTCGACCGGGTCGAGCTCGCCGTAGGTGCGCTCCAGGTAGGCCGGTAGCAGTTTGTCGAGTTCGCCGACGACGATCAGCGTCATGTTGTTGGGGGCGTACCAACGCTTGCGCAGCATCTGCAACTGCTCACGGGTCAGGTGATCGACCTCGGCACGCTCGGCGCACTTGAGCCCCAACTCGACCGCCAGTTGATTGCTGGCGGTGTGGCCGAGGTCCTGGCGGTCGAGCAGACGTTGCAGGTGCGAGTAATGGCCGCCGTCTTCGCGTTCGACGACTTTTTTGGCCGCGTCGATGTTGGCGTCGTTCAGTTCGGTGCGGGTGATGATTGCCAGCAGCAGATCGAGCACTTTGCGCTGGTTCTGCGCCGGGGCCTCAATCACAAAAGTGGTGTCGGCGTTGCTGGTGTAGGCGTTCCATTCGCCGCCCAGGGCTTGCATGCGCTCCTCAAGGTCGCCTTCGTCCCCGCCATCAATGCCACTGAACAGCACATGCTCGAGCAGGTGTGGCAGTTCTTTTTGCTCACAACTGAAGTCGTCCAGGCCTACGCCCACCACCAGCCGAATAGCCACATGCCCGCGCTCGGTGCCCGGTTTGAGCAACACCTGCAGGCCGTTGGGCAAGGTGTAGCCCTCCACTTGCAGGCGATCAAAGGCAAAGGCGTGGGCAGAACCCATGAGCAGGCAGGCGAATAACAGGCGACGCATAACTGGCTTCCTGGCGAGTGAGGTCAGCTTTAACTGACTTCACGGGCCATCGTACGTTCAGGGTGAATGCGTGATGTCGGCAATATCTTCGGCCGAGAGCGCGCCGGTGTCGGACGTTTCCAACACTACATAGGCACTGCTGCAAAACAACGAGTTCAAGCGTTTCATGTCAGCAATCAGCTCCAGGTGCAGGGAACTGGTCTCCAGGCTTTGTACGATCTTGCGTTGCAGGCGACTGACGTGGGCGTGGGCCAGGCGGCGCTCCTGGGCGCGGAAGCGGCGTTTCTCACGCAGCAATTGGCGGGCGCTGTGCGGGTCGGCGCTGAGGAACACCGACAGGCCCAGGCGCAGGTTGGCGATCAATTGGCTGTGCAGGTCGGTGAGTTCTTCCAGGCCGACTTCAGAGAACTGGCGACGCTGGGAGGTTTTTTGCTGCTGGACTTTGCGCAGCATGCGTTCGATCAAGTCGCCGGCGAGCTTGAGGTTGATCGACAGCTCAATGATCTCGGCCCAGCGGCGACTGTCGTGCTCGCTCAGGTCTTCGCGGGGCATTTGCGCCAGGTAGAGCTTTATCGCGCTGTAGAGGGCTTCGACGTCGTCGCTGAGGCTGCGCATTTCCTGGGTGATGGCGGTCTGTTTGCCGCGCAGTACTTCCTGCATCGACGTGAGCATGTTGTCGATCAAGTCGCCCAGTCGCAGGGTTTCTCGCGCCGCGTTAGCCAAGGCCAGGCTCGGTGTGGTGAGCGCTGTCGGGTCCAGGTGGCGCGGTTTGGTCTTGCCGTTGGCGTCTTCACGCTCGGGCAGCAACCACGCGCACAAGCGAGCCATTGGGCCGATGGTGGGCAACAGGATCAGGCAGCGGCTAACGTTGTAGAGCAGATGGAAGGTGATGACCATGCCCTGGGCACTGTAATCCAAGTCGTCCATCCAGCGTACGAGCGGGTCGAGCACAGGAATGATCAGCAGCAGGCCGATCAGTTTGTATAACAGACTGCCCAGAGCGACCTGGCGTCCGGCGGCGTTCTGCATGCTGGTGCTGAGAAAGGCCAGCACGCCGCTGCCGATGTTGGCGCCGATGACCAGGCCGATGGCCACGTGCAAACCGATCACGCCCGCGCCGGCCAGGGTGGCTGTGAGCAGGACGGCGGCCAGGCTGGAGTAGGAGACCATCGCAAACAAGGCGCCGACCAGGGCATCGAGCAGGATGTCGCCGGTCAGCGACGCGAAGATTACTTTGACGCCCTGGGCGTGGGTAATCGGCCCGGCGGCTTCGACGATCAATTGCAGCGCCAGGATGATCAAGCCGAGGCCGATGCCCACCCGCCCCAATTGCCCCGCCCGCGTCTGCTTGCGCGACAGGAAGAAGATCACCCCGAGAAAAATCAGCAGGGGCGACAGCCAGGACAAGTCAAAGGTGAGTACCCGCGCCATCAGCGCGGTACCGACGTCGGCGCCGAGCATGGTCGCCAAGGCGGGCATCAGGCCCATCAAGCCTTGGCCGACAAACGACGTCACCAGCATCGCCGTGGCGTTGCTGCTCTGCACCATGGCCGTCACCAGAATGCCGGCGATAAAGGCGAGCCAGCGCCTGGACATATTCTGCCCGATGACTTGGCGCAAGTTGGAGCCGTAGACCCGCAGGATCCCGGTACGGACGATGTGCGTGCCCCAAATGAGCAGGGTCACGGCGGAAAGCAGATTGAGCAAGGTCAGCATGCTCGGCCCCCCGTGTGGGTGTGCTCCAACGGAGCAAATCAGTATTGCCGCGTGCCGCTCTACGTCTTGTACTTAAGCTGTAGTTGGCGAATAGGCGGTGCGCCAGCATCGCATAGCTAAAGTTGGGATTGAAACAAAACTGTCATGAATTCAGCTTTTTGCGGACGAAAAAAAGGGGCTCGAAAGCCCCTTCTGGACAGCGGGTCAGGTTTATTGACCCGGAATGTCCTTGCGCAGTTTCACCGGATCCTGCTGTTTCTTCTTTTTCGCGATGGCGGTACGCATCTTGATGTTTACCGCCTCCACCGCCAGCGAGAACGCCATGGCGAAGTAGACGTAGCCTTTTGGTACGTGCACGTCGAAGGATTCAGCAATCAGCACTGTACCCACTACCAGCAGGAACGACAGTGCGAGCATTTTCAACGACGGGTGCTTGTCGATGAATTCGCTGATGGTGCCCGCGGCCAGCATCATCACCAGAACGGCTACGACGATGGCGGCTACCATGACCGGTACGTGGGAAACCATACCCACGGCAGTAATGACCGAGTCCAGGGAGAACACGATGTCGATGATCGCGATCTGAATGATGGTGTAGATGAACTTGCCGCCGGCGCCTTTAGGCTCGTCTTGGGTTTCGTCTTCACCTTCCAGGGCGTGGTACATCTCCTGGGAGCTTTTCCACAGCAGGAACAGGCCGCCGAAGAACAGGATCAGGTCGCGTCCGGAAATGCCTTGGCCAAACACCACGAACAGGTCTGCGGTCAGTTGCATGACCCAGGTGATCGACAGCAGCAGCAGGATGCGTGTGACCATGGCCAGCGCCAGGCCGAAGATCCGGGTGCGCGCCTGCATATGCTTGGGCATGCGGCTGACCAGGATCGAAATCATGATGATGTTATCGATGCCCAGGACGATCTCGAGAGCCGTCAGGGTGAAGAAGGCAATCCAGATTTCCGGATTGGTCAGCCATTCCATGTGTATTCCTTTGAGCGTGTGTTAGACCGCACCGGCGTAGGGCCGGCGCAGTTGGGTTGTACGATTATAGAGTGCTGAACAGCGGAAAAATCCCCATCAGCAATGCGGCAAACATTATGCACAGGCACACCAATACTGCCCACTTCAGTGTGAAGCGCTGGTGATCACCAAATTCGATACCGGCCAGGGCCACCAGCAGGTAAGTCGAGGGTACCAACGGGCTGAGCAAGTGCACCGGCTGGCCAACGATGGAGGCGCGGGCCATTTCTACAGCGGTGATACCGTAGTGGCTGGCGGCTTCGGCCAATACCGGCAGTACGCCATAGTAGAACGCATCGTTAGACATGAAGAAGGTGAACGGCATGCTCACCAGCGCCGTGATCACTGCCAGATACGGGCCCATGGCTTCCGGAATGACCGCCAGCAGGCTCTTGGACATGGCATCGACCATGCCGGTGCCTGACAGGATCCCGGTGAAAATACCCGCAGCAAAGATCAGCCCCACCACCGCCAGTACGCTGCCGGCGTGGGCGGCGACGCGGTCTTTCTGCATTTGCAGGCAGGGATAGTTGACGATCATCGCGATGCTGAACGCCACCATGAACAGCACCGGCAGCGGCAACAGGCCGGCAATCAGGGTGCACATCAGGGCGAAGGTCAGGGCGCCGTTGAACCAGATCAGTTTTGGACGGCGGGCGTCCGGGTATTGCGACACGCTGATCTCGCTGTGGTCGATATCGTCGCCTTGCAGATGCAGTTCACCCAGACGTGCGCGTTCGCGCTTGCCGTACATGTAGGCGATCACCAGGATCGCGACGACACCGGCGGCCATGGCCGGGATCATCGGCACGAAAATATCCGAAGGGTCTACGTGCAGCGCACTGGCGGCGCGGGCGGTCGGGCCACCCCAGGGGGTCATGTTCATCACGCCACCGGCGAGGATGATCAGGCCGGCCATGATTCGCGGGCTCATGCCGATGCGCTGGTACAGCGGCAGCATGGCCGCCACGCAGATCATGTAGGTGGTGGCGCCGTCGCCGTCGAGGGACACCACCAGGGCCAGCACGGCGGTGCCGACCGACACCTTCAGTGGGTCGCCCTTGACCATCTTGAGAATCTTGCGCACGGCCGGGTCGAACAGGCCGGAGTCGATCATCAAGGCAAAGTAAAGGATGGCGAACATCAGCATCACGCCGGTCGGCGCGAGCTTGGTGATGCCTTCGAGCATCATTGGGCCGATCTTCGGTGCGAAACCGCCGAACAGCGCGAACAGGATCGGGACGATGATCAGAGCGATCAGCGCGGACAGGCGCTTGGTCATGATCAGGAACATGAACGTGATGACCATGGCAAAGCCAAGGAAAGTCAGCATAGGAATACTCCAGGCGTAGCGCAGCTAGGGAATGGCGAACCGGGTGGCGGTCAGCGCAGAACGAAAGGCACGAGACGTACGGGTGGAGTTGGGGCTAACAGGCGGTTACGGGCGGACATCGGGAATCACCATTGTTGTTGTTAACAGCCGGTCTGTTGCCGGCAGTGGAGGCGATCCTAGACGCGAAAGCTTTCAGCCAGCTTTCGCTGAGCCGTCAGATGATGAGAGGTTTGTAGGACTGTTCTTTAATGCGAGTCAGGGCAGCTCCAGGCCGCCCGCCGCTTTGTGCAGTGATCGCAGGTGTTCGCCGACCTGTTTGAGGTTGGCCTCGCAGCCGGCAATCTCGGCGGCGCGGGAAGGATCCAGCAGCGCCCTCACCTCTTTATCCAGCTCGCCGGTCAACGATTGCAGCTGTTTCTGGCGCTCGGCACTTTCCGATTCCAGGCGCCTGGCTTCTGACGGTTGCGGCAGCCCGTAACCGCCGCTGCCGAGCAACTCCGCCGGGCGGCTGAGGAAACCGCTGTTGGCGAGGATCTGTTGCAGGGTGGCGTTGGCCTTCTCCATGCCGCCGTTTTTCAACTCGCGGGCACCGAGGTAGCGTTGTTTGACTTCGTCCTGAGCCAGCATCAGTTGCTTGCGAAAGCTGGCCTGTTCCAATAGCAACAAGGCGGCACTGGTGCGCAGGTCGGCCCTATCGAACCATTGACGGCGCTGCGCGGCGCTCAGCGATAACCAGTCTTCAACTTGGGTCTGTTCGATCGGCAAGTGTTTGCGCAGCACGTCGAACATCGCTTGGTAGCGCTCGCGGAATGAGTCGAAGTGGTAGCCCAGGCGCAGTGCTTCGCGTTTGTCGTTCAGCACGCTGGTGTCGGCCAGGCCACGGGCTTGCAGCACTTCGAGCAGGCCGTTGGGGGTGATGTTGTCCAGGCCGGTCAATTGCGGATTACCGCTGCCGCTGCGCAACAGTTTCAGGCTTTCGACCGCGCAATTGTTGGACAGGAAGTAGTAATTGCCGTCGTAGCTCCAGTGCATTTCTGCGGCGTGTTCGACGGTGTCGTTGATTTCCTGGCGTGAGAGTTTCAGTGGCACGGAGGCCAGGCCGCGCAGCTCGGTCTTGGTGTATTCGTCGATGACCTGGGCCAGCGGCAGCACGAACAGACGTGATGGGTACTTACCCACCAGGCCGTCCCAGCTCGACAGTTGTACGTCGCCGACAAAGGCGCGATAGGACAACACCAGGTGTTGGTCCAGATCCAGCCGACAATCGGGGCCACGTGGACGGCCGGGTGCGCAGATCACCAGGCGCAACATGCTGTGGCCCCAGCGGCTGACGAGGTTCTGGTTGGCTTCGGCCAGCAGGTAGTCGATTTCGTAGACCCGCTCAGGGTCCACGTGGCCCAACGGCGTCTTGGCGAAGTCGTTGCCGGCGTTGAGGAATGGGTAGGCCTTGGCGCAGGCGTCCTGCTCAGGCGGTGCCCAGCCGAAGTGTTGCTGGTAATAGCGGAACAGTGCGGGACGCCGGCAAGCGTAGCTCGGGTCCAGCAGGAAGTACTCCATATTGACGGCGACGAACTCCAGCGGGCTGGTGGTTTCGTAGATATCCGGGCTGCGCACGACCTGGCGATTGTGTTGTTCGCGCTCACCGCGACGACCGACATATTGCGGCCAGCCGGCAAGGTCCAGCAGGCGCGGGTCATCGCTGAGGGTGAAACGGCGATCGTTCTGGCCACGGCATTGATCGGGCAGGCCGATCAGGCCGGTGATGCTGTTCTGGCGACTGCAACGCTGGATCAGCGAGCGCTCATCGGCGGGCCACAGGCGCGCACGGTCATAGATGTGGGTCAGTTCATGCAGCACCGTGGCGAGCATTTCCCGGCGCACGGTGCCGTGGGGGCGATTGGTTTTCTGGGTGGCGGCACTGCCGTCGGTCAGGCTGGCAAGCAGGTTGCTATTGAGGTCCAGCTCGGAGACCAGCGACGCCTGGCCGTAAGCGTTGTCGGGCATCTTGTCGGTCCAGCCGACATCGATGCGCCGGTCCAACTGCTCGACAAAGCGCGGCGGCAACGCACGCATCGCCTCGTCGAGCAATGCCTGGCTGGCCTGCTGTTGGGCTGGGCTCAAGCCTTGTGTCTTGAGCCGCAGTTGCAGGCCGGCCTGGGCCGCGCCGCTACAGAGCAGTACAGACCCGGCCAGGAGCCAGGCGACAAGTCGCCTCACAGAGCGAGAATAGCTTCGGCGAGGGTCTGGTCACTGGCGTCGCGGGCTTCCGGCAGGCGGGTGCGCAGGGTGTCGAAGGCAGCTTCAAGCTGTGCGCCACGGATTTCACCGTTGGTGGCGACAAAGCTGGCGGCGTCATCGTGGGCTTCGCGCACGACTTTGGAGTCGCGGATGGAGGTGGTGGTGTCCGACGTGAAATCAATGGTGCGACCCGAGGCGCGAACAATGATGTTACTGGTGGCCACCAGAGTCTGTGCCTGGGCAACATCGGCCAACAACAGCAGGCCAAGGGAGGCGGCGATCAGCGGGCTACGCATGGAATGACTCCGAAATACAAAGATGATTATTGGACGAGAATTGCCTGCGCCAGTTCAAGGTCGCTTGCATGAAGTTTTGGTTGAGTGCGTCGCAGGTAATCCAGCGCGGACTCCAACCGTGCCCCTCGCCATCGGCCGTCAGTGGCGATGAAGGCGGCAGCGTCATCCTGGGCGGCCACGATGACTTTGCGGTCGAAGGGCGCCGACGTCACCTTGCTGGTGGCGTATGCGCTCGCAACGGTGCTCTGGATGGTCAAATCAAAGGCTGAAGCCCATGGCGACCAGCAGACAAAAAGCAGCACAGGGGCAATGAACAGGCGGTATGAAAAAGCCATGGGACTCGACAACTGAAAACGAGCGCCAAGGCTAGCGCAATGCTCGGGCGAGGGCCAGTGCAAAGGCGTCCGGGAGCGGCCCGCGCTCCCTTTACGTTCTGGGTTAGATAGCCAGTATCGCTTGAGCCAGTTGTGCGTCAGTCGCGGTGTTGAGTTGAGGTGCTTGGTGGCGGATCTGTGCCAGGGCGCTCTCCAGCTTCACGCCACGGATCGCGCCTTCGCTGGCGACAAAGCTGGCAGCGTCATCACGGGCTGCGCGCACGACTTTGTTGTCACGCAGGGACGAGGTGGCATCTGAGGTTGCGTCGGAGGTGGCCTTCAGCGCGCCGACGATAGAGTCGGTCGTCACGATGAAGCTGCTCGCGTTGGCGTTGGCAGCAAGGGCCAACAGGGTAGCTGCACTCAGCAGGCGAAGACGGGACATGAGGGGTGACTCCTATTAGGTGAGCAATGAAGATGGCGCAGAGTTTCGCCACGTGCCGTTTGGATAGTAGGCCGCGGCGTATCAATTCGGATAGATTTTGTACGACTCATGAATCTGTACTGGTTAATTGTTGTTATGTCGAAACTGTATCGCTTGTTCAATTTGAGCCTGTGAAGCGCAGACGCCGAAAACAACAAAGCCCACCACCGATCTCTCGGGGCGGGCTTTGTTTTGAAAAATCAGTGCTGGCAGTGGACCCGGTGGGTCAGGGCCAGCGGGCGCCAATTAGCGCCAGAACGGCTTGCTCAGCTCTTCGTAACGTTGAGCTTCGCTGATACCTGCATCAGCCAGCAGACGCGAATCCAGGCGAGCCAGTTGGTGGCGGCTGGAAATGCGGCGCTGCCACAACATCAGGTTGGCCAGAACGCGCAAAGGCAGGGCGGCTTGGTTGTTTACAGATTTTTCTTCGGAGAACAGTTCGGAACTGAGTGTACGTTCCATGATGACATCCTTCCGCTTGTGGCGGGATTAGGTAGTGGTTTAACTGATGCCAATGATCCTCTTCCCGCGCAAGACTCTCTAGATACAGTTCACCTGTATTGTGAGGGCCCAGTTAACTGTTTATGGGTGCTGTACTGTACGTAAATGGGGCAACTGTACCTGTCCGCACTAAAACAGTGCGAAATAGGCTTTTTTGAGTATTGTTGTGGGATATTTCGGTAGGAAAAGACCGGTACAGCAGTACAGTTTTTTGCTTAAGTGATGGCGTTGCAGCCGAGCTGATGAAACTGTGTTTGCATCAGCCCGGATCTGTATCAATCACGCCTTGAGCATGTGCCCGGTTTCTTCCAGGTTAATGTGCCAACTCAGTGCTTCACGCAGGATGTGCGGGGTGTGGCCGCCGATGGCGCAGGCTGCCTCGAAGTAACTGTTCAGCGCGTCGCGGTAGGCCGGATGCACACAGTTATCGATGACGACTCGCGCCCGTTCCCGCGGCGCCAGACCACGCAAGTCTGCAAGGCCTACCTCAGTGACCAGAATGTCCACGTCATGCTCGGTGTGGTCTACATGGCTGACCATTGGCACTACGCTGGAAATCGCGCCGCCCTTGGCAATCGACTTGGTGACAAAGATCGCCAGGTGCGCGTTGCGCGCGAAGTCTCCGGAGCCGCCGATACCGTTCATCATCCGGGTGCCGCAGACATGGGTGGAGTTGACGTTGCCGTAGATATCGAACTCCAGCGCGGTGTTGATGCCGATAATGCCCAGGCGACGCACCACCTCAGGATGGTTTGAAATTTCCTGGGGACGCAGTACCAGCTTGTCCTTGTAATGTTCCAGGTTGCCGAACACGTCGGTGTTACGCCGCTCAGACAATGTGATCGAGCTGCCTGAGGCGAAACTCAGCTTGCCGGCGTCGATCAGGTCGAAGGTCGAATCCTGCAACACCTCCGAATACATGGTCAGGTCTTCGAATGGCGAATCGATCAGGCCGCACATCACCGCGTTGGCGATGTTGCCGATACCGGCCTGCAGCGGGCCAAGCTTGTTGGTCATGCGCCCGGCGTCCACTTCCTGCTTGAGGAAGTTGATCAGGTGACTGGCGATCCCTTGGGTGTCGCTGTCCGGTGGCGTCACGGTGGAGGCGGAGTCCGCCTGGTTGGTGATGACGATGGCGACGATTTTTTCCGGCGGGATCGGAATTGCGGTGCTGCCGATGCGATCATCGACTTTTACCAACGGAATCGGTGTGCGCGTGGGGCGATAGGTCGGGATATAGATGTCGTGCAACCCTTCCAGGTTCGGGTTGTGCGCCATGTTGATCTCGATGATCACTTGTTTGGCGAATATCGCGAAGCTGGCCGAGTTGCCCACGGAGGTGGTGGGCACGATATGCCCTTGCTCGGTGATCGCGACGGCTTCGATTACGGCAATGTCCGGTAGCTTGAGTTGGTTGTTGCGCAGTTGCTCGACGGTTTCCGACAGGTGCTGGTCGATAAACATCACCTCGCCGGCGTTGATTGCCTTGCGCAACGTACTGTCGACCTGGAACGGCATGCGTCGGGACAGTACGCCGGCTTCGGTCAGTTGCTTGTCCAGGTCATTGCCCAGACTGGCACCGGTCATCAGGGTGATTTTCAGCGGGGACGTCTTGGCGCGCTCTGCCAGTGCATGGGGGACGGCCTTGGCTTCACCGGCGCGGGTGAAGCCGCTCATGCCGACGGTCATGCCGTCTTCGATCAGTGCGGCGGCGTCTGCCGCGCTCATGACCTTGTTCAACAACGAAGGCAAGCGGATACGATCACGGTACATGAATTGTTATCTCAGGCTACGGAAGCAAGGTGGGCAGTGTAGTGATTTCAAAAGATTTCGGCGCGCTACCATGGTCGAATGCGAGGCAGCGATTTAGAGCCTTTGGTCGGGTTTCATGGGGGCATGCCAACCGCGACACATTGCCTCCCTTAATCCACTCCCATGCAAAGCGTGGGGCGATAAAAAACCCCAGCCTACAAGAGGCTGGGGTTTGGAGTATTGCGCTGAAGCAGTGTTACTCGACGGCTTTGACCATGTCTTCGATGACCTTCTTGGCGTCACCAAAGACCATCATTGTCTTGTCCAGATAGAACAGTTCGTTATCCAGGCCGGCGTAACCGCTGGCCATCGAGCGCTTGTTGACGATGATGGTCTTGGCCTTGAAGGCTTCGAGGATCGGCATGCCTGCGATCGGTGAGTTCGGATCGTTCTTGGCGGCCGGATTGACTACATCGTTTGCGCCCAGCACCAGTACCACGTCGGCCTGGCCGAACTCGGAGTTGATGTCCTCCATCTCGAACACCTGATCGTAAGGCACTTCCGCCTCGGCCAGCAGAACGTTCATGTGCCCAGGCATCCGCCCTGCCACCGGGTGGATCGCGTACTTCACGGTCACACCGCGATGGGTCAGCTTCTCGGTCAATTCCTTCAGCGCATGCTGGGCTCGTGCTACCGCCAGGCCGTAGCCTGGAACGATGATCACGGTGTCGGCGTTGGTCAGCAAGAAGGTCGCGTCATCAGCCGAGCCGGATTTAACCGGGCGCGCCTCTTTCGAGCCCGCCGGGCCTGCGGCATCCGGCGTGTTGCCGAAACCGCCGAGCAGCACATTAAAGAACGAGCGGTTCATCGCCTTGCACATGATGTACGACAGGATCGCGCCGCTCGAGCCCACCAGGGAGCCGGCGATGATCAGCATCGAGTTGTTCAGCGAGAAGCCGATGCCCGCCGCCGCCCAGCCGGAGTAGCTGTTAAGCATCGACACGACCACTGGCATGTCAGCGCCGCCGATTGGGATGATGATCAGCACGCCGAGCACGAACGCCAGGGCCAGCATCAGCGCAAAAGCAGTCAGATTGCCGGTGAACATGAACGCCAGGCCCAGGCCCAGTGTCGCGAGACCTAACATCAGGTTCAGCTTGTGTTGCCCACCGAACTGTACCGGTGCGCCCTGGAACAGGCGGAACTTGTACTTGCCCGAGAGCTTGCCGAAGGCGATCACCGAACCAGAGAAGGTGATAGCGCCGATGGCCGCACCCAGGAACAACTCCAGGCGGTTCCCCGCAGGAATCGCGTCGCCCAGGTGTTTGACGATGCCCAGGGATTGCGGCTCCACCACCGCAGCGATCGCGATGAACACCGCGGCCAGACCGATCATGCTGTGCATGAACGCCACCAGCTCCGGCATCTTGGTCATTTCAACGCGTTTGGCCATGATCGAACCGGCGGTGCCGCCGACCAGCAGGCCGACAATCACGTAGCCGATGCCGGCCGTCGCAAGCTCAGCGCCGAGCTTATAGATGAGGCCCACGGTGGTGAGCACCGCCAGCGCCATGCCGAGCATGCCGAACAGGTTGCCGCGACGCGACGTGGTGGGGTGCGACAGGCCTTTGAGGGCCTGGATGAAGCAGATCGACGCGATCAGGTAGAGCGTCGTTACCAGATTCATGCTCATTATTTCTGCACCTCTTCTTTAACCTTGGGCGCTTTCTTCTTGAACATCTCAAGCATCCTGCGAGTAACCAGGAAGCCGCCGAAGACGTTGACCGCCGCCAGGGCTACGGCCAGGGTGCCCATGGTCTTGCCCAGCGGGGTCACGGTCAGGGCAGCGGCGAGCATGGCGCCGACGATCACGATCGCGGAAATGGCGTTGGTCACGGCCATCAGCGGAGTGTGCAAGGCTGGGGTGACGTTCCAGACCACGTGATAACCGACATAGATCGCCAGCACGAAGATGATCAGGTTGTAGATACCGGGGGAGATAAGCTCTTCCATCGTCTGAATCCCTGCTTAGGCGTTTTTGCGGATGACTTGGCTGTCGCGGCACATCAGGCACGCGGCGACGATGTCGTCTTCGAGGTTGATTTCAAACTGCCCTTCCTTGGTGAAGACCAGTTTCAGGAAGTCCAGCAGGTTGCGCGCGTACAAGGCCGACGCGTCGGCGGCGACGGCGCCGGCGAGGTTGGTCGGGCCGCAGATAATCACGCCGTTTTCCACTACCACCTGGTCGGCAACTGTCAGCGGGCAGTTGCCCCCCTGAGCGGCAGCAAGATCGATGACCACCGAGCCGGGTTTCATCTGCGCGACGGTCTCGGCGCTGAGCAATGTTGGCGCTTTGCGGCCAGGGATCAGTGCGGTGGTGATAACGATATCGGCCTGCTTGGCGCGTTCGTGCACGGCAAGCGCCTGGCGCTGCATCCAACTGGCGGGCATCGGGCGGGCGTAACCGCCGACGCCAACGGCGCATTCGCGTTCTTCGTCGGTTTCGTAAGGCACATCGACGAACTTGGCGCCCAGGGACTCGATCTGCTCTTTCACGGCGGGACGCACGTCAGACGCTTCGATCACTGCGCCCAGGCGTTTGGCCGTAGCGATGGCCTGCAAGCCTGCCACGCCAGCGCCGAGGATCAGCACGCGTGCGGCCTTCACGGTCCCGGCGGCGGTCATCAGCATCGGCATAAAACGTGGGTAGTGGTGAGCGGCCAGCAACACGGCTTTATAGCCGGCGATGTTCGCCTGTGAGGACAATACGTCGAGGCTCTGGGCACGGGATGTGCGTGGCGCAGCCTCAAGGGCGAAGGCGGTGATGCCGCGCTCGGCCAGCTTGGCGATGGTTTCGTTGCTGAACGGATTGAGCATGCCCACCAACACGGTGCCGCTTTTAATCAGCGTCAGCTCGCTGTCGCTGGGTGCAACCACCTTAAGAATCAGCTCGGCGCCAAACGCATCGTTGGCGCTGCCAATGGTCGCGCCTGCCGTTGCATAGGCGCTGTCGACAATGCTGGCTTTAAGGCCGGCACCGCTTTGTACAGTGACCTTATGGCCCTGGCCGATCAGCTTCTTGATGGTTTCCGGGGTGGCAGCCACCCGCGTTTCACCGGTCTGGGTTTCGAGAGGAACACCAATGTGCACGTCAAATCTCCTGCATGATCTTTTTGCTTTTGATCTTTTTGTAAAAAGGCCAGTGCGCCGCGAGTGGCGCAACTGGGGCGGCCGATCAGCACGATCCCGCTGAAATGACAGCGGGGCGCGGCATTTTGCAGGCGAACTTTATGGCCTTCAAGGGATTATGATGGGTGACGAAAAATTAACTACAAGTCACCCTGTGACTGATTGTCGCAATAATGAAAAATAATCCCTTTAAATACAGTTAATTAAGGAGATTATCTGCGTGGCGGTGTCTTTTTTCATCGGTGATGTGAATAGTCGGGTATTGGCTCGCGGGCGTCGCTGTAAGCTACGAAAATCATGGGGTTAAGCCTTCTTTTAAGACGATAGGTACAGTCTGCTTAAATGCGACATATACGTATATCTGTAGGCTTATTATTTAGCTGACTACAGAATCAATATTTGCTTTGTCCTTTATCTACTGGGGCTGTAGCTCCGCGACTGGTCAATCAGCCAGTCCCTGAATGCATGCAGAGAGGCCGACTCCACTTTTCTGTCAGGAATCATCAGGTAATAAGCCTTCGAGCTGCTCAGTGTTTCCGGGTTTGCGATCACCAGTTGTTGCTCGTCCAGTTCCTGTTGGATAAGGAACGGTGGGATCAGCGCGATGCCCATTTCATGCATCGCGGCCTGGGACAGCATCGAGAATAGCTCGTAACGTGGGCCTGTCATGTCGCGAGCAATGTTCAATTGCTGGGCATTGAACCATTGACGCCAGGCGTATGGGCGGGTGGTCTGCTGCAGCAGTGGCAGCTGCGCGATCTCTTGAGTGGTGAAGTGCTTGCGCTTACCCAGAAGTCGAGGGCTGCACACGGGTACGGGGTTTTCTCCCATGAGTCGGTGGGACTCTGTGCCGGACCAGTCGGCATCGCCGAAGTAAATCGCGGCGTCAAACTCAGTGTCTGCAAACAGGAAAGGTCGCGTTCGGTTCGTAAGGTTGACCGTCACCTCTGGGTGCCGCCGTTGAAAGTCCTTGAGGCGAGGGATTAACCATTGCGTCCCAAAGGTGGGTACAACGGCCAACTCGATGGTGTTCGCGCCTTGCTGCCCCATCACTGACAGGGTGTCACGCTCAACAGCGTCCAGTTGCGTTGCGACTCTTCGACTATAAGACAGCCCAGCCTCCGTTAGCTTTACGCCGCGTCGCGAGCGCCGAAACAGCTCGACACTCAAAAACTCCTCCAGGCTGGCGATCTGTCGGCAGATGGCGCCTTGTGTAATGGAGAGCTCAACGGCCGCCTTGGTAAAGCTCTCGTGGCGGGCTGCCGCTTCAAAACTGACAAGGGCGGTTGTGCTGGGGATTTTTCTGCGCATATACCGTGCTCTCACTTGTTAAAGCCATATTTCGCATTTTTTAGTGTTACGAAGTGAGAAATTAGCACAAGCCTATGCGGAAACCTCGTTTGCTCTCCTCGCGTTCGCGGCCTAGGCTCCCTCCACGACATCTGATTTTCTTTGCGAGGACTTATTCATGGCTGGCAAGGCAAGCTTCAACTGGATCGATCCGCTGCTGCTGGATCAACAGCTCACCGAAGAAGAGCGCATGGTGCGCGACAGTGCTGAGCAATTTGCCCGGGACAAACTGGCGCCACGTGTACTCGAAGCTTTCCGTCATGAAAAGACCGACCCTGCGATCTTTCGCGAGATGGGCGAAACCGGCCTGCTGGGCGCGATGATCCCCGAGCAGTACGGCGGCAGCGGCCTGAACTACGTCTGCTATGGGTTGATTGCGCGCGAGGTTGAGCGCGTCGACTCTGGTTATCGTTCGATGATGAGTGTGCAGTCTTCGCTGGTCATGGTGCCGATCAATGAGTTCGGTACCGAAGCGCAGAAGCAGAAGTACCTGCCGAAGCTGGCCTCCGGCGAATGGATCGGCTGTTTTGGTCTGACCGAGCCTGACCATGGGTCAGATCCCGGCGCGATGATTACTCGTGCGCGCAAGGTGGACGGTGGCTACAGCCTGACCGGCGCGAAGATGTGGATCACCAACAGTCCGATCGCGGACGTGTTCGTGGTGTGGGGTAAAGACGACGCCGGCGATATCCGTGGGTTTGTGCTGGAGAAAGGCTGGAAAGGCCTGAGTGCACCGGCAATACACGGCAAAGTTGGCCTGCGTGCCTCTATCACCGGTGAGATCGTGATGGATAACGTATTCGTGCCTGAGGAAAACATCTTCCCGGATGTGCGTGGCTTAAAGGGGCCGTTCACCTGCCTTAATTCTGCGCGCTACGGTATCTCGTGGGGCGCGCTGGGTGCCGCAGAGTTCTGCTGGCACACCGCTCGCCAGTACACCCTGGATCGTCAGCAGTTCGGCCGACCCTTGGCGGCGACGCAGTTGATCCAGAAGAAGCTGGCCGACATGCAGACCGAGATTACGCTGGCCTTGCAAGGTTGCTTGCGCTTGGGGCGCATGAAGGATGAAGGCACGGCCGCAGTGGAAATCACCTCAATCATGAAGCGCAACTCGTGTGGCAAGTCCCTGGACATTGCACGTATGGCGCGGGACATGTTGGGCGGCAACGGCATTTCCGACGAGTTCGGTGTGGCGCGTCATCTGGTGAACCTGGAGGTGGTCAACACCTATGAAGGTACCCACGATGTACACGCTTTGATTCTGGGGCGTGCGCAGACCGGTCTTCAGGCGTTCTATTAATAGGAGCAGGGGCATGGGCGCGCTTTCGCATTTGCGAGTATTGGATTTGTCGCGAGTATTGGCCGGCCCCTGGTCTGGTCAGATTCTCGCGGACCTTGGGGCTGAGGTTATCAAGGTGGAGCGTCCCGGTAATGGCGACGACACGCGCGCCTGGGGGCCGCCGTTCCTCAAGGATGCTTATGGCGAAAATACCAGTGAGGCAGCGTATTACTTGTCGGCCAATCGGAATAAAGAGTCGGTGACTATCGACTTTACGCGACCCGAGGGGCAGAAGTTGGTACGGGATCTGGCGGCCAAGTCCGACATCCTTATCGAGAACTTCAAGGTAGGTGGGCTTGCGGCGTATGGGCTTGATTACGATTCGCTCAAGGAGATCAATCCTGAATTGATCTACTGCTCCATCACCGGTTTTGGGCAGACAGGGCCGTATGCGGGGCGTGCGGGTTATGACTTCATGATTCAGGGGCTGGGCGGGCTCATGAGCCTGACCGGTCGCCCCGAAGGTGATGACGGTGCTGGCCCGGTGAAAGTGGGAGTGGCATTGACTGACATCCTTACGGGTCTCTACTCGACCGTGGCCATTCTGGCTGCGCTGGCGCATAGAGATCATGACGGTGGCGGGCAGCACATCGATATGGCCTTGCTTGATGTGCAGGTGGCGTGTCTGGCTAATCAGGCGATGAATTACCTGACGACAGGTGTCTCGCCAAAGCGCCTCGGTAATGCTCATCCGAATATCGTGCCTTATCAGGACTTCCCCACGGCCGATGGTGACTTCATCCTGACGGTGGGTAATGACGGGCAGTTTCGCAAGTTCGCCGAGGTGGCCGGTCAGCCGCAGTGGGCGGATGATCCGCGCTTCTCTTCTAATAAGGTGCGGGTGGCCAATCGTGCGCTGCTGATTCCGTTGATTCGCCAGGCTACCGTGTTCAAGACAACGGCTGAGTGGGTGGCGCAGCTTGAACAAGTGGGTGTGCCTTGTGGGCCGATCAACGATCTTGCTCAGGTGTTTGCCGACCCTCAGGTCAAGGCGCGCGGATTGGCGATGCAGTTGCCTCATGCATTAGCAGGGATGGTGCCTCAGGTTGCGAGCCCAATTCGCCTGTCAAAGACGCCGGTAGAGTATCGAAGTGCACCTCCCTTGTTGGGCGAACATACGGCTAAGGTCTTACAGAGGGTATTGGGCTTGGGGTCGTTGCATGTGGACGCGCTAAGAGGTGCTGGGGTGGTCTAGGGGGTCTCTTCTATATATAGATGGCTATGTTGGTGGTTTTTTAATCTGTTTCGTTAGTTTGATAGAAAAACCAAATAAATGGTTGACGCCAAATTCTGGAAGCCTATAATTCGCCCCACTTCCGGCGCAGTCGAAACGGAAAACTCTATGGTAAACAATGAGTTAAGCGGTTTTCGGCAGTAAGGTGCTTCAGTTCATCGAAGCCAAAAGGAAGTTGAAAAAGAGGTGTTGACAGCAGCGTGTAACGCTGTAGAATTCGCCTCCCGCTGAAGAGAGATCTGAAGCGCAAGTGGTTGAAGTTGTTGAAGAA
>NZ_JAHXNQ010000018.1:0-119773 GCF_023148575.1 Pseudomonas sp. EYE_354
AGGGCGATGTCGGCGGTCATGTTGACCTCTTGCGGCATCCAGTGGTTGGCGCAGCCGTCGAGGTACTTCTGCCAGGCCCAGTCGTACTTGAAGGGTACGAGCTGGTTGAGGTCGGCGCGGCAGTTGATCATGCGCTTTTCGTCGACGGCGACACGGGCGGAGGCGCCTTCGAGTTCGGCGAGGCCTTCGGCGACGTCGAGTTTGTCCAGGGCGGCCTTGGCGCGCACGATGGCGGCCGAGTCGTTGGCGGTGACGGCGCGGGCTTCAATGGCGGCAGCGGCGCCGGCACCGTCGAGGCGGTCCATGTTGGCTTCGGTGGCGTGGCCGGCGTTGGCGCCTTTAGCGGCTACTTCGCCTTCTTCTTCTTTGTCGAATTCGTCCCAGCTCAGCATGACGTGTCGTCTCCTGCGTGAGGGCTCAAGGTGCCCGTGTGAAACCGGATGGTTGGGTGTTCACACGGCCCAGGGCCGCGGTGGATCTTAAGGAATCGTTTGTTGCAGCAGCTAGCGCAGGCATTAAACGCAATGGGGTTACGGGTACTCTGCGTGAGGCTTGAGGTGCGGAGCGGTGCGTGTTTGCTCCAGCGGAGGCCTCAGGTCTGGCTCTTCGTCCCTGTGTAAAGGGATATTGCAGGCCCGATTTACCCGCGCATTATAGGGAAAAAATCGCCGCTGTGTTGCGGCGGATGGTCTCGGCGCGCACACAAAATCACGGCTTTTTGAGCCGCAACGAGGGTTTACAGGGGTTGGCGGGCAGGAATTTTTTGACGGACGGTGGCCGAATGTCAGCAGGCCTTTGCCCGGCCCCGGTGCCTGCGCTGCCAGTCGATCAATCGGCGTGCCCCTGGCCGGGTAACTGAGCGCGCAGAAACTGCAGCAGGCTTCGGCACGCCGCCGACTGGTAGGGCGTCGGCCGGCTGATGAGGTGAAAACGCCGGGACGCCCAGTTGTCACTCAGGCGGATGCTGACCAGACCGGGCCCATCGGCGTGGCTGACCGCTTTTCTCGGGATGACGGCGATGCCCAGGTTGGCCTGGACCATCCGGCACACCGCGTCGAAGCTTTTAACATGCACCTCGTAGTTGATCGCCTGGCTGCCGTTGCGGGCGGCCTGCTCCAGCGTGCGATACAGCGGGCTGTCCTTGTGCAGCGCGATATGGCTGAACGACAGGCTGTCGCAAAAGGCGATAACGCGGTGCCGCGACAGTGGGTGGCCCATCGGCACCACCAGCACCAATTCATCCGCGTGGTAATCATGCACTTCCAGGCCTTGCGCTGCGGCGTCGAGCAGGCCGGTGCCGATGCCCACGTCATTTCGATTGCCGAGCACCGACGCCACGGCTTCTTCGCTGGTTTGTTCCTCAAGCTCTATTTCGATAGCCGGGTGCGCCGTGCGGAAGGCGCGAAGGTCATGGGGCAGGAACTGGATGATGCTGGAGCGATTCGCGCCGATCCTTATATGTCCGCGTTGTCCCTGGGCGAAGTCGGACAGTTGCGCGCTCATCTGCAACAAATCATCGACCACCCGTGTGGCGTGCTTCAGCAGGCACTGGCCGGCGGGCGTGGCGGTGATGCCTTTTTTATGGCGATAGAACAACGCAGTGCCCACGGCGTCTTCGAGTTCGGCAATGCGTTTGCTCACCGCCGAGGCCACCATGTTTTCCTTGTCGGCGGCGCGGGCGATGCTGCCCAGTTCGCAGGCAGCTATGAAGAGCTTCAGGGAAGTGGGGTCAAATCGCCAGATTGATTGCATGGAGCACCGCTATTTGGTGATGGGTGTGCTGAGCAATGATCACTACCGTTAAACAGGTCGCTGGTTAGTATCGCTCTCAGACAGGAGAGGGCCTATGACTAAAACACCCCTGCGCTTTGAAGGACGCGTCCTATTTTTATCCCGCCACAGCGAAGCTGTTCGTGCCCAGCTACAGGGGCGCGACATCACGCTGGCCGATGCGCTGCCGCTGCGTGATGATATTTCCACCGACGAAATCACGCCTGTGGTGGTCATGATGACCTACGACGCGCGGCTGGGTGAGTTCCCCTATGTGGGGTTCAAGGCCGAAGGCGTCTGCCCGATCGGCAACTTCGCGGTTCAGGCGGGCGGGTTCGCGGTCACGGTGGCGGGCAAGCGCTATGGCAAGGGTTCTTCGCGCGAGTCCAGCCCGCTGGCGGAAAAGTCCGCCGGTATCCGGTTGATCATTGCCGAGAGTTTCGAGCGCATCTATCGCCAGAACTGCGACAACATCGGGATTTATACCTCGACTGATTTCGGTTTGATCGAGCGTATCCGCGCCGGTGAAGCCATCGATATAGAAGAGTTCCTCATCGGGCGCGATGCGGTGACGCAGGCGGTGATCCGCGCAGGCGGTCTGTTGCCGTTCAGCAAGACCCGGTTGCCCCCGTGTGATGCCAAAGTGTTCAACCGCCTCCCGAGCGGCCGGCCCCTGACGCTGATCGAAAAGATCATCGAGCGCCGACGTCTGGAGCCTGTTAATGCGGTGGTCAAAGGTGATGGCGTGTTTATCTCGGCGGACTGGCGGTTCAGCCACGATTACTTCACCGGGATGTGTGCGCACCTGATGCACGACGCCTTTGGTGACGACGTGGCGCTGGTGCGTCCCGATGAAATTATTGCCTTTCAAGACCACCTTATCCTGGCCAGCCAGAGTGCGGCCCATGTGCGTGACAACCTGCTCGCTGCGGTAGGTGGGTTGGCCTGCGCCCATGACGCCTTTGTGCGGCGCTACCCGGTGATCGAGCACGGTGCATTGCGTGACGGCCCTGGCTCGGAGGGCATCTGCCACGCGTTGATGACCGAGCAGTACGCGCTGCCCGGCCAAGTCGTCGTGGGCACCGACTCGCATTCCCCGCACTCCGGTGCGCTGGGCTGCCTGGCCTTTGGGGCCGGCGCCACGGACATCGCCAACAGCTGGGCCACCGGTTACATCCGCTGTCGGATGCCCGAGGTTATCCGTGTCGAGCTCAATGGCCGACTTGCGCCTGGGGTAACCGCCAAGGACGTGGTGCTTGAGTTGCTGGGCTCGACGTTCATCCGTCAGGGCCATGGGATTGGCGCAGTGTTCGAATACACCGGCGAAGCGGTGCGCGCCATGTCCATTGATGAGCGAGCCACCTTGACCAATATGGTGGCGGAGCTGGGCGGGTTCACTGGCATCGTGGAGCCCGACCAGAAAACCGTCGATTTCATTCTTGAACGCCGCGCCGTGGCCATTGAGCTGGAGCCCTGGTTATTCAGTGATGCGCAGGCCGAATACAAAGTGCGGCTGGGCATCGACTGCTCGCGCCTGACGCCGATGGTCGCTGCGCCCGGCGATCCGGGAAACGCCGTAGCCCTTGCCACGCTCGAGAGGCCTGTATTCGTCGACATTGCCTACGGCGGCTCCTGTACCGCGGGCAAGCGCGAGGACTTTGACTATTACCACGAGGTTCTGGCCTGGGGCCTGGCACATGGATTGTCGCTGCATGAGCGCACCCGGCTCTTCCTGCAATATGGCACGTTGGCGGTGCGCGACTACTGCGTCGAGCAGGGCTACGTGACCACCTTCGAGCGCCTGGGCGTCGAGATGATCATGCCCGGCTGCGGCGCTTGCGCGAACTGCGGTCCGGGGTCTTCCACGCGTGCAGACCAGGTGACCGTGAGCGCGATCAACCGCAATTTTCCTGGTCGCTCCGGGCCAGGCCAGGTGTGGCTTGCCAACCCCTACACCGTGGCGGCCAGTGCGTTCCTTGGGCGTCTCGGCAGTTTTGACGAATTACGCCGGCTAGCGTGCACAGAGGAGGTGCGTTGAGATGGGCTTTTCGACGGCCGATCTCTGTGACCGGCACGAAGCCATGCTTGCAATGGCGGTGTGGCCGAGCCGCTTCGCGTTGCGGCCCTTATCGTGTGGGTGAGCTGAGCTGTCCGTGACCGGCTTGCTGACGTTCCAGCCGGCTGCCGTGCGTGGCCGGAAATTAACACTCTCCAACAACAATAATGACGGAGACATACCATGACGACTGCAACGCCAAGCACTGCCCTGAACCCTGCCGGGATCGATGAACTGTTGCTCTACCGACGCATCGCCTGGCGGATTTTGCCGCTGACAATTGTGTGTTTTCTGTTTTCCTATTTTGACCGGATCAATATCAGCTTCGCCAAGACCCAGATGCAGGCGGACCTGGGCCTGTCGGATGCGGCGTACGGGTTCGCCGCGAGCATTTTTTTCTTTGGGTATGTGCTGTTCGAAGTGCCGAGCAGTTACGGGCTCAAGCGCTATGGGGCGCCCAGCTGGATCTGTCGCATCATGGTGTCGTGGGGCTTGGCGACGGGGGCGCTGGTGTTTGCCTACAACGAATACACCTTGTACTTCCTGCGCTTTCTGATCGGCGTGATGGAGGCCGGGTTTGGTCCGGCGCTGTTGTTCTATCTGGCCTGCTGGTTTCCGAAAAAGAACCTGGCAAGCATGAATGGCATCTGGTTTCTGTCGATCCCACTGGCCGGTGTGCTGGGTGCGCCGGTGTCGGGCATCATCCTCGAGTACATGAACGGTTTTCTCGGGCTGGCGGGCTGGCATTGGTTGTTCATCCTGTCCGGGCTGCCGTGCAGTGTCCTCGGGGTGGTGGTGCTGTTCCGGCTCGACCGGGATATTCAGTCGGCGCGGTGGCTGAGTCAGGATGAAAAGGACTTGCTCCAGCGCAACCTGGATAACGATAAGAAGCAGTTCAGGCCGATCCAGGCGTCGTTGCTCAAGGTGATCTTTACGCGGCAGGTGGCCGTGCTGTCGGTGATCTATTTCATGATCAAGCTCACCGGGTACGGGCTCAATTTCTGGATGCCTCACCTGATCAGCGCCTCGGGGATAAAAAGCCAGGTAACGGTGGGGTTCCTGACCGCGCTGCCTTATCTGGTCGCGGCCATCGGCATGATCATCGTCACGCGGCGTTCCGACGCCACCGGTGAGCGGCGCAAGTACCTGTGGCTGTGCATGTCTGTGGGTGGCGTGGGCTATTTCGCCGCGTGCTACTTCAACGAGCACTACGTGCTGCTGACCTCGTTCCTGGTACTGGCCACGGCCGGTGTGTTCATTGCCATCCCGATTTTCTGGACGATTCCCCAGCAGGCATTCACCGGCATTGCTATCGCCGGGGGGATTGCCGCCGTGAACACGGTGGGGCAGCTCAGTGGGATGGTGGCGCCGTTGCTGGTGGGCTACATCAACGATGTAAGCGGCAATACGTACCTGGGCATGTTGGCGTTGGCGCCGTTCTGCCTGTTATGCGCAGGTCTGGTGTACTGGGGGTTGCCGGATGATCGAACCACCGGCAAGCCTGCTCGGCATTTTATGAAAGCCGCGAGGCAGGGCCGATAACAGAGACTGGGACTTTGCCGCAAGAACGATTTCTTGCGGCGAACAACTTCAGGGGCAACTTGCACGGGGACGTTATTACCCGTTAGAGCAACCATTGCCCATGACGTGATAATTAAGAATGTGACGTTTGCCCTGGGAATCTTCATATTCCATCTTCACCGGTACAACTTCGCATACTTCGGGTACGGTGCTCATGGACAGTACTTTGGCGACGTCCAAGTGAGTGCTATAGGTGTAGTCCTCCACAATCGGGGCGTTCTGGCCGGCCAGCTCGGTCGGGGCTTCGTCGGCCAGGGCGGCGGTGGCGCACAAGCTGCTGAGGGCCATAACTACGAGAGCTTTCATTTCTTTACTTACCTTCTTCAGGGCGAAAGGGGGCACGGGGCCCTTATGAGGCCGCGTGTGTAACTTAAAAGTTGGGAAGTTTGGATTAACGGTGCCTTCGTGGGGGCTGTTACGTTGTTAATCACTGCCGTGTAAATCACGGTGCCTTGGTGGGCGGAGTTGATTCTAGGCCCGGGCGTTATATTCATATACCCGTGCTTTTGATAAACACTATTGGCGGTTTTTGTAACAATCCCGTGTCAGAGGTTTTTTTGCAGGCGGGCAAAGCCGCGCAGGGCGCGGGCCAGAGGGGCGGGCGGGATAGCAGGGCAATTTGTAGGGTCTTGTTACTACCATCGTCGAATGGTTCTATAGGCCCACCCCGGCTACAACTGGGCCATACAACAACAACTATGTCACCGAGGTAAGAAAGATGAGTGCGGCTTCCCTGTACCCCGTTCGCCCCGAAGTAGCAGCCAACACGCTGACCGATGAGGCGACCTACAAGGCCATGTACCAGCAGTCGGTGGTCAACCCCGATGGTTTCTGGCGTGAGCAAGCCAAGCGCCTTGACTGGGTCAAGCCTTTCACCGCGGTCAAGCAGACCTCTTTCGATGACCACCATGTCGACATCAAATGGTTCGCTGATGGCACCCTGAACGTTTCCTATAACTGCCTGGACCGTCACCTCGCCGAGCGCGGCGATCAGGCGGCGATCATCTGGGAGGGCGATGACCCTGCCGAGAGCCGCACCATCACCTACCGCGAGCTGCATGAAGAAGTCTGCAAGTTCGCCAACGCCCTGCGCGGCCAGGACGTGCACCGCGGCGACGTGGTGACGATCTACATGCC
This sequence comes from Pseudomonas sp. EYE_354, assembly GCF_023148575.1. Classification (NCBI taxonomy): domain Bacteria; kingdom Pseudomonadati; phylum Pseudomonadota; class Gammaproteobacteria; order Pseudomonadales; family Pseudomonadaceae; genus Pseudomonas; species Pseudomonas sp. EYE_354. The sequence goes on from NZ_JAHXNQ010000018.1 coordinate 6,545, forward strand.
GATGATCCCCGAAGCCGTGGTCGCCATGCTGGCCTGTACCCGCATCGGTGCGATCCACTCCGTGGTGTTCGGTGGTTTCTCGCCGGAGGCCCTGGCCGGTCGCATCATTGACTGTAAGTCGAAGGTGGTGATTACCGCTGACGAAGGTATCCGCGCCGGTAAGAAAATTCCGCTCAAGGCCAACGTCGACGACGCCCTGACCAACCCGGAAACCAGCAGCATCCAGAAAGTCATCGTGTGCAAACGCACCAATGGCACGATCAAGTGGAACCAGCACCGCGACATCTGGTACGAAGACCTGATGAAAGTGGCGGGCACCGTATGTGCGCCCAAAGAAATGGGCGCCGAAGAGGCCCTGTTCATCCTCTACACCTCCGGTTCCACCGGCAAGCCTAAAGGCGTGCAGCACACCACCGGCGGTTACCTGCTGTACGCGGCGCTGACCCACGAGCGCGTGTTCGACTACCGTCCGGGCGAAATCTACTGGTGCACCGCCGACGTCGGCTGGGTCACCGGCCACACCTACATCGTCTACGGCCCGCTGGCCAATGGCGCGACCACGCTGCTGTTCGAAGGCGTGCCGAACTACCCGGACATTACCCGGGTGGGCAAGATCGTCGACAAGCACAAGGTCAACATCCTCTACACCGCGCCGACCGCGATCCGCGCCATGATGGCGTCGGGCACCGCCGCCTGCGAAGGCGTGGACGGCAGCAGCCTGCGCCTGCTCGGTTCGGTGGGTGAGCCGATCAACCCTGAAGCGTGGGACTGGTACTACAAGAACGTCGGCCAATCCCGTTGCCCGATCGTCGACACCTGGTGGCAAACCGAAACCGGCGCCACCCTGATGAGCCCGCTGCCAGGCGCCCATGCGCTCAAGCCGGGTTCGGCGGCGCGGCCGTTCTTTGGTGTGGTGCCGGCATTGGTGGACAACCTGGGCAACATCATCGAAGGCGCCGCCGAAGGCAACCTGGTGATCCTCGATTCGTGGCCAGGCCAGGCCCGTACGCTGTACGGCGACCATGATCGTTTTGTGGACACCTATTTCAAGACGTTCCGTGGCATGTACTTCACCGGTGACGGCGCCCGTCGCGATGAAGACGGCTACTGGTGGATCACCGGGCGTGTGGATGACGTATTGAACGTGTCCGGCCACCGCATGGGCACCGCCGAGATCGAAAGCGCCATGGTGGCCCACCCTAAAGTCGCCGAAGCGGCGGTGGTGGGTGTGCCGCACGACATCAAGGGGCAGGGCATCTACGTGTATGTCACCCTCAAAAATGGCGAAGAACCCAACGAAGCGCTGCGCCTGGAGCTGAAAAACTGGGTGCGCAAAGAGATCGGTCCAATCGCTTCGCCGGACGTGATCCAGTGGGCACCGGGCTTGCCGAAAACCCGTTCGGGCAAAATCATGCGTCGCATCCTGCGCAAGATCGCCACGGCGGAATACGACGGGCTGGGCGATATCTCCACCCTGGCCGACCCGGGCGTGGTGGCGCATTTGATTGAAACCCACAAGACCATGAACGCCGCCTAAGGCGAAGCGGGTCAGACAAAGCCCCATTCGGTGTGAGCCGGGTGGGGCTTTTTCATGCGCTCAAAACCCCTGGGGAGTTCCTGTGACAGGGCTCTACAGCCGGTTAGCGCCAAGGGGTAAGCCCCACCTGCATTTGCTTTCTCCCGGTAGGCCAATAAATATCGGTTTATCACGTAGGAGGTTTCTGATTGTTACCGAGCGGCGCAAATGTGTAACCCTCTGCCCAAACATGAGGCAAAGCGCTACGTCCGTGCCCCGAAAAACCGCGTTTTAGACACCCTCGCCAATTAGATTAAACGCCACACTTGCCGTGCTAGAAGGGTTTGCGAATAATAGGCCCGCAATTTGCAGCATCTACAGGTTTAATGTCTTTTGCCTCTGCATAAAACTCGGAGGCTGTCAATGAGCTGGAACTGCTTTCTCGGTGCTTCTGTAAATTGTTGTCGCATTGAGGAAATATCGGCTTCCGGCCTGTCGTTAGAATGCCGATCACTCGCTCGTCGTCGCAGACCGTTGAATCTGCGCAGGACGCAGCGCCGCTATTCGGTTTCACCTTCGCCGCATCGTGGGCCATGGCTCATACTGCTGTTTTGCCCTATACCGATGGAGTCCCAAGATGAAGAAACTCGTGCTGTTGGGCGCCCTGGCGCTGTCCGTGCTGTCCATGCAGGCCTTCGCTGAAGGCAAGCCCCTGAAAATTGGTATCGAAGCGGCTTACCCTCCATTTGCCTCCAAGGCGCCGGATGGCAGCATCGTCGGTTTTGACTACGACATCGGCAACGCCCTGTGCGAAGAGATGAAGGTCAAATGTACGTGGGTCGAGCAAGAGTTCGACGGCCTGATCCCTGCGCTCAAAGTGCGCAAGATCGACGCAATCCTGTCGTCCATGTCCATCACCGAAGACCGCAAGAAATCCGTGGACTTCACCAACCGCTACTACCTGACCCCCGCGCGTCTGGTGTTGAAGGAAGGCACAGCGGTCAGCGACAGCCTGAGCGAACTCAAAGGCAAGAAGATCGGCGTACAGCGCGGTTCGATCCACGACCGTTTCGCCAAGGAAGTCCTCGCGCCTAAAGGCGTCACCGTGGTGCCTTACAGCTCGCAGAATGAAATCTACCTGGACGTGGAAGCCGGTCGCCTCGACGGCACCGTGGCCGATGCCACCCTGCTGCAGGAAGGCTTCCTCGACACCCCGGCCGGTAAAGGCTACGCGTTCACCGGCCCGGCGTTCACCGACGTCAAATACTTCGGCGACGGCGTAGGCATCGCGGTACGTAAAGGCGACAAGGAAAACCTGGACCGCATCAACGCAGCGATCGCGGCGATCCGTGCCAACGGCAAGTACAAGGAAATCGAGAAAAAGTACTTCAATTTCGATATTTACGGCGCTGATACACCCGCCGCCTTGTAAGTACTCGCAGCTGTCAGTCCACAATGGCGCAAGCAACAGAACACTCTGAAGTTTGCGCCATTTTTTCATCCCCCTTTTCGAGGACCTGAATCATGTTGAAAGGCTACGGGGCCGTCATCCTCGATGGCGCATGGTTGACGCTTCAGCTCGCCTTGTCGTCCATGGCCCTGGCCATTGTTCTGGGTCTGATCGGGGTCGCGTTACGCCTGTCGCCGGTGCGCTGGCTGGCCTGGCTGGGTGACTTGTACTCCACGGTGATCCGCGGGATCCCCGACCTGGTGCTGATCCTGCTGATTTTCTACGGCGGTCAGGACCTGCTTAACCGCGTCGCGCCGATGCTCGGCTATGACGACTATATTGACTTGAACCCCCTGGCAGCCGGTATCGGCACCCTGGGTTTCATCTTTGGCGCCTACCTGTCGGAAACCTTCCGCGGCGCCTTCATGGCCATCCCCAAGGGCCAGGCCGAAGCCGGCCTTGCGTATGGCATGAGCAGCTTCCAGGTGTTTTTCCGGGTGATGGTGCCGCAGATGATCCGGCTGGCGATCCCTGGGTTCACCAACAACTGGCTGGTCCTCACCAAGGCCACCGCGTTGATTTCGGTGGTGGGCCTGCAAGACATGATGTTCAAGGCCAAGCAGGCGGCAGACGCCACCCGCGAGCCTTTTACCTTCTTCCTCGCAGTGGCGGCGATGTACCTGGTGATCACCAGCGTGTCGTTGCTGGCCCTGCGTCATCTTGAGAAGCGCTACTCGGTAGGCGTAAGGGCGGCTGATCTATGATCTTCGACTACAACGTCATTTGGGAGGCCATGCCGCTGTACCTTGGCGGCTTGCTGACCACCCTGAAACTGCTCGCCATCTCGCTGTTCTTCGGCCTGCTCGCCGCGCTGCCCCTGGGCTTGATGCGCGTGTCCAAGCAGCCGCTCGTCAACGGCGCGGCGTGGCTCTACACCTACGTGATCCGTGGCACGCCGATGCTGGTGCAGTTGTTCCTGATCTACTACGGCTTGGCGCAGTTCGAGGCGGTGCGCGAGAGTTTCATGTGGCCGCTGCTGTCCAGTGCCACCTTCTGTGCGTGCCTGGCCTTTGCCATCAACACCAGCGCCTACACCGCCGAGATCATTGCCGGCAGCCTTAAGGCCACGCCCAATGGCGAGATCGAAGCGGCCAAGGCCATGGGCATGTCGCGCTATAAACTGTATCGCCGCATCCTGCTGCCGTCGGCCTTGCGTCGTGCGCTGCCGCAGTACAGCAACGAAGTGATCATGATGCTGCAGACCACCAGCCTGGCGTCCATCGTCACCCTGATCGACATCACCGGTGCCGCGCGCACGGTCAATGCCCAGTTCTACCTGCCGTTCGAAGCCTATATCACCGCCGGCGTGTTCTACCTGTGCCTGACCTTCATCCTGGTGCGCCTGTTCAAGTTGGCCGAGCGCCGCTGGCTGAGCTACCTGGCTCCACGGAAGCATTGATATGGAACGTATCGATCATCTGCTGCCCTGGGGGCACTTGGGCTGCGAGCGTCAACTGAGCGTATTCCGCTTTGGCAGTGGCGAGCGCAAGGCCTACATCCAGGCCAGCCTGCACGCCGATGAACTGCCCGGCATGCGCGCCGCCTGGGAGCTGAAAAAACGCCTGACCGAACTGGAACAGCAAGGCGCCCTCAATGGGGTGATCGAGCTGGTGCCGGTGGCCAACCCGATGGGCCTGGGCCAGTTGCTGCAAGGCAGCCACCAGGGGCGTTTCGAGGTGGGCAGCGGCAAGAATTTCAACCGCGATTTCGTCGAGTTGAGCGAGCCGGTCGCGGCGCTGCTGCAAGGCAAGCTGGGCGATGATCCGCACGCCAACGTGGGCATGATCCGCCAGGCCATGAGCGATGCGCTCACTGGGTTGCCCGCACCGAGCAGCCAGCTGCAAGGCATGCAACGCATCCTGCTGAGCCACGCCTGCACGGCGGATATCGTCCTCGACCTGCACTGCGACGCCGAAGCCGCGCTGCACATGTACGCGCTGCCCCAGCACTGGCCTCAGTGGCGTTCGCTGTCGGCCCATTTGAATGTGAAGGTCGGCCTGCTGGCGGAAGATTCCGGCGGCAGCTCGTTCGACGAAGCCTGCTCGCTGCCCTGGTTGCGCCTGTCACGGCTGTTTCCCGAGGCACAGATTCCATTGGCGTGCCTGGCCACGACCCTCGAGTTGGGCGGTCAGGCCGACACCGGCCGCGATGAGGCGATTTTCCATGCCGAAGGCATCCTTGCGTTCCTCGCCGAGCAGGGCCTGATCAAGGGCCAATGGCCGGCGCCGCAGTTTGAAGCGTGCGAAGGCATGCCGTTCGAAGGCACCGAGTTGTTGTTCGCACCCCACGCCGGGGTGATCAGTTACCTGCGTAAAGCCGGCGAGTGGGTTGAGAAGGGCGACGCGATTTTTGAAGTGATTGACCCCCTGGACGACCGCGTGAGCATCCTCTGCGCGGGCACCTCGGGGGTGTTGTTTGCCGTTGAACGGCTGCGTTATGCCCAAGCGGGTTTCTGGCTGGCCAAGGTGGCGGGGCGCGATGCGCTGCGACACGGGCGCTTGCTCAACGACTGACCACCTGTTTTTGTGAGAACCGACCGCATGTACAAGCTTGAAGTCCAAGACCTGCATAAACGCTATGGCAGTCATGAAGTGCTCAAAGGCGTGTCCCTGGCCGCTGCGGCCGGTGATGTGATCAGCATCATCGGTTCCAGCGGTTCGGGCAAAAGTACCTTTTTGCGCTGCATCAACCTGCTGGAGCAACCCCACGCCGGCAAGATCCTGCTCAATAACGAAGAGCTCAAGCTGGTGGCCAACAAGGACGGCGCGCTGAAGGCCGCCGACCCCAAACAGCTGCAACGCATGCGTTCGCGCCTGTCCATGGTGTTCCAGCATTTCAACCTGTGGTCGCACATGACCGCGCTTGAAAACGTGATGGAAGCCCCGGTGCACGTGTTGGGCGTGTCGAAAAAAGAAGCCCGTGAAAAGGCCGAACACTACCTGGCCAAAGTCGGCGTGGGCCATCGTAAGGATGCGTTCCCCGGCCACATGTCCGGCGGCGAGCAGCAGCGCGTGGCGATCGCCCGTGCCCTGGCCATGGAACCGGAGGTGATGCTGTTCGACGAACCGACCTCGGCGCTGGACCCGGAGCTGGTGGGCGAAGTGCTCAAGGTGATGCAGGACCTGGCCCAGGAAGGCCGCACCATGGTGGTGGTGACCCACGAAATGGGCTTTGCCCGTGAAGTCTCCAACCAACTGGTGTTCTTGCACAAAGGCATCGTTGAAGAGCGTGGCAACCCGCGTGAAGTGCTGGTGAACCCTCAGTCCGAAAGGTTGCAGCAGTTTTTGTCCGGCAGCTTGAAATAAGCCTGTGCGGGCTTTTTTTGCGAGCGGGCTTGCCCCGCGCCGGGCAGCGAGGCGGCCCCCGACCAGAAAAAGCCGGCACCCCAGTCAGATATCCAGATGTTTTGAGATTTGTGTTGGTTTACGGGCTAGCATTAGCCCCTGTCTTCATTACCGTTCTTTGCTTCGGATAGCTCCCACATGACCGCCCACAAAATTGGTTTCCTGATTTGGCCCAGCACAAAAGCACTCACGCTTGCGCTGGCTGAGGAGGCTTTGCGCGTTGCTCAGCGGGTGCATCCGGACGTGGTGTATGAACTGTCGTTTCTGCTCGCTGAACCTGCCACCGACGGCGCGTGGCAATTGCCGGGTGAACCCTGGGCCGGCAAGCTCGACGGCTTGCAGAAGCTGTTCCTGCTTGCCGACGAACCGCCGACGGTGATCGGCTCGCAACTGAGCACTGCGCTCAAGCAATTGGTGCGCGCCGGTTGTGTGATCGGTGGCTTGTCGGCGGGGGTCTATCCCTTGGCCCAACTCGGTCTGCTCGATGGTTACCGCGCCGCGGTGCACTGGCGCTGGCAGGACGATTTTGCCGAGCGTTTCCCCAAGGTCATCGCCACCAGCCACTTGTTCGACTGGGATCGTGACCGCCTGACCGCCTGCGGCGGCATGTCGGTACTTGACCTGCTGCTGGCGGTGCTCGCCCGCGACCATGGCGCTGAACTGGCCGGTGCGGTATCCGAAGAACTGGTGGTGGAACGCATCCGTGAAGGCGGCGAGCGCCAGCGCATCCCGCTGCAAAACCGCCTGGGCTCCAGCCATCCAAAGCTGACCCAGGCGGTGCTGTTGATGGAGGCCAACATCGAAGAGCCGCTGACCACCGACGAAATTGCCCAGCATGTCTGCGTATCGCGACGACAGTTGGAACGGATCTTCAAGCAATACCTCAACCGCGTGCCCAGCCAGTACTACCTGGAATTGCGCCTGAACAAGGCCCGCCAGATGCTTATGCAAACCAGCAAGTCGATCATCCAGATCGGCCTGTCCTGCGGCTTCTCCTCGGGGCCGCACTTTTCCAGCGCCTACCGCAATTTCTTCGGCGCCACCCCGCGTGAAGACCGCAACCAGCGGCGCAGCAGCAGCCCCTTCGAATTGTCATCGGTGCCGTCCGAACGCGGCTGAACGGCCCGTCATGGCTCCATCTCGTCTTCGGAGACATCCATCGGGGGCGGCCCTGGGTTCATCTGCGCGTCCAACGACACCTCGACCACGCCGAAGTCGACCGCCGTGCGCCGGTAGTACGGGCGCAGCATGGCGATGGTCGCGGGCGTGAGCGGGTTGCCGTTGAGGTCAAAACCGTCGGCCAGGTCCGGTGGCACCTCAAGAATATCGCTGGGCAGCTCGGTGATCAGGTTATCGCTCAGGTTCAGTTGAGCGAGCGAGCGCCGACTGAAAGTGCCGTGCGGCACCTCGGTCAGGCCGCTATTTTCCAGCATCAAGGCGCTCAGGTGCGGCATCTGGCTGACGTCGGGCGTGATGCCCAGCGGGTTGTCACTCAAATCCAGGTATTGAAGGGTGTCCAGGCCGCTGAGGGCGTCGGCGCTGGTCGGCGTCAGGCGCACGTGGCTGCGTGACAGGATCAGGCTCTTGAGCTTGGTCAGGCTGAACACCCCCAATGGAATGTCCTGCAAGGCGTAGCGGTGAATCATCAGGGTTTCGAGTTGAGGGAAACGCTCGAGAAACCCGACCGGCAGGGTCGTGGTTTCCTCGCCCCGCAGCTCAAGTCTGGACACATGGTTGAAGTCGACATTGAGCACCGGCAGATCCCCCAGGATCGGATCGCTGCAAATCAGTTCATGGGCATCGCGCAGCGGTTCTTGGTCCTCATCCAGCGCGGTTTCCCGTCGCCAGCACTCCTCAAGCAACGTTTTCAAGGCCCGGCGAGTGACCTGTTGCTGCGCACGCGCTTGCTGCTCCAACGGCGCGTTGGTGATTGGATGGTGCTCGGGTGCATTTACCGCCCAGTGTTCAAGGTCGGTTTGCAGGCGCTCGTAGTCGGCTTTGAGTTGGGTGAGGGCGGGCATTGCGTCGTCCAGGCCGCCGGGCAGCTTGAAAATAAACCGGCTGGCCTGCTTGTCGGTGAAGGTGGGATAGAGCTCATGCACGCGACGCCGCTCTTCGATACCGGCATCTGCGCCCAGGTGTTCGCCGGTGTCCTGGCAGTGGAACTTGACGCGTTCCAGCGCGGCGCGCGACAGCGGGTTGCCGGACATGTCGTAGGCTTCGGCGCGATCGGCGGGCAGGCTGAACAGAGCCTCGGGCAGCGTCTGGATCTGGTTGTCACTGAGGTCGGCGAGGGTCAGGTGCGAGCGCTCGAGCAGGCCGTCGGGAAATTGCGAAATCTCGGTCTGGCTCAGGTTCAGCGTGCGCAGGTCGGCCATGTTCTCAAGGTTGGGCGCCAGGGTCAGCGGGTTGGCATAGAGGTCGAGTTTTTTCAGCTGATTCAGGCCGGCAAGGTGTTCACGGGTCTGGGCCGTCAGCTTGATGGCGCAGTTGCGCAGCGTCAGTTCATTCAAGCGGGCCATCGAGGTGACCTCGGTGGGCAGTGCGCGCAGGGCGATATCGCTGACGGTCAGGCTGCGCAGTCTGGGGAATTGCGCGAGGAAGGCCTGGGTGCCTCGGGTCGAGACGTAGCTGTTCAGGTCCAGGCGGGAGACGTGTTCGAAGTTGGCTCGCAGCGTCGGCAGGTCGCCGTAAATCGGGCGGTTCAGGCGCAAGCGATAGCCGTTGTCGTGCGGGTTGGCGAAGTAGTTGTCTTCTTCGGTTTCATGGCGCCAGGCGCGAATCAGCTCCTGTTTCCAGCGCAGGCGATTGTGCCGCTGTGCCTCGATCACCGAGGGGTTGAGCGCCAGGGTCGTGTCCAGGTAGGTGTGCGGGGTGTCGTGATGCCAGGCGTTCAGGTCGGCCTCTAATTGCAGGAACTCGTTTTTCAGCGTCTGCAGGGTTTGCAGCGGCGATCCCGGATGGCTGCGCAGGGCGTTCAGGGCCTCGGTCACTTCATTCGAGGTCAGGCTGGGGTAAAGCTCGTGCAGTCGCGCTTCCAGCGACAGCTGCCCGCTGGGGCCGGGGGTCGCCTCATATCCCTCCATGCCGCCTGGCAAGCGCAACAGTGTCGGGTCATAGGTCGGTTTGCGTAACGGCGCCTCGGCCAGCAGCTCGCCCAGGGTGTCCCGTGGCAGGGGATGGGCGCGCAAGGTCTGGCGCAGTAACGGCCCCTGGCCGATATGAATGCCCAGTGCGTCGCGTTGCGCGTCGGGCAGGGCCTGGAGCACGGCGGTGTAGAAGTCGGTTGCTGCGAACAGCGTGCCCTTGTGATCTTCCGGCACGTACGCGCCGTCGACGGTGCGCACCAATGTGCGTTGAATCGGCGCTTGAAGGGCGCCGATGGCGTCGCGCACGTGGCCGGTGCGCGTGTAGTCGGTGACCACCAGACGCACCTGCGGCGACCAGCCGGGCAGGTTTTCCAGGGAGTGCAGGGCGAGGCGGTGGGTGTCGCTGCTGTCCACCGAAGCGAGATACAACCCCTCGTATGCGCGGCTGATGCGCACGTGATGCGCCGCCCAGCGCGCACGTTCGAGCACGGCCGGCGGCATTTTGCCCTGGTCGATCTCCAGCAGCGCCTCGCCGCTGGCCTCGCGCAAGACTTCTTCGGCCGCGCTGGTGGGCAGGCCGGGGGTGGTGTCGATGATTTTTTGCAGGCGCGGATTGTCGGTGTGCTCCAGGGCGCGGTAGCGCGAATCGAACAGGGCGAAGCGTTTTTCCTCGGCTTTGCCGGCCAGGCGTTTGCGCAGCTTGGCCGCGCGCACATGGGGCTGGGCGACGGGCGTGCCGAAGGGTTCTTCGAGCAGGGTTTTGCGTTCGGGTTCGTCGAGGGTTTCCAGCAGGGTTTTCAGCAAGTCGCCATTTTTCAGCTGCGCTTGGTGCACCTGCACCACGGCCGCGTTTGCCCGGCCAGGCAGTTCCCACAGGGTCTGGCCCTCGGCGTCCAGTACGCGCAGGGTCTTGGCGTCGGGCCAGAGTGTGGTGTTGCTGAGCAGCCAGAGTTGGGTCTGGGCGTCGGCTTTGCCAAAGACCTGCGGGTCGTCACTGTTCATCTGGTCGATGAAGTCTTGCAACTGTTGATCGAGCTTGACGCGCTTGAGGGTGTCGCTCAGCAGTGGCGGCGGCGCCTGGCGCTGCAGGTACATGCTGCGCAATGCCGCGTCGTCGGTGCCGCTGATGCGGCGGGCCTGCTCAAGACGCGCAGGGCTGAGGCCATCGGCGAGCGGGCCGAGGCGGCGCAGCAGGGTGGTGCTGTCCCAGCTCAACGGCTGCTCGGCTTCGCTCACCCAGGCGCCTTTGCCATTACCCATCAGACGTGGTCGGTAGGCATGCGGGCGCGTGGGGTGTTGCAGGAAGGCATTGCCGGCATCCTTCTCGACGGCGAAATGTCTGCCGTCGAGGGGCAGGATCTGTTTGCCCTGGTGGGGGTGCAGCCCTTCGCGGTTGGCGCGAGAGGTGTCGGGCAGCTCGACGGTGTGGGCGTAGGGTTGCAGGTCGGGCTTCCACAGGCGGGTCTTGCCATCGCTGGCGGTTACCGGAGTCAACTTGTCGAAAAATGCCCACAGTTGGGGGGGCAGTGCCTGGCGCAGCAGCTGTTCGGCAATCGGTGCGCCGACCGCGAACAGGCCCAGTTGAACCATCTGTTCAAGTATCGACACCAGGTGCGCAAACGCTTGGTGTCTGAGCCCTTCAGCCCAATCGACAATGCCCTCAAAGACGTCGTCAAGCAGTTGGTAAGCGGTATAGCCGAGCATCAGCAGGCCCAGCGGCGGAATGAACGGGGTGGCGATAAAAGCCGCGACTTCCAGGATGGCCTTGGCGACTTTTTGCAGAATGTTCCAGCGCTGCCAGCGTGCCTGGCTGTCGGCATCTGCGGTGGAGACGGCGATCACCCGCGCGTCATTGAGCAGCGTGTTGAGCTTGGTTTCATACAGGTGCTCGTACAGGTCGCCGCTGATTTTGCTCGCGAAAAACTGCAGGTTGGGTTCAGCCACCGGTCGCTCGCGCCACGCCGGGCGCGGGTCGCCGGCGACCGGTTTGTGCCAGGCCACCTGTGACAGTCGGTTGTTGAGGTCGGCAAAGAAGTAGCCGCGGTGCTCATGTCTGACGAAGCGGCTGAAGAACGTCTGGTAGTCGGCGCTGCGCAGTTTGGCGGTGAGGTCGAGCATGAACGCGGTGCCGCTGGGGTAATACGCGAGCGGCGCCTGCGGGTCGCCAGGGATGTACGCGACGACGGGCACGGCATCGTGGTGCCGCTCCAGGTCGGCGGCGAACAGCACGATACCGGCCAGTGGTGCGCCCATCAGGCTCAAGTCGTGGCTGAGCAGCGGTTGGCCCTGCAACAGCATGCCGTCGAGGCCTTGCAGTTGGCCTTGGAGTGTATGGAATGCAGAGTCGCTCACCTGCTTTTTCAGGCGCGCCAGGTGCAGGCTGGCGTGGGCCTCGGCTTTGAGGCTGTGGATGACGTTGCGGCGCAGGGTGGCCTGGGCGGCAGCGTCGTTGAAGCCGAAAAAGTCTTTGAGGTAGCGCTGGTAATGCGCGCCGATGTCCAGTTCGCGGCACAGGCGCACGAACTGTTCGATGCTCAGCACACGGCGAAGGGCCGGCAACAAGGTGAACTGCCCGCTCGCGGAGGGTTGGGTGATGAAGGTCGACTCGGGCGCGTAGGCGTTCGGTGCGCTTTCGGCCTCATCGAAGTTGTGCAGCACCGCGTCCAGCAGCGACACGGTCCACACGCTTGCGCCACCGGTGGGCAGCGGCAGCAGTGGCGTGGTCAGGCGCGTGTACAGGCGCAGGTAGGTGGTGTGGACGTCGGCGTCGATGCCAAAGCGCTGTTGGAGCGCTTGCTGCAGCCGGGGCGCGGCAAATTGCTGTGGGGTTTGCAGTGTGTCCAATGCCCTGTCGACGGGGTTGTGCGCGGTCCAACTTGCCGCTATCGCCAGCCGCAGCGGCATCTGCCGTTGGCGGCTGGCACGGGTATGCCAATCGGCAAACAGCGGGGGCGTGTCGCGCAGGGCCTGGCGCCTGGCTGCGCTGGCGTTGCCCAGCCAGTCGGGCAGTGCGCCGTGCACGCCGACAGGCGCGGCGGCGGTGGCATGGGTAAGACGTTGAATAACGGGGGGCGCCATGGGGCTGATCCTTCGGTGAGTGGAGTCACGCAGATCAAAACAAGCCGCAGGGCGCCTCGGGGCGCAGATAGTTAGTGCCTGGGGACTAAATCAACCGCGTGTGCCTCTGCCTCTCTGGCCGCACTGCGTTTAAACTGCGCCATTGCGACGCTATATGTCGCATTGGCGTAAACCCGCCAAAAACGCGGGTTTGCGCTATAAGAAGTTGTCGCTTGGCGGCAAGGCCGCGCTGAAAACTGTCCTTACAATCCCTGCATCGCCCGCCAGTTCCAGGCGGGCGTTCCTCTTCAGGAGACTCCGATGTCCGTTGAGCAAGCCCCGGTGCAACGTGCCGATTTCGACCAGGTCATGGTGCCCAATTACGCCCCTGCCGCCTTCATCCCCGTGCGTGGCGCAGGTTCGCGCGTATGGGACCAGGCCGGTCGCGAGCTGATCGACTTTGCCGGCGGCATCGCGGTCAACGTATTGGGCCATGCCCACCCGGCGCTGGTCGGTGCGTTGACCGAACAGGCCAACAAGCTGTGGCACGTCTCCAATGTGTTCACCAATGAGCCGGCCCTGCGCCTGGCCCATAAGCTGATCGACGCCACGTTTGCCGAGCGAGTGTTCTTCTGCAACTCCGGCGCCGAAGCCAACGAGGCCGCGTTCAAGCTGGCCCGTCGCGTGGCGTTCGACCGTTTCGGCAGCGAGAAGTACGAGATCATCGCCGCCCTGAACAGCTTCCACGGTCGCACCCTGTTCACCGTCAACGTCGGTGGCCAGTCCAAGTACTCCGACGGCTTCGGGCCTAAAATCACCGGCATCACCCACGTCCCTTATAACGACCTGGCGGCGCTCAAGGCGGCGGTGTCGGACAAGACCTGCGCGGTGGTGCTGGAACCGGTCCAGGGCGAAGGCGGCGTATTGCCGGCCGAACTGGCCTACCTGCAAGGTGCCCGCGAGCTGTGCGACGCCCACGACGCACTGCTGGTGTTCGACGAAGTGCAAACCGGCATGGGCCGCAGCGGCCACCTGTTCGCCTACCAGCATTACGGCGTGACGCCGGACATCCTCACCAGCGCCAAGAGCCTGGGCGGCGGCTTCCCGATTGCAGCGATGCTGACCACCGAAGCACTGGCCAAGCACTTGGTGGTCGGCACCCACGGCACCACCTACGGCGGCAACCCGCTGGCGTGCGCGGTGGCTGAAGCGGTGATCGACGTGATCAACACCCCTGAGGTGCTGGCCGGTGTGAAAGCCAGGCACGAGCTGTTCAAGGCACGCTTGCAGCAGATCGGCACACAGTACGGCATCTTCACCGAAGTGCGCGGCATGGGCCTGCTGATCGGTTGCGTGCTGAGCGACGCCTTCAAAGGCAAGGCCAAGGACGTGTTCAACGCGGCCGAAAAAGAAAACCTGATGATCCTGCAAGCCGGCCCCGACGTGGTGCGTTTTGCCCCGAGCCTGGTGGTGGACGAGGCGGACATCAACGAAGGTCTGGATCGTTTCGAGCGTGCGGTAAAAACGCTGACGCAAGGCTGATGGACTGCGCGATGCTCACGTGATTGGGCATCGCGCCCAAATTTTTGTGCCCGGCCCGCTCCCACACCAGGCCTCACTGGTTCGCGATTGTGCCCGGCATTTTTTCCTGTAGGTTTTTCGAGTTAAGGAGTGACACCATGCTGGTGATGCGCCCCGCGCAAATGGCTGATCTGGGCGAGGTACAGCGTCTGGCTGCGGACAGCCCGATTGGTGTCACCTCCTTGCCGGACGATGTGGAACGCCTGAGCGACAAGATCGCCGCCAGCGAAGCGTCCTTCGCGGCCGAGGTGAGTTTCAACGGCGAAGAAAGCTATTTCTTCGTGCTCGAAGACACCGACACCGGCAAGCTCGCCGGCTGCTCGGCCATCGTCGCGTCCGCCGGCTACTCGGAACCGTTCTACAGTTTCCGCAACGAGACCTTTGTGCACGCCTCCCGCGAGCTGAAGATCCACAACAAGATCCACGTGCTTTCCCAGTGCCACGACCTTACCGGCAACAGCCTGCTCACCAGCTTCTATGTGGTGCCGGAGTTGGTCGGTTCGCCGTGGTCGGAACTCAATTCCCGTGGCCGCCTGTTGTTTGTCGCCAGCCACCCCGAGCGCTTTGCCGATTCGGTGGTGACCGAGATTGTCGGCTACAGCGACGAGAACGGTGATTCGCCGTTCTGGGACGCTATCGGCCGCAACTTCTTCGACCTCAACTACGCCGCCGCCGAGCGCCTGTGCGGGCTGAAAAGCCGCACCTTCCTCGCCGAGCTGATGCCCCATTACCCGATCTACGTGCCGCTGTTGCCCGACGAAGCCCAGGAAGCCATGGGCCAGGTGCACCCGCGTGCGCAGATCACCTTCGACATCCTGATGCGCGAAGGCTTTGAGACCGATCACTACATCGACATCTTTGACGGCGGCCCGACGCTGCACGCACGGGTCTCGGGCATTCGCTCCATCGCCCAGAGCCGTGTGGTGCCGGTGAAGATCGGCGAGATGGTCAAGGGGGTTGGCCGCCAGTACCTGGTGAGCAACGCCCAGTTGCAGGATTACCGCGCGGTGATGCTGGAACTGGACTACGCGCCCGGCAAACCGGTGACCCTGGACTTGGCCGCGGCCGAAGCCCTGGGTGTTGGCGAAGGCGCGAGTGTGCGCCTGGTCGCGGTCTAAAACAGAGTGTCGCGGGTGGCTGACAACAGCGGCCCGTTCGAGGAGATAGCATGATCGTTCGTCCCGTACGCAGCAGCGATTTACCGGCCCTGATTGATCTGGCGCGCAGCACCGGCACCGGCCTCACCACGTTGCCGGCCAACGAAGAGCGTCTGACCCACCGCGTGGGCTGGGCGGAGAAAACCTTTCGCGGCGAGGCCGGGCGCGGTGATGCCGACTACCTGTTCGTGCTGGAAAACGACGAAGGCCGCGTGGTGGGTATTTCGGCCATCGCCGGTGCCGTCGGCCTGCGTGAGCCGTGGTACAACTTCCGGGTCGGCCTGACCGTCAGCGCCTCCCAGGAGCTGAATATCTACCGCGAGATTCCGACGCTGTTTCTGGCCAACGACCTCACCGGTAATTCCGAGTTGTGTTCGTTGTTTTTGCACGCCGATTACCGCACCGGACTTAACGGCCGCATGCTGGCCAAGGCACGCCTGCTGTTTATCGCTGAATTTCCCCAGCTGTTCGGCAACAAAATCATCGCCGAGATGCGCGGTGTGTCCAACGATGCCGGGCGTTCGCCGTTCTGGGAAAGCCTGGGCCGGCACTTCTTCAAGATGGAATTCAGCCAGGCCGACTACCTCACCGGCGTGGGCAACAAAGCGTTTATCGCCGAGCTGATGCCGAAGTTTCCGTTGTACAGCTGCTTTCTTTCCGAAGATGCGCGCAATGTGATCGGCAAGGTCCACCCGGACACCGAGCCGGCGCTGAGCATGCTCAAGAGTGAAGGCTTCAGCTATCAGGGCTATGTCGATATCTTCGACGCCGGCCCGGCGGTGGAGTGTGAGACCGGCAAGATCCGTGCGGTGCGCGACAGCCAATCGCTGGTGCTGGCCATCGGTACGCCGGGGGACGACGCCACGCCGTTCCTGATCCATAACCGCAAGCGCGAAGACTGCCGCATCACCGCCGCCCCCGCCCGTCTGGCCGCGGGCACCCTGGTGGTCGACCCACAGACCGCCAAACGTCTGCAATTGGTGGTGGGTGATCAAGTACGCGCCGTACCGTTGTCCGCTGCTCGGGAGTCGAAATAATGAATTCTCTGTATATCGCAGGTAGCTGGCTGGCTGGCCAGGGTGAGCTGTTTGAGTCGCGCAACCCCGTGACCCAGCAGGTGTTGTGGGCGGGCAATGGCGCCACCGCCGAGCAGGTTGAATCGGCCGTGCAGGCCGCGCGCCAGTCGTTTCCGGCGTGGGCCAGTCGGCCGTTGGAAGAACGCATCGGCGTGCTCGAAGCCTTCGCCGCCGCGCTGAAGAACCGTGCCGAGGAAATCGCCCGCTGCATCGGTGAGGAAACCGGCAAGCCGCTGTGGGAATCGGCCACCGAAGTCACCAGCATGGCCAACAAAATCGCGATCTCGGTGCAAAGCTACCGTGAACGCACCGGCGAGAAGAGCGGCCCCCTGGGCGACGCCACCGCCGTGTTGCGCCACAAACCCCACGGTGTGGTGGCGGTGTTCGGCCCTTACAACTTTCCGGGGCATTTGCCCAACGGGCACATCGTGCCGGCCTTGCTGGCGGGTAACACGGTGCTGTTCAAACCGAGCGAGTTGACCCCTAAAGTCGCGGAGCTGACCGTGCAATGCTGGATCGAGGCCGGCTTGCCGGCGGGCGTGTTGAACCTGCTGCAAGGCGCGCGGGAAACCGGCATCGCGCTGGCGGCGAATGCGGGCATCGACGGTCTGTTCTTCACCGGTTCCAGTCGCACCGGCAACCATCTGCATCAGCAGTTCTCCGGGCGTCCGGACAAAATTCTCGCCCTGGAGATGGGTGGCAACAACCCGCTGGTGGTCGACGAAGTGGCCGACGTCGACGCGGCGGTCTACACCATTATCCAGTCAGCGTTTATCTCGGCCGGCCAGCGCTGCACCTGTGCCCGTCGCCTGCTGGTGCCGGAAGGCGCCTGGGGCGATGCGTTGCTGGCGCGGCTGGTGGCGGTGAGCGCGACGCTTGAAGTGGGTGCGTTCGATCAACAACCAGCGCCGTTCATGGGCTCGGTGATTTCCCTGGCGGCGGCCAAAGCCTTGATGCAGGCCCAGGAATTGATGCTGGCCAATGGCGCTGTCGCGTTGCTGGAAATGACCCAGCCCCGGGATCAGGCGGCCTTGCTCACGCCCGGCATCATCGACGTGACCGGCGTAGCCGAGCGCGAGGATGAAGAACTGTTCGGCCCGCTGTTGCAGGTGATCCGTTACGCGGATTTCGCCGCGGCGATCGCCGAGGCCAACAACACCCGGTACGGCCTGGCCGCCGGCTTGCTGTCCGATTCCGAAGCGCGCTATCAGCAATTCTGGCTGGAAAGCCGCGCCGGCATCGTCAACTGGAACAAACAGCTGACCGGCGCCGCCAGCACCGCGCCGTTTGGTGGGGTAGGGGCCTCGGGCAACCACCGCGCCAGTGCGTATTACGCGGCAGATTACTGCGCGTACCCGGTGGCCTCGCTGGAAACCCCGAGCCTGGTATTGCCGGCTGCGTTGACCCCCGGTGTGCGGTTGTCCTGATAGCTACTGATGCCTATAAAAACAGATGTTCGTGGAGCCTCGCCGATGAAATCCTATGAAGTCAATTTTGACGGTCTAGTGGGGCCGACCCATAACTACGGCGGTTTGTCCTTCGGCAACGTCGCGTCCCAGAGCAACAGCCAGCAGCATTCCAATCCAAGGGAGGCGGCGTTGCAGGGCCTGCAAAAAATGAAAGCCCTGATGGACATGGGCTTTGTGCAAGGCGTGCTCGCACCCCAGGAACGCCCCGACGTGGCGGCCTTGCGCAACCTCGGTTTCAGTGGCACCGACGCGCAAGTGATCGAGCAGGCCGCCAAGCAGGCCATGCCGTTGCTGGTCGCCAGTTGCTCGGCCTCGAGCATGTGGGTGGCCAACGCTGCCACGGTCAGCCCCAGCGCCGATACCGCGGACGGTCGCGTGCACTTCACCGCCGCCAACCTCAACTGCAAGTACCACCGCAGCATCGAACACCCCACCACCAGCCGCGTGCTCGGCGCGATGTTTGCCGACGCCAGGCACTTCGCCCACCACGCCGCGTTGCCGGCGGTGGCGCAGTTCGGTGATGAGGGCGCCGCCAACCACACGCGTTTTTGCCGCGACTATGGCGAGGCGGGCGTGGAGTTTTTCGTGTTCGGTCGCAGCGCCTTCGACCCGCGTTATTCGGCGCCGCAGAAATACCCGGCACGCCAGACCCTCGAAGCTTCCCAGGCGGTGGCCCGTCTGCACGGCCTGAAGAGAGACGGAGTGGTGTACGCCCAGCAAAACCCGGCGGTGATCGATGCCGGTGTGTTCCACAACGACGTGATCGCGGTGGGCAACGGCGAAGTGCTGTTCTATCACGAGGATGCCTTTCTCCATACCGACCAGATGCTCGCCGAGCTGCAAGGCAAGTTGGGCAAGTTGGGCGGTAACTTCCAATCGGTGTGCGTGCCGCGGGCGCTGGTCAGTGTCGAGGACGCGGTACGCTCCTACCTGTTCAACAGCCAGTTGCTGACCCGTCCTGACGGCTCGATGCTGCTGATCGTGCCGGAAGAATGCCGCGCCAATGAGCGCGTGTGGCACTACCTACAAGGGCTGACTGCCTCCGGTGGGTTGATCCGCGAAGTCAAGGTGTTCGACCTCAAGCAAAGCATGCAGAACGGCGGCGGCCCGGCGTGCCTGCGTTTGCGTGTGGCGTTGAACGAAACGGAACTGGCGGCGGTGAACCCAGGGGTTATCATGACCGCGCCGTTGTACGACACGCTGACCCGATGGGTCGACAAGCACTACCGCGACAGCCTGCGTGAAACCGACCTGGCTGACCCGCAATTGCTGCTTGAGTGCCGGACGGCACTGGATGAACTGACGCAAATCCTTAAACTGGGCTCGGTTTATCCTTTCCAGATCAATTAACGCCGCACGGCTGAGAGTTATATCTATGACCACCGACACCGACACCCTCAAACTGATCCTTGAAGACACCGACGGCACCCAGCTGGAAACCTCCTGCACCCGCGTCGCCGTGGTCTGGCAGGGCAAGGAGATCTGGATCCAGCATGACGGCCGTGGCCAGTTGCTGATCGGTGTGGACGTCGAAGAAGGCGATGCCGAGTACGCCAACCTGCTGATGCGTCCGCTGGCGACCAACCTGATGAGCCTGCAACTGGAAATGGAACCGGCTGAGGTTGAAGGTGACGACGACGATCACGTCCACGGCCCAGGCTGCAACCACTAAGGAAGCTGCGTATGCTCGCCCTCGGCAAACTGCTTGAACTGACCCTCGCCGGTCGCGAACCGGCGCAAAAAATTCAACTGACTGTCGACGGCGTGCAGATGCGCTGGCTCAGTGAGGGCGCACTCGAAGTGCGTCCGCCGCAAGCCCGGGACAATGGCAGCGACCTGCTGCTGTCGTCCGGCATCCATGGCAACGAAACCGCGCCGATCGAACTGCTCGACCGCCTGTTGCATGGCATCGCCCGTGGCGAGATCAAACCCCGCACCCGTATTCTGTTCCTGTTCGGCAACCCCGAGGCCATGCGCCGCGGCGAGCGTTACCTTGAACTGGACATCAACCGGCTGTTCAACGGCCGTCATGAAAAAAACATCGGCCCCGAAGCCATGCGTGCCGCCGAGCTTGAGCAATTGGCCCGCAGTTTCTTCAGCCTGCCTGACCGCACGCGCCTGCATTACGACCTGCACACGGCCATTCGCGGCTCCAAGATCGAACAGTTTGCCCTGTACCCCTGGAAAGAGGGGCGCCGGCATTCGCGCCGTGAACTTGAGCGCTTGCGCGCCGCCGGCATGGAAGCGGTGTTGATGCAGAACAAGGCCTCGATCACCTTCTCGGCATTCACCTATGAGCAACTGGACGCTGAAGCGTTCACCCTGGAGTTGGGCAAGGCGCGGCCGTTCGGGCAGAACCAGGGGGTGAATGTTTCGCGTCTGGAACTGCGCCTGAAGCAGATCATCGAAGGCGCGGAACCGGAGACGGACAGCCTCGATGGTCTTAAGCTGTTCGCCGTGTCGCGCGAAGTGATCAAGCACAGCGACGCCTTCCTGCTGCACCTGCCGGCAGACGTGGAGAACTTCTCGGAATTGGAAAAGGGCTACCTGCTGGCCGAAGACGTGGCCAAGACCCGCTGGGTGATCGAGGAGGAGGGCGCTCGTATCATCTTCCCCAACCCGAAGGTGAAGAATGGTTTGCGGGCTGGAATTCTGATCGTGCCGACCACGGATGCCGGATTGGCGTAGTTCCCGAGGTCTGGTGAGATCCAAATGTGGGAGGTGGCAAGCCCCTCCCACATTGTGTTTGGCGCTGTTG
Organism: Pseudomonas sp. EYE_354; assembly: GCF_023148575.1. Classification (NCBI taxonomy): domain Bacteria; kingdom Pseudomonadati; phylum Pseudomonadota; class Gammaproteobacteria; order Pseudomonadales; family Pseudomonadaceae; genus Pseudomonas; species Pseudomonas sp. EYE_354. The sequence goes on from NZ_JAHXNQ010000018.1 coordinate 27,102, forward strand.
TTTAGACCGCTACCGCACGCGGCTCGCTGCGACGGATCGCCCGCACTTTGTGCAGGGTGTCGGCGCACGTCTTCGCTGCTTCCTGGCCCTTGTGCACGAAGTGATCGTGGAAGAAGGCGTGGTGCTCGCTGCCGGCGTGGAAGTGATGCGGGGTCAGGGACACCGAGAACACCGGCACTTCGGTTTCCAATTGCACCTGCATCAGCCCGCTGACCACCGATTGGGCGACGAATTCGTGGCGGTAAATACCACCATCCACTACCAGTGCGGCGGCGACGATACCGGCGTAACGGCCGGTCTTGGCCAGCAGCTTGGCGTGCAGGGGCATTTCAAAGGCGCCGCCGACTTCGAAGAAATCGATATCCGATTCCTGGTAGCCCTGAACGAGCATTTCGGCGAGGAAGCCTTTACGGGATTGATCGACAATATCCTTGTGCCAGCAGGCCTGGATAAACGCGACGCGCTCGCCGTGGTGGTTTTTGCTTTTGCTGTCGATAGCGGTGGGTTGCATGTTCTGACTCCTGTTTAAGAAAAAAACAGGGCGTTATGAATCGAATGGGATTTAAGGGTACGAGCGAACGCTTCATGCGGGCATGAGGTCAGTGCGCGGCCCTTAGGTGCCAATCCCGTTCTCTCTTCATCCGGACTATGACCGTCGGCCCCGGGATCACACCGGGTCTGCTGACCTTGTCGCCGTCCTGCCAAAGCAGTTCAAGGCCCCAAGCGCTCGCGGGCTATACACATTGCGTGTAATTACCGCCGGTGGGGAATTACACCCCGCCCTGAGAACGTTGCCGCCAGAACCCTGGTGGCGGAGAGTTTTTAACATGGTTTTTCAGAAACTGCACGATCGCTGTATCGATAGCCTAGATCGGTTTGTTTGGTGGGTATTCGATTGACTGTAAACGGGGCTTGATATTCCACGGCTTTGCCCGCAGTAATCACTCACGAAAGACTTACCCAATTCGTCAGAGGCCCGTTTCATGACCGTGATTGACCTGCGCAGCGACACCGTGACCCAACCCACCCCCGGCATGCTCGACGCGATGGCCACTGCCGCGTGCGGTGATGACGTCTACGGTGAAGACCCCAGCGTCAATCGCCTGGAGGCCGAGTTGGCCAAGCGTCTGGGGTTTGCAGCGGCGCTGTTCGTGCCCACCGGCACCATGAGCAACCTGCTGGCGTTGATGGCCCACTGTGAGCGCGGCGAGGAATACATCGTCGGTCAACAGGCCCACACCTATAAATACGAAGGCGGCGGCGCCGCGGTGCTCGGCTCGATCCAGCCACAGCCGCTGGACGTGCAGGCGGACGGCTCCCTCGACCTGGATCAGGTGCTGGCGGCGATCAAGCCGGACGACTTCCACTTCGCTCGCACCCGCTTGTTGGCGTTGGAAAACACCATGCAGGGCAAAGTGCTGCCGCTGGAATACCTGGCGCGGGCCCGAGCGTTTACCCATGAACACGGGCTGGCCCTGCATCTGGATGGTGCGCGGCTTTACAACGCAGCAGTCAAGCTGGGGGTCGATGCGCGGGAGATTGCCCGGCATTTCGATTCGGTGTCGGTGTGCCTGTCCAAGGGCCTCGGTGCGCCGGTTGGTTCGGCGTTGTGCGGCTCCACGGCGTTGATCGCCAAGGCGCGGCGTTTGCGCAAGATGGTCGGCGGCGGCATGCGTCAGGCCGGCTCTCTGGCGGCAGCGGGGTTGTATGCACTGGATCATCAGGTGCAGCGCCTGGCCGAAGACCATGCCAACGCCAGCTGGCTGGGCGATGAACTGCGCAAGGCCGGTTACGCGGTCGAGCCGGTGCAGACCAATATGGTCTACGTGCAGATGGGCGAGCAGGCCAGCGCCTTGAAGGCCTTTGCTGCCGAGCGCGCGATCGTGTTGAGCGCCGCGCCACGCCTGCGCATGGTCACCCATTTGGATGTCAGCCGGGCGCAGATCGAGCAGGTGCTGCAGGCATTCGTCGATTTTTCGCGCAAATGGGCCTGCAGACCGTCCAATTGAGCCTCTCTATCGCATAAACACGCTGTACCACCGGCAAAGGGCCGATATAATGCGGCCTTTTGCCGTCGCTCCGTCTGATGATGTTGCGCACTGGCCTTTGGCCGCAGCCTCCGTGGAAGAACCTAATGAAAAGCGCAGAAATCCGTGAAGCCTTCCTTCGCTTCTTCGAAGAGCAAGGTCACACCCGTGTCTCCTCCAGCTCCTTGATCCCAGGCAATGATCCCACCCTGCTGTTCACTAACGCGGGGATGAACCAGTTCAAGGACTGCTTCCTGGGCCAGGAAAAGCGCGCCTACACCCGCGCCACCAGCAGCCAGAAGTGCGTACGCGCCGGCGGCAAGAACAGTGACCTGGAAAACGTCGGTTACACCGCGCGTCACCACACGTTCTTCGAAATGCTGGGTAACTTCAGCTTCGGTGACTATTTCAAGAAGGATGCGATTACCTTCGCCTGGACCTTCCTGACCGGTGTGTTGAAGCTGCCGAAGGAAAAACTCTGGGTCACTGTCTACGCGACGGACGACGAAGCGTATGACATCTGGACCCAACAGATCGGTGTGCCCGTCGAGCGCATGATTCGCATCGGCGACAACAAAGGCGCGCCGTATGCGTCCGATAACTTCTGGACCATGGGCGATACCGGCCCGTGCGGCCCCTGCACCGAGATTTTCTACGATCACGGCGCCGACATCTGGGGTGGCCCGCCGGGTTCGCCGGAAGAAGACGGCGACCGTTACATCGAAATCTGGAACAACGTGTTCATGCAGTTCAACCGCACCGCCGACGGCGTGTTGCACCCGCTGCCGGCGCCGTCGGTGGACACCGGCATGGGCCTGGAGCGGATCAGTGCGGTGATGCAGCACGTTCACTCCAACTACGAGATCGACCTGTTCACCAACCTGCTGAGCGCATCGGCCGCCGCCATTGGCTGCGCCAATGAAAGCCAGTCTTCGCTCAAGGTGGTGTCGGACCATATCCGTTCCTGCGGTTTCCTGATCGCTGACGGCGTGTTGCCGTCCAACGAAGGCCGTGGCTACGTGCTGCGTCGCATCATCCGTCGCGCCTGCCGTCACGGTAACAAGCTGGGCGCCACCGGCAGCTTCTTCTACAAAATCGTTGCCGCGCTGGTGGCCGAGATGGGCGAAGCCTTCCCGGAACTCAAGCAGCAGCAAGCCAATATCGAACGCGTGCTCAAGGCGGAAGAGGAGCAATTCTCCAAGACCCTGGAGCACGGCCTGAAAATTCTGGAGCAGGACCTGGCTGAGCTCAAAGGCACCGTGGTGCCGGGCGACGTGGTGTTCAAGCTGTACGACACCTACGGTTTCCCGATGGACCTGACCGCCGACATCGCCCGTGAGCGTGAGCTGACTATCGATGAAGCCGGTTTTGAGCGTGAAATGGAAGCCCAGCGCGTGCGTGCGCGTTCCGCCAGCTCGTTCGGCCTGGACTACAACACCCTGGTCAAGGTCGACGTGCCTACCGAGTTCACCGGCTACAAGGCCACCGCTGGCGCGGCCAAAATCGTTGCCATCTATAAAGATGGCAAGTCGGTAGACGTATTGAATGAAGGCGATGAGGCGGTGGTGGTTCTGGACCAGACGCCGTTCTACGCCGAGTCCGGTGGTCAGATCGGCGACTGCGGTTTCCTGAGCTCCACTTCCGGTCGTTTCGAAGTGCGTGACACCACCAAGACCGGTGGGGCTTTCCTGCACCACGGTGTGCTGGTGCTGGGCAACCTGACGATCGGCGCGCCGGTCGACACCCAGGTAGACGCCGAGGTGCGCCACGCTACCGCGCTGAACCACTCGGCCACTCACTTGTTGCACGCAGCCCTGCGCCAGGTGCTGGGCGATCACGTCCAGCAGAAAGGTTCGTTGGTCGACAGCCAGCGCCTGCGCTTTGACTTCAGCCACTTTGAAGCGATCAAGCCGGAGCAGATCAAGGCACTGGAAGACATCGTCAACGCTGAGATTCGCAAGAACACGGCCGTGGAAACCCAAGAGACCGATATCGAGACCGCCAAGGCCAAGGGTGCCATGGCGCTGTTCGGCGAGAAGTACGGCGACAGCGTGCGCGTATTGAGCATGGGCGGCGATTTCTCGGTGGAACTGTGCGGCGGTATCCACGCCAACCGTACCGGCGACATCGCCCTGCTGAAGATCATCAGCGAAGGCGGTGTGGCTTCCGGTGTGCGTCGTATTGAGGCAGTCACCGGCGCTGCGGCCCTGGCCTACCTCAATGCCGCCGAAGAACAACTCAAGGAAGCGGCAGGCCTGGTCAAGGGCAGCCGCGACAACCTGATCGACAAGCTGTCCGCCGTGCTGGAGCGCAACCGTGCCCTGGAAAAACAGCTGGAACAGTTGCAGGCCAAGGCGGCCAGTGCGGCGGGCGACGATCTGTCGGCGGCTGCGGTGGACGTCAAGGATGTGAAAGTCCTGGCTGCGCGCCTGGACGGTCAGGACGGCAAGGCGTTGTTGGCCTTGGTCGATCAGTTGAAGAACAAGCTCGGCCGCGCAGTGATCCTGCTCGGCAGTGTCCATGAGGATAAGGTCGTTCTGGTTGCCGGTGTAACCAAAGACCTGACTGGCCAACTCAAGGCTGGTGATTTGATGAAGCAAGCCGCTGCGGCAGTGGGCGGGAAGGGCGGTGGTCGTCCGGACATGGCGCAAGGCGGTGGTGTTGACGCCGGTGCCCTGGATGCGGCCCTGGCCCTGACCGTGCCGTTTGTCGAGGCAGGTATTTAAGGCATTGTTAAGCGGCCCGTGGTCTAGTCGCGGGCCATGCAGTGCGGGTGGATTTGGATATTAGGCGCCCCTTTACGGGCTGAGGCGGCTTAGAAATGGCTTTGATCGTACAGAAATTTGGAGGCACCTCGGTCGGCTCTGTCGAAAGAATCGAGCAGGTGGCCGACAAGGTTAAGAAATTCCGCGATGCCGGGGATGACCTGGTGGTGGTGCTGTCGGCCATGAGCGGCGAGACCAATCGCCTGATCGATCTGGCCAAGGCAATCAGTGGCGACCAGCAACCGCTGCCGCGTGAGCTGGATGTGATCGTGTCCACCGGCGAGCAGGTGACCATCGCATTGCTGGCCATGGCGCTGAACAAGCGCGGTGTGCCGGCTGTGTCGTACACCGGCAGCCAGGTGCGCATCCTCACCGACAGTGCGCATACCAAGGCGCGCATTCTGCAGATCGATGATCAGAAAATTCGCACGGATCTGAAAGCGGGCCGCGTGGTAGTTGTAGCGGGCTTCCAGGGTGTAGATGAGCACGGCAATATCACCACCCTCGGGCGTGGCGGTTCGGACACCACCGGCGTGGCCCTGGCGGCAGCCCTCAAGGCTGACGAGTGCCAGATCTACACCGATGTGGACGGTGTCTACACCACTGACCCGCGTGTTGTGTCCGTGGCCCAGCGCCTGGACAAGATCACCTTTGAAGAGATGCTGGAAATGGCCAGCCTCGGTTCCAAGGTGTTGCAGATCCGCGCGGTGGAGTTCGCCGGCAAGTACAACGTTCCGCTGCGCGTATTGCACAGCTTCAAAGAGGGTCCGGGCACCCTCATTACTATTGATGAAGAGGAATCCATGGAACAGCCAATCATTTCCGGTATCGCTTTCAACCGTGATGAAGCCAAGCTGACTATCCGTGGCGTGCCGGACACCCCGGGCGTGGCCTTCAAGATTCTGGGCCCTATCAGCGACGCGAATGTTGAAGTCGACATGATCGTGCAGAACGTCTCGCACGATAACACCACTGATTTCACCTTCACCGTGCACCGCAACGAGTACGATGCGGCGCTGAAAATCCTGGAGAACACCGCGAGCGAAATTGGCGCCCGTGAAGTGGTCGGCGATACCAAGATTGCCAAGGTCTCCATCGTGGGCGTGGGCATGCGTTCCCACGCAGGTGTTGCCAGCCGTATGTTCGGCGCACTGGCCAAGGAAAGTATCAACATCCAGATGATCTCCACCTCGGAAATCAAAGTCTCGGTGGTGATCGAAGAGAAGTACCTGGAACTGGCTGTACGCGCGCTGCACACAGCGTTTGAGCTGGACGCTCCGGCCCGACAGGGCGAGTGATGTGATGCCGGGAAGGCGCGGGTGACCGCGCCTTTGCTTTTTTTGTCGGGTGCATGGTCTTTTGCCTGCGCTCAACAATACTTAGGCCGTTAGGGCTGCGACCAACTGGTCGTGGGTCGAACGCCTTTTTTTTGCAGACTGTTGTTCCTGAAATGTAATGCGTGAGGAGAAAGGTATGCTGATTCTGACTCGTCGGTGCGCAGAAAGCCTGATTATCGGTGATGGCGAAATCACCGTGACCGTGCTCGGCGTCAAAGGCAATCAAGTACGTATCGGGGTTAACGCTCCGAAAGAGGTAGCGGTCCATCGCGAGGAAATCTACCTGCGGATCAAGAAAGAGAAGGACGAAGAACCAAGCCTTTAATTTTTATCGTTTTTTATGTTTGCAAACGGGGATGAACGTGGTTAATATACGCCCCGTGTTGCGGAGAGCTGGCCGAGTGGCCGAAGGCGCTCCCCTGCTAAGGGAGTACACCTCAAAAGGGTGTCGGGGGTTCGAATCCCCCGTTCTCCGCCATTATTTGCTTAGTACGTTGCAATCTGGTTTTTTCGTTAAGTTGTTGAAAGTAAACGAAAAAATAGCTTTACATAGAGATTGAACGGCCTATAATGCGCGGCAACAAATGCACTCGTAGCTCAGCTGGATAGAGTACTCGGCTACGAACCGAGCGGTCACAGGTTCGAATCCTGTCGAGTGCACCATTTAAGAGTTAGTTGCAGCAATGCGGTTAACTTGGCTTCAGCCAGTTGTGATCTGGTCTAAAAACACAATCTGCACTCGTAGCTCAGCTGGATAGAGTACTCGGCTACGAACCGAGCGGTCACAGGTTCGAATCCTGTCGAGTGCACCATACAAACAAAAAGCCCGCCTAGTGCGGGCTTTTTGCCGTCTGGGATTTGAGTGGGATTTATCCCGGACTGCAGTTTTTCTTTCACCTTCATGTGTTTTCCTTCCGTACTGCGTCGTCGCAGTTCATAGATGCAGCCGATACTCAACTTTGGCTCGCAAGCGCTTGTTCTTTCCAGTTTTTTGACGTTAAAAACGGCCGCACGGTGTATGATTGCGCCCGTCAGCCCCGCCGGGGCTTGTGGAATACCTCCATGGACTTACCCAGTAGTTACTCAGTACCCCGTTTTACCAATCATGAATTGACTGATTGATCCTTCCGGCGTGCCCCGCTGCTGGGAGTGGAGTTCGCCTATGACCGAAGTAGAAGTAAAGAAAACACAAGAAAGCCTGCAGGATCGCCTGGCTCAAGTCATTGAGCTGCTGCAGCGCCAGCGCGTGGTCGAAGACCTGACGCATCGTCAGGAAGGCCCGAACCACGACCGCGTTGAAAACCTGGTCCACCGGCAAAACCTCGTCGAGTTGCAGCGCAAGCTCGATGACCTGCACTCTGCCGACGTTGCCTACATTCTCGAAGCCTTGCCGCTTGATGATCGACTGACCCTTTGGCAGTTGGTCAAGGCCGACCGTGACGGCGACATCCTCCTCGAAGTATCCGACTCGGTGCGTGAAACCCTGATCGCCGACATGGACGATCACGAACTCCTGGCGGCTGCCAGGGAAATGGACGCCGACGAACTGGCGGACCTGGCGCCTGAGCTGCCACGCGATGTGGTCCATGAGCTGATGGAAGCGCTGGACACGCAGCAGCGTGAACGCGTGCGCTCAGCGCTGTCGTACGACGAGGACCAGGTTGGCGCCCTGATGGACTTCGAGATGGTCACCATCCGCGAAGACGTCAGCCTGGAAGTGGTATTGCGTTACCTGCGCCGGTTGAAAGAGCTGCCGGGCCATACCGACAAACTGTTCGTGGTCGACTACGAGGGCATTCTCAAGGGCGTGCTGCCGATCAAGCGTCTGCTGGTCAACGACCCCGAGAAGAAAGTGGCTGACCTGATGGCCAGCGACACCGTGAGTTTTCATCCGGATGAAGACGCCTACGATGCGGCCCAGGCGTTTGAACGTTACGACTTGATCTCGGCTCCAGTGGTCGATAAGAACGGCAAGCTGATCGGCCGTTTGACCATCGACGAAATGGTCGACCTGATTCGTGAAGAGAGTGAAACCGAAGTCCTCAACATGGCGGGTCTGCGTGAAGAGGAAGATATTTTTGCGTCAGTCTGGCGTTCGCTGCATAACCGCTGGGCCTGGCTGGCCGTTAACCTGATCACTGCATTTATCGCCTCTCGTGTGATCGGCCTGTTCGAAGGCTCCATCGAGAAGCTGGTGGCCTTGGCGGCGTTGATGCCGATCGTGGCGGGTATCGGCGGTAACTCCGGTAACCAGACCATTACCATGATCGTACGCGCGATGGCGCTGGATCAGGTGAGCACGGCGAACTCTTCGCGCCTGCTGCGCAAAGAGCTGGCGGTGGGGTTGGTCAACGGTCTGGTGTGGGGCGGTGTGATTGGCGTGGTGGCTTACCTTCTGTATGGCAGTTGGTCCTTGGGGGTGGTAATGACTGCTGCCATGACCCTCAACCTGCTGTTGGCTGCGCTGATGGGGGTACTTATTCCCATGACCCTCGCGCGCCTCGGCCGCGACCCTGCGATGGGTGCCAGCGTGATGATTACAGCCATGACCGACAGTGGCGGCTTCTTCATCTTTCTGGGTCTGGCGACGATCTTTCTGCTCTGATCCCTTCCCGCGGGGGCAAATCTGCCCCCGTCTTGCTTTCTTGTCCCAAATGTCAGGCAAAAAAAAGCCAGCACATGGCTGGCTTCGGCTTTCAGTTGCTGATCAATTGGCTTCTGCGGCCGCCTCAACGTCGTGCGCGATAAGCGAGACGAGAGCATTTTGCTGACGGTGGGAGAGCTGACGAAAACGCTGCAGCAGTTCGCGTTCGTGCAGTGACAGCTCAGGGCTGTCCAGGCGCATGCTCAACTCTTCACCCAGCGCACCTTCCTGAATAAGGCTTTGTTCCAGGCGGGCGATGATTTCGGAGTTCATGCTGCGGTGATGATTGCGAGCCACCTCGGCAATGCGTTCCCGCATACCGTCTGGCAGACGCACGACGAACTTGTCAGCCGTACGGCTTGAATAGATTGCCTGTTTCAATGGGCGCATATATTTAACCGGTTAGTTCAGGGGAGCGGTTTTTGGAATTGGCCGCAAGATGAGTGTTAAGACAAGACTCACGACCAAAGTTCAACCCGAATTGCAAAGAGGCCGCATCATGCCTCAGATTTGCCAGTTCCTTGGCGTCAATTCTGTGACAAATATTGAACTGCCTAAAGGCTTTATGCCAGCACTCATTTGCATTTTTGCGAACTGGTTGGGAAACCCGAGGAGGGGGTGCGTTCGAAGGGAACTTTCCCGTAGAGCCAGTCCGCAAAAGGGTTTGAGGTCACACATGCTATCGCAAAGTGGCCTTTTGCCCTTAGGTTTAAGACTAGTGGCAATTTGCCGATTTACGAGGGCGAGGCGACGTAAGGTCAAACAGAGCGGGGAGGGGTTAACGCAAAATCGGGTCGAATTTGATGCGGCGGCCCACGATCAGCGTCAGCAGTAACAGGCTGGCAAACAGGCCGCTGGCAATCAGTGCGGTGGTTTGGGCGTCGTGCGAGTCGGCGCCCAGGCCGAACGCACCAGTGGCGACGAACAGACACAGAAACAGCCAGGCTGATTTGGACATGGAAGGTTTCCTTAAAACACCCAGTGTTCAGATGCAGGGGCCGCCTGGCTGCCTTCGGTCAGGCGTAGGGACGATTGTGCGTTAGGCGTCATCACCGCCAGTTGCGGGCGCTGTTGCAGATGATGCGGCACTGCCTGACTGATCTGCGCAGGGTCATTGCTGCCGGTGGACTGGAAATGGAACATCACCAGTGCAGCCAGGGCTACGGTGTTGAGGGCTAACAGAATGGCACTGTTCATGGTCATGTTCTCCGCTAACGCCGTAGCTGAATGGGTTTGTAGGAGAAGTATTGCAGGTCGCGTGCCAACCTGATATCCCAATAAAATCAAGGGGTTGAGTCTTCCTAAAAGGACTGAAAGGTTGCAATTTGCAATGATGGCATTTTGAGGTAGTGCAATTTGCACGACGCAGCCAATTGCCCGCATTCATTGGGCGAAGCGCCGGTTGCAACGACAAGGATCGGCCTACACTCAAAAAGCCTAAGGACGACATGACAAAACCCACCTCGGCCGTTAACATGCACGCCGTCCGTCGCCGTGGCGATGGCCCGATGACCGTCATTTGTCCCAGTAGCTCAATTGGATAGAGCATCCCCCTCCTAAGGGGAAGGTTGGCCGTTCGAACCGGCCCTGGGACACCATATTTTTCTCTTTTCTAAAATTCTGGCGCCCCTGCCTACCAGCAACAAATTCAGATCCGCGAGGATGGATGATGCTGACTGTGCCTGTTGTGGGCGCTGGTGGTTGTGACATTTGTTTCCAGTGGTTGTGAGCCACTCACAATGCCGGGTCACGGTGATACCCATGGTGTGGCCAGTTGTAGCTTGATGAGATAACGCTCCTCTGTGGGATTCTGTTCATCCTTGAAGCGATTAACCGCCATCATCACTTGATATTTGTTTCCAGCCTGCCAATAAGACGTACCGCCTTTGTCCACATTCCGTAATAGGGCGCGCCATTCAGGCGTGTCGGCAAACGGAGGGTCGTAATTAACTCGGATGGGTATCCAGCCACCCTTGCGCCATTGCTCCTGCAAATCCAGCACGACCTTGAGGGTATCGTCGAGCAATAGCGGCTCAATCTGAGGGGACAAACTGACATTTTCGACTCGTTCATTTTTGAAGCTAATCATAAAAAAACGAGCTGGGGGGGTTACGAATCCGTATTGAGGGTCTGCGAGGCGAAGGTGGGCATCAGACTTTGGCAATCTTGCCCAAATTTCTCCGGGAATGGCGGGGTCGATCATTGCGCTGGAGCGCTGGCGCATGTCTTCCCAAGATTCACCAGGTATCAACGCTATTTCCGGTTCGTCGGCAAAAAGACGGACCGTCCCCCATACCAGAAGTGCGGCAGCGACTAGCCCAAGCCCTGCACGTTGCCAACCTATTGACCCGAGCCGGTTCATTGGACGCCTTGGCCTTTGGCGATATCGTCAATGGCCTGTTCGACTAGATGCCGCTCAGTGCTGTGCAACAGTTCGTCAAACTGCGCAGCTGCTTTAAGCACGAAGGTCATACGTTGATCGATATCGGACAAATTGGCGGTGGGGTCGGCTATCAACTTTCCGCCGGGCGCAATGAAGTCTTCGGCTTGTTTTTGGTAAAAACGCCAGTTTCTCTCACAGGCGGACTCGATTGTTTCTGTGAGCCCTGGGGAGGGGACAGGGGTCGAGGTGACGTTTGCAGGGCGCGTTGCGGCGGGTGTGCGCGCTGCTGTTTCTAAGGTGGAGGCTCCGCTGTTTGTGGTCGTTTGCGGTGCAGCCATTGGTTGTATAGGCGCTATCGAGCTGGGCGCAACAGTGGTGTACTGGGTAGTTGAGCCATAGACCACATGGTCAGGACATCCGCAGAGCACCCTATCACCTGTAGCGACGTAGGGCTGTTGTTCGGACCAGTCGAAAGCTGTCCCATTAATAGCGAACTCTCCTTTGCATTTGTTACATCGAGCAAGATCGCCAGTTTGAGCAATGGCTTTATTGCCTTCGAACCACGTGGCCGAGGCTGATATGACATTACCGTATGTGGTTGCGTCTCCAAGACAGGCAAGTGCTCTCAATCAGAGTTCCTCTGCAATTACATACTGAATAATCCGCTCAGGCTGTTACGGCTCAGGCTCAAGGCCTTTGAGCGTTTGGGCTACATCCCTCTTTTCACCTCTGCGAGAGCTGATACCTGATGAATTTCGGCCGGTGACAATAAGTGGGGGATGTAACCCACAAGCAGAACCCTGGAGCGGTGGTTATCAGAAGTAAATAGGACGTTTCCCAAAGTCACTCATTCACAACGGATTGGGTTGATCAGCAGGGCCTAATCAGCGCGCGATTGGACCGCACTCGTCTTTTTAAAGGACGATCGAACCTTGCTGGCCGTAGGTGTTCACAGCAGGGGCGTCGTTTATTTACCGGAACGGTGTACCTTGCGCGCCCCCGGGCAGCGTCTGAGCTGTTAAGCAAAATAATCCCCGGAATCAGGCCGTATCGCCTGTCCGGAACCGTTCACCCAGGACTATCATGCCGATAGCCCTGTCTCTCACTGCAAGGAGCCGCTCGGAACGCCGATGCGCCAAATCTGGAAATCTTTTCGAGCCCTTTATTTCGCCTCCTTGATGATGCTGATCGGCTCCGGCCTGCTCAGTACTTATCTGGCCTTGCGCCTGGCGGCCGATAACGTCGACAGCCTGTGGGTCGGTGCGCTGATGGCGGCTAACTACTTCGGCCTGGTGCTGGGCGGCAAGATCGGGCACCGCCTGATTGCCCGTGTCGGGCATATTCGGGCCTATGCCACCTGTGCCGGTATCGTCGGTGCGGCGGTGCTGGGCCATGGTTTGGTCGACTGGTTGCCGGCCTGGATCGTGCTGCGGGTGATCGTGGGCCTGGGCATGATGTGCCAGTACATGGTGATCGAAAGCTGGCTCAATGAGCAGGCTGACGCCAAGCAGCGTGGCGTGGTGTTCAGCGGTTATATGATCGCGTCTTACCTGGGCCTGGTGTTGGGCCAGCTGATTCTGGTCATGCACCCCCAGCTCGGCCTTGAGCTGCTGATGCTGGTCGCGCTGTGCTTTGCTCTGTGCCTGGTGCCGGTGGCGATGACGCGACGTATCCACCCGGCGGCCTTGCACCCGGCGCCGATGGAGCCGCGGTTCTTTATCAAGCGCGTGCCGCAGTCGCTGAGTACGGTATTGGGTGCGGGGTTGATCGTCGGTTCTTTCTACGGTTTGGCGCCGCTCTACGCATCCCAGCAAGGGCTGACGACCGAGCAGGTTGGTTTGTTCATGGGTAGCTGCATTTTTGCCGGGCTGTTGGTGCAGTGGCCGTTGGGATGGCTGTCGGATCGTTATGATCGCGCGCTGCTGATCCGCTGCTTCGCCTTGTGCCTGGCGGTGGCGGCATTGCCGCTGGCGATCATGACCCAGGTGCCGCTGGAGGTGTTGTTCGTCGCGGGCTTCCTGTGTTCCCTGGTGCAGTTCTGTCTGTACCCGCTGGCCGTGGCGTTTTCCAATGACCATGTGGAGGGCGATCGTCGGGTGTCGCTGACGGCGATGTTATTGGTGACGTACGGCGTTGGCGCGAGTATCGGGCCGTTGCTGGCGGGTGTGGTGATGAAGATGTTCGGCAGCCAGATGCTCTATGCGTTTTTCAGTTTGTGCGCGTTGATCCTGGTTTGGCGTATCCGGCCAAAAGCAGTCACCAATCTGCACCAGGTGGAAGATGCGCCCCTGCACCACGTGGCGATGCCCGACAGCATGTCCAGTTCGCCGCTGGTTGCTGCGCTGGATCCGCGGGTGGATGAGGCGGTGGTGCAGGAGCAGATGCAGACTGCCGCGCCTGAGCCTGAGGTCGATGGTGAGCAACCCCCAGCAGAGGAGCCGAGCGCTGAAGTGCCGGCCGAGCAGCCCGACCCGGACGAGCATCCCCATGACTTGAGCAGGGCGCGCCCCTGAATGCAAAAACGGGCAGATCCCTAAAGGATCTGCCCGTTTTTTTGTGGCGCTCTTTACGTATTAGAAATCATCGTCTTTGTCGAAGCGTCGTGCTTCACGTTGCAACTGGTACACAAAGCGTTCGACCTGACGCTGCACCAGCCCACTCATGTTGTGGAAGCGCACACCGGCAAAGGTCGTGTTGATCCTTTCTTCGAAGTGCAGGTAACGCAGTTCGACCGCTGTGGTCATGCTGCCGAAGGGCAGGGCGGCGATAAAGCGATCGTAGACCTGGCCCAATTGCAGGCGCTCGGAGATATCGCCCTCAAAGCGCAGTTTGCAGCCGGTGGCGGAGATATCCAGCAGTTTGCCGTTGACCGGCGCCTTCAGTTTTTCGCCACCCAATTCGATATTGACCAATTGCGCAAGCTTCAACGCGGCGCGGAAAGCGTTGCGGCGCTGATGGTAGACCACTTCTTGCGGCAAGCTGCCGGTGTAGATGCGGTGACCATCCTTCTCGCTGATGCTCAGGGTGCCGTTGCTTTCCCAGGCCACGCGTACACCATCGTGAAAGCCTTCAATGCGAAAGGGCTCGCCGTTTTCCAGATAACGCTCGCCGTCGCGCGGGATCATCTCATCAAGGGCCAGCATGTTGCCGTCGCGATTGACGTCCACCAGGTAGCTCTGGAAGCGCTGGCTGCGTTCGTGGAAGGTGATGATCAGCGGGTCATGGCTGTCTTGCAGCATCCGCAAGGTGCCGGCGATTTCCAGAGGCGTGGTGAGCACCTTGGGTGGCTGCGGAGCATCTTCCGCATTAAGGGCGTTGAACACGGTTCTTCCATCTCCAGACAAAATACGACTACACGCAAGAACCGGCATTTTGCCAGCATGTGGCGCGCCTTGGATAGGGCGCTCTGTAAACCGGTGTCAGGCTTGGCTGCGGGTGCTTGGCTTGACCAGCCGCGAGGTGGAACCCTGCGCGTTATACAGCGCCGGTGGCTCTCCGCCGTGGAGTATGCGCAACTGGTTGGCAGTCGTGGCTTGCTGAAGCTGGATCGACTGGCCGTTAAGCAGGTTGGCTTCCTGGCACTGGGTGAGCAATTGATTGAGTTCTTTGCTTTGGGAAAGCAGCTGTTCGCCGACCGAGGAGTGGCTCGCCAGTTGGGCCAGGCCGTCGTGGTCTGCCGGCAGGCCGAGGCTGCTAAGGATTTGGCTGCGTTTTTTGCCGTGCTGTTCCAGCAGGACAATCAGCGACTGCTTGCGCGCCAGAATCTCTTCCAGCAGCGGCATATCCCGGCCATAGAGGGCCAGGGATTCTTCTTTGAGCAGCTCGAGCAGTTGTTGCGTCGGCGCTAGATCATCAATGATCAGTTGCAGCAAATTTTCGTCGTGATGCATGGCTGGCCTTGGGGTTTAAGCGTCCAAAAGCCCTGCGCAGGCCTTTGCCTAGCGCTCGGCTTCGAAGTTAAGCAGCTTGCTGGCTACACGGTTGCTGTCGACTTGATAGCTGCCATCGGCGATTGCCTGTTTCAACTCGGCCACGCGGGCTTTATTGACCACCGGTTGATCGCGCAGCGAGTCAGTGACCTTCTGCAACTGTTGAGCCTCATTGCTCAGGTGTACGGATTCCCCGCTCTGGCTGACGCTGGCCTGTTCTGCCTTGGCGGGCAGAGGCTGGGCCTTGGCTTCAACATTTTCCTTGGCACCGGAAGTACGCGCAGTGCCTGACGTTGACGGGGTGTTATTCAAACGGCTGAAATCGATGACCATGATAAAAAAAACCTCTGGGTATTTGGACGCTTGCCATGTTTTCGGCCATACCCGGACAAACTTTAGGCGCGAATGACAATAAATCTACGCACAGACTCCCGCGTGCACAGTGTAGGAAAACCCCGCGTCCTGTACCAGTAATCTATAAAGCGACCTCCACTTGGCCCGGTGCCGTGACCCGCGCCTTGATCACGCGGTTGGAGTTTAGGTTCTTGACGCGAATCTGCTCGCTCATGCCGCCGTTGGAGAGGGCTTCGCCGGGCATTTTCACGCTCAGCCCACCGCTGCTGGCGGATATGACCACCTGATCGCCCTTGCGAATGACCTCGGCCTGCTCCAGATGTACCAGGGTAAGCACCTGATCAGTGACCACTGGTCGGGTCAATCGCTGGCCGACGGCCTGATCCACCGACGTCAGGTAGCCCTGGTTGATCAGGCTGATGTCGCGTTCACGCAACACAATGTCTTCAAAACCGATGATGCCGGTACGTTTCAGGGGGCGCGCCACCACGACTACATCGCGGAACAGCTTGACCTGGGCCGGCACAAATACGGTCCAGGGCGAGGTGCCATCACAGCGCACCCGCACTGTGACCCGGCCAATGGGCTGGGCCGGGCTTTCCAGGGTTGCTGTCAATTCCTTGTCGCACATTGGCATGCGCAGACGGGGGTCCAGTTGGTTGACTTGAATCTCATAACGCCCCGGCGTCTGTGTGGTCGCCAGATAATCTTCTACAGTGAACTCAAGAAACCCCTGAGTGACGCCGATAAGTAGATCAGGCAAGGTGACGTTGTCTGCGCGGGCCGCGCTGTTCAGGCAGACAGCAAGCAACGCCACCGAGGCGCAGAGCAATCTGCGGTAACGTGGAAATCGAAGGCGTCGGGAAACTGTCGTTTTAATGTCCATGGCCAATAAATAGCAAAGCTCGTGCCGTTTAGTCGTGGTGGCGCGCTGCCGTGTAGGTTCCGCCAAAGGTTTTAGCGTAGGAGTAAGGGCATGGCAGGTGTAATGGATTCAGTAAACCAGCGCACACAGCTGGTAGGGCAGAATCGCCTGGAGTTGTTGCTTTTTCGTCTGGATGGCAAGCAGCTGTATGGCATTAACGTGTTCAAGGTGCGGGAAGTGTTGCAATGCCCCAAGCTGACGATCATGCCCAAGTCCAGCCCGGTGGTGTGTGGCGTGGCCAACATCCGTGGCGCGACCATCCCGATTCTCGACTTGGCCCTGGCGACCAGTTCGGCAGGCCTGCAGGATCGTGAGAACCCGTTCGTGATCATTACCGAATACAACACCAAGACCCAGGGTTTCCTGGTGCGCTCGGTGGAGCGCATCGTCAACATGAACTGGGAAGAGATCCATCCGCCGCCCAAGGGCACCGGCCGCGATCACTACCTCACTGCAGTGACGCGCGTCGACAACCAGTTGGTGGAAATCATCGACGTGGAGAAGATCCTCGCCGAAGTGGCGCCAACCTCGGAATCGATCTCCGTGGGCGTGGTGGATGCCGAGACCGCGCACAAGGCGATCTCGCTGCGAGTGCTCACGGTGGATGACTCCTCGGTGGCGCGCAAACAGGTGACCCGTTGCCTGCAGACCGTCGGCGTGGAAGTGGTGGCGCTCAATGATGGCCGCCAGGCGCTGGATTACCTGCGCAAACTGGTGGATGAGGGCAAGAAGCCGGAAGAAGAATTCTTGATGATGATTTCCGACATCGAGATGCCGGAAATGGATGGCTATACCCTCACGGCCGAGATACGTAGCGATCCACGCATGCAAAAACTGCATATTGTCCTGCATACTTCGTTGTCGGGCGTATTCAACCAGGCGATGGTCAAGAAGGTCGGTGCCGATGACTTCCTGGCCAAATTCCGTCCTGATGACCTGGCATCCCGGGTAGTCGACCGGATCAAGGCAGCAGAATAACAGCCAGGGTCTTCTCCCTGGCGGTCATACGATTTTAGAGGCGGTATCAGTGTCTACAGGTAATTTGGATTTTGAACAGTTCCGGGTCTTCCTGGAAAAGGCCTGTGGCATATTGCTCGGTGAAAACAAGCAATACTTGGTATCCAGTCGTCTTAATAAACTGATGGAACAGCAGGGCATCAAATCCCTGGGTGAGTTGGTTCAACGGATCCAGGGTCAGCCGCGCAGTGGCCTCAAGGAAATGGTGGTCGATGCCATGACCACCAACGAAACCCTGTGGTTTCGTGACACCTACCCCTTTGAAGTGCTCAAGAGCAAAGTGCTCCCGGAGGCCATCAAGGCCAGCCCGGGCCAGCGCCTGCGTATCTGGTCGGCGGCCTGTTCCTCGGGGCAGGAACCGTATTCCATCTCGATGGCCATCGATGAGTTCGAGCGGACCAACATGGGGCAGTTGAAGGCCGGGGCGCAAATTGTCGCCACTGATCTGTCGGGCACCATGCTCAACAACTGCAAGACCGGTGAGTACGACAGCCTGGCTCTGGGGCGCGGTTTGTCTCCGGAGCGCCTGCAGCGGTACTTCGACTCCAAAGGTGCGGGGCGCTGGGCGATCAAGGCACCGATCAAGAGCCGTGTGGAGTTTCGCTCGTTCAACCTGCTCGACAGCTACGCCAGCCTGGGCAAGTTCGACATGGTGTTTTGCCGCAACGTGCTGATCTACTTCTCGGCCGAGGTGAAGAAAGACATCCTGTTGCGCATCCACGGCACGCTCAAGCGTGGCGGCTATCTGTTCCTGGGTGCTTCGGAAGCGCTGAACGGCCTGCCGGATCACTTCCAAATGGTGCAGTGCAGCCCTGGGATCATCTACCAGGCCAAGTAAGCCCGAGTTCACTCGATCAATGTGGGAGCTGGGCTTGTGTGGGAGCAGGGCTTGCCCGCGATGCAGGCGCCTCGGTTTGTCATTTAAACCGAGGTGATGCAATCGCAGGCAAGCCAACGCCCACACAAGTCCACTCCCACATTTTTTTGCGGCAAATCCCAGTAAAGCGGCAACCCCCCATTGCCGCTTTACTGGCGCCACGCGGAAACCCGTTGCCGCTTTTCTGGCATTGCCGCCAGCAAGCGCCCCGCAAACCCTTGATATACGGGCCCTCGAAGAATTGGCATGCACCTTGCTATAACCCTGTTAACGAACAGCAGGTCAGCCTAAAGGTTTCCGCCATGAGCATCAGCTTCGATAAAGCGCTCGGTATCCACGAACAAGCCCTGGGCTTCCGCGCCCAGCGTGCCGAAGTCCTGGCCAACAACATTGCCAACGCCGATACCCCGAACTACAAGGCTCGGGACCTGGACTTCTCCGCCGTGCTCGCCGCGCAGCAGGACAAGACCAAAAACGGCACCTTCGCCTTGAATATGACCAACAGCCGTCATATCGAAGCGCAAGGCCTGAGCAGTGGTGACGAGTCGCTGCTGTATCGCACGCCGATGCAGCCGTCGATCGACCAGAACACCGTCGACGCCCAGTTGGAGCAATCGAACTATGCCGAGAACTCGGTGAACTTTCAGGCCAGCTTTACCCTGCTCAACAGCAAATTCAAAGGGCTGATGTCAGCCCTGCGTGGAGAGTAAGCCATGTCCCTGTCCAGTGTTTTCAATATTGCCGGTAGCGGCATGAGCGCCCAGACCACGCGTCTGAACACCGTCGCCAGTAACATCGCCAACGCCGAGACCGTGTCTTCGAGCATTGACCAAACCTACCGCGCCCGTCACCCGGTGTTCGCCACCATGTTCCAGGCGGGCCAGAACGGCGGTAGCGACTCGTTGTTCCAGGAACAGGATGCCGCCGGCAAAGGCGTGCAGGTGCTTGGCGTGGTCGAAGATCAGAGCAACCTCGAAGCGCGCTACGAGCCTAACCACCCGGCGGCGAACGAAAAAGGCTACGTGTATTACCCGAACGTCAACGTGGTCGAGGAAATGGCAGACATGATTTCCGCCAGTCGCTCGTTCCAGACCAACGCGGAAATGATGAACACCGCCAAAACCATGATGCAGAAGGTCCTGACCCTGGGTCAGTGATAAGGGGCGCCAACGAATGGCCATTGTTGATACCACGACCAACTCAGCGGTCCAGGACCTTTTCAACTCCAAGGTCCAGACCGCGACAAATAACAGCAGTGTCAGTGACGCTTCCAAGACGGCGACGGGAAGCCAGTCGCTGGGCAAGGATGCATTCCTGCAACTGCTGGTGACTCAACTGAAAAACCAGAACCCGCTGTCGCCTCAGGACAACGGCGCTTTCGTGGCCCAGCTGGCGCAATTCAGCAGCCTGGAAGGCATCAACACCCTGAACGACTCGGTGAATAACATCTCGAGCAACTTCAGTTCGTCGCAGGCACTGCAAGCGTCTTCGCTGGTTGGGCGTTCGATCATCACCCAGACCGACAAAGCCTTGGTGGATACCAGCAAGAGCATGACCGGTTCGGTGGCGGTGACGGCGGCGACGGGCAACGTCTCGATCAAGATCACCGACAAAGACGGCAGCGTGGTGCGCACCATCGATATGGGCGCTCAAAGCGCAGGTACCTCGGACTTTATCTGGGATGGCAAGAACGACGATGGAGAGGTTGCCCCAGCCGGCACCTACACCTTTGCGGCCACGACCAAGAATGACAAGGGCGACTCGGTGGCCCTGGCAACGTCACTGCCGGCAACCGTGACCAGCGTGACGTTAAGCAAGACCGGCGGCGAAATGCTGCTGAACCTTGCAGGTGGCATGGGCAGCGTCAAGCTGTCGCAAATTCAGACTATTGGTACATAGAGCCGGCTAGATACGGCAGAGGGAGAGAAACATGTCTTTTAATATCGGCCTTAGCGGTCTCTATGCGGCCAACAAACAACTGGACGTGACCGGCAACAACATCGCCAACGTTGCGACCACAGGCTTCAAATCGTCACGGGCGGAATTCGCCGACATCTACGCGGCGTCCAAACTGGGTACCGGCCAGAACAGCATCGGCAACGGTGTGAACCTGGCGGCCGTGTCCCAGCAGTTCACCCAGGGTGACGTCAACGGCAGCGGCGGCGTGCTGGACATGGCGATCCAGGGCGGCGGCTTCTTCGTGCAGAAGGGCAGTGACGGTTCGCTGGAATACACCCGCAGCGGTGCCTTCCGTGCCGACAAAGACGGCTTTATCACCAACAACACTGGCACCTCACGCCTGCAAGGCTACGCGGCGGATGACGACGGCAAGATCATCAAGGGCGGCCTGACCGACCTGCAACTGAACCTGTCGTACCTGCCGCCGAAGGCGTCCACCAAAGTGGACTCCACCAGCAACCTGAATTCGTCGGAGCCGGTGATCAATCAGACCACCAAACCGTTTAACCCAAGTGACGCCACCACCTTCACCACCCAATACAGCACCACTCTGTATGACTCTCAGGGCAACTCCCACGAGATGGTGCAGTACATGGTGAAAACCGACGCCAACGAGTGGAGCGCCTACACCCTGATCGACGGCCGTAACCTTGATGGTTCCAAGCCTACGACTACCGGCACCACAGCGCCTGTGCCGTCCATCATTACCTTTGATGGTGCCGGCAAACTCAAGGACGTCGTGACCGCCGGTGTCAGCGGTAAGACCCTGACGCTCACCGGCTGGGTTCCGGGTTCGGTGACTGACGGCGTGTGGACGCCAAACGAAGCCACCGCCGGGCCTATCGCCGTCAACATGGGCAATATCACCCAGTACAACTCGGCCAGCTACCGCAACCCGCCGACCACCGATGGCTACGCCACCGGCCAGATCACCGGCCTGAAGATCGACGGCAACGGCGTCTTGTTCGCCACGTTCAGCAACCAGCAGAGCAAGGCCATCGGCCAGATTTCCCTGGCCAGCTTCAACAACGAACAGGGTTTGCAGCCTGCGGGCAGCACCGCCTGGAGAGAGACCTTTTCGTCGGGCCAGCCGGGTTTCGACACCCCGCAAGCCGGTACATTGGGTTCGATCGTGGCCAACTCCCTGGAGAACTCCAACGTCAACCTGACCAACGAGCTGGTGGACCTGATCAAGGCACAGAGCAACTACCAGGCGAACGCCAAGACCATCTCCACCCAGAGCACCATCATGCAGACCATCATTCAGATGACGTGATGCGGTCGGCCTGACGTTCTCCCCCCTGAAAACCCCTCTGATGAGGGGTTTTTTTTGGCCTGTCATTTGGCAGCCGGTGCCATTCCCACAGATGCCCGGTTACCAGATGACAGACGTGCGTTGGAACCGACTACAGCCGACTTCCCACTTATCAGGCCGAGAGATATTCGATCCTGTCATAAGAAGGTAAGTCGTTATGTGGAGTGCATTGGCGCCCAGTCACGGGGCTGGAGGTGTGCGGTATGACCTGGGGGGCGTCAGCCGTTCAGACGACAAGAAGCATGACGTGGATGCCAGTAAAGGCGCGGTCGTTGATCTTCTGAAGCAACTTGATGATGCCGAGAAAACCTCCAAGAGCCAGACCGTACGGGATCTGCGCGACAAACTGAATGAACAGCGCAAGACGCTTGGCGATGAAAAATTCAAGGAGATCCTTGAGCAGATCCGGAAGGATTCCTTGGAAGACTTACTCGCTCGCCTTAAAAAACTGTTTCCGGACTTGTTCCCGGACGAGCCGGGTCCCGCACCGTCGCCAGCACCTTCTCCCGGTGGTGGTGGTGGTGGTGGTGGTGGTGGTGGTGGCGTCAACCCCAGTCACTTCGGTCCCCGCAAATCCATGAGCAATCTGCCAATTACCGCGGGCTCCCGGCACTTCAACTACAAACCTGATCGCAGTAATCCCGGGAAAAAGCCTGACAATATCTGGAGTGGGTTCAGCCAGGGCCCGGACGGTAACTGCGTCACTGTTTCAGCGATAAAAGGCGCCATGATGAAATTTGGCCAGAAACCCACCGACGTTTTCAGGGAGGTGAAAGAGACGGGGCAGGGCTACAAGGTGACCATGCGCGATGGTTTCGAACTGGATTTATCCAAGGAGGAATTGAAGCAGGCGGCCCGATACGCCCAGTTCAAAGGGGATAACCCCGCCATGATGACCGATGCCAACTTTATGTTCGCGGTGAGTGCCAAGCGGGCCCAGATGGAAGGGAACGGCCTGGACGACAACCCCCATGAATCAAGAAGAAGTTTTGCCCATGCCATGCACAGTTTGAACAACGGTGAAATGCCCCATGAAGCGTTGGATCGCCTTGGGTTGAAAGGTCTTTACAGACAATCTTCCAGTGGTGAACTCGCGAGTGGCAGGCTGGGTGTAGTGGCTTATGACGGCCATTCAATGGCGGTTATTGGCGGGCGGGTGGAGTTATGGGGAGATCAAGGCGGCGCGCCGAAGTTAGGAATTGCCTACGCCTTTCTGTAGGGCGCTGAACGAACAAAGCCCGATAAACCCTATGCAGCTTGGGTCTATCGGGCTTGTTTAATCCAGGGCGTTCAAGCCCTGGATTGGCTCAGCTTATTGGCAAGCTTCGCAATCCGGCTCGTCAATCGCACAGGCCTTCGGCACTGGGGCCGGACCGGCTGGCGCTGCGAGTACCGAATCATCACCGTGGTTGCCGCTGGACACAGCGTTCAGCTTGCCGGTGTTGATGGTTGACTTCTCGGTGCTGGTCGCAGCCAGGGCACGGAGGTAGTAGGTGGTTTTCAGGCCACGGTACCAGGCCATGCGGTAGGTCACGTCCAGTTTCTTGCCCGAAGCGCCGGCGATGTACAGGTTCAGGGACTGAGCCTGGTCGATCCACTTCTGACGACGGCTGGCGGCGTCAACGATCCACTTGGTGTCTACTTCGAAGGCCGTCGCGTAGAGCTCTTTGAGTTCTTGCGGGATGCGTTCGATCTGCTGCACCGAACCGTCGTAGTACTTCAGGTCGTTGATCATGACCGAGTCCCACAGGCCACGAGCCTTGAGGTCGCGAACCAGGTACGGGTTGATCACGGTGAATTCGCCCGACAGGTTCGATTTCACATACAGGTTCTGGTAGGTCGGTTCGATCGACTGCGATACGCCGGTAATGTTGGCGATGGTGGCGGTCGGTGCGATGGCCATGATGTTGGAGTTACGAATACCTTTCTGCACACGGGCGCGTACCGGCGCCCAGTCCAGGGATTCGTTCAGGTCAACGTCGATGTACTTCTGACCACGGGCTTCGATAAGGATCTGTTGCGAGTCCAGCGGCAGGATGCCTTTGGACCACAGCGAACCCTGGAACGTCTCGTAGGCGCCGCGCTCGTCGGCCAGGTCGCAGGAAGCCTGGATCGCGTAGTAGCTGACCGCTTCCATGGACTTGTCGGCGAACTCGACCGCCGCATCCGAACCGTAAGGAATGTGCTGCAGGTACAAAGCGTCCTGGAAGCCCATGATGCCCAAGCCGACTGGACGGTGCTTGAAGTTGGAGTTCTGCGCCTGTGGCACCGAGTAGTAGTTGATGTCGATAACGTTGTCGAGCATGCGTACTGCGGTGTTGACGGTGCGTTCCAGCTTGGCGGTGTCCAGCTTGCCGTTGACGATGTGGTTCGGCAGGTTGATCGAGCCCAGGTTGCAAACGGCGATCTCGTCCTTGTTGGTGTTCAAGGTGATCTCGGTGCACAGGTTCGAGCTGTGGACCACGCCCACGTGCTGCTGCGGGCTGCGCAGGTTGCACGGGTCTTTGAAGGTCAGCCATGGGTGGCCGGTTTCAAACAGCATGGACAGCATTTTGCGCCACAGGTCTTTGGCCTGGATGGTCTTGAACAGCTTGATCTTGCCAGGGTACTGGGCCAGTGCCTCGTAGTACTCGTAACGCTCTTCGAACGCTTTGCCGGTCAGGTCGTGCAGGTCCGGCACTTCGGAAGGCGAGAACAGGGTCCACTGGCCGTCGTCGAAGACACGCTTCATGAACAGGTCAGGGATCCAGTTGGCGGTGTTCATGTCGTGGGTACGACGACGATCATCACCAGTGTTCTTGCGCAGCTCGATGAACTCTTCAATGTCCATGTGCCAGGTTTCCAGGTAGGCACACACGGCGCCTTTGCGCTTGCCGCCCTGGTTGACCGCTACGGCGGTGTCGTTCACGACTTTGAGGAACGGCACAACGCCCTGGGACTTGCCGTTGGTGCCCTTGATGTAGGAGCCCAGTGCACGTACCGGGGTCCAGTCGTTGCCCAGGCCGCCGGCGAATTTGGACAGCATGGCGTTGTCGTGGATCGCGTGGTAGATGCCCGACAGGTCATCCGGCACGGTGGTCAGGTAGCAGCTCGACAGCTGTGGACGCAGGGTGCCGGCGTTGAACAGGGTCGGAGTCGACGACATGTAGTCGAAGGACGACAGCAGGTTGTAGAACTCGATCGCACGGTCTTCTTTGTGCTTCTCTTCGATCGCCAGGCCCATGGCCACGCGCATGAAGAACACTTGCGGCAGTTCGAAGCGGATCCCGTCCTTGTGGATGAAGTAACGGTCGTACAGGGTTTGCAGGCCCAGGTAGGTGAACTGCTGGTCACGTTCGTGGTTGATGGCCTTGCCGAGCTTTTCCAGGTCGAAGGTGGCCAGGATCGGGTTCAGCAATTCGAACTCGATACCCTTGGCGATGTAGGCAGGCAGCGCCTTGGCGTACAGGTCGGCCATTTCGTGGTGAGTGGCGCTGTCGGCCACGCCCAGGAAACCCAGGCCTTCGGCACGCAGGGTGTCCATCAGCAGGCGCGCGGTCACGAACGAGTAGTTCGGCTCACGTTCAACCAGGGTGCGGGCGGTCATCACCAGTGCGGTGTTGACGTCGGTCAGGGCCACGCCGTCGTACAGGTTTTTCAGGGTTTCGCGCTGGATCAGATCACCGTCGACTTCTTCCAGGCCTTCGCAGGCCTCGGTGATGATGGTGTTCAGGCGGCCCAGGTCCAGCGGCGCAAAGCTGCCGTCGGCCAGGGTGATGCGGATCGATGGGTGCGCTTGCACGGCTTCGGCGGCCGGTGCGTGCACGGCACGTTCCTTGGCGCGCGAATCGCGGTAGATCACGTAGTCACGGGCGACTTTCTGTTCGCCGGCACGCATCAGGGCCAGTTCGACCTGGTCCTGGATTTCTTCGATGTGGATGGTGCCGCCCGACGGCATGCGACGCTTGAACGTCGCGGTGACTTGTTCAGTCAGGCGGGCAACGGTGTCGTGGATGCGCGACGAAGCGGCAGCGGTGCCGCCTTCAACTGCAAGAAACGCTTTGGTGATGGCGACGGTGATTTTGTCATCGGTGTAAGGAACGACAGTGCCGTTACGCTTGATCACGCGCAGTTGGCCAGGTGCAGTGGCGGACAGATCCATATTCGAATCAGCGGCCTGCGGCACGGAGCCTTGCGGGTTCTCGCGAGTTGTGTCGGTTTGCATGGGGGGTTGTCTCCACATTCTATATTTATTTGGGCACCATCACGGTGCCCACCGTTCCGTCCTGAAGCACTTACAGCAGGCCTGGGCCTGGCATAACAACTTCGGGACAGGAGGAAGGGAGCTGTTCGCGCCGCTTCCATGCCGAAGTCTTCGGTTCGGGGCGGCTACGCCCTTTGCCGTATTACTGATGGGTGACAGTCGCCAGCTTCAAGCACTGCAACACCCGTACCGTTTTTCGCTATTGGAGCGTGAAAGCGGTTGCCATCCGCTTGAGCGGTTTGGGCTTTCAAAAAATGCTTGGCTCAGACCGAACAGGAGCAAGAAAGGTCTTGAATTTCTCGTCTGATTTGTGTTGGGTCTTTTCGCTCAAAACCCTATATGTAGGGTTTTTTTTGCGCCGAGGTACAAGATAATGCGTTTTGGGGGGCTTAGCAACGCACGACCTGTGGATAACGCTGTGGGTAAAATGTGTATGAAACGTGGAACGTCCGTGTAGGCCGCGTTACTGCTGGAGTCGGCCGTTTGTCACCGAATATTCCAAGATAAAAACAGCGGGTTGGATTTTTGAGGGCGCGAACCCTATCACAAAAAAATGCGATCACCGAATGGATTTCCCGGCTTGTGTTGAAGGGTTCGGCCATGGCTACAATCGACCTCTGTTATGCCCTCAAAACATGACAAAGAGGGTATGCCTGGTGAAAAGCACATTCGACTGCGTCGGCCTGAAAAACTGCTTATAACAATGAGGACAACGCATGGAGCATGAAGCGTGGCAAATCCTGATCGTCGAGGACGACGAGCGATTGGCCGACCTGACCCGCGACTACCTGCAGAGCAATGGCCTGTGCGTGTCGATTGAACGTGACGGCGCCCTGGCCGCTGCGCGGATCATCGCCGAGCAACCCGATCTGGTGATCCTCGACCTGATGCTTCCCGGCGAAGACGGCCTGAGTATTTGCCGCAAGGTGCGTGAGCGCTATGACGGCGTGATCCTGATGTTGACCGCGCGCACCGACGACATGGATCAGGTGTTGGGCCTGGACATGGGCGCCGACGACTATGTGTGCAAACCCGTGCGCCCGCGCCTGTTGCTGGCGCGCATCCAGGCGTTGCTGCGGCGCAGCGAACCGGCTGAGCCCGCAGCCGTGGAAAACCAGCGCCGCCTGCAATTCGGGCCACTGGTGGTGGACAACGCCCTGCGCGAAGCCTGGCTGCACGACGGCGGCATCGAACTGACCAGCGCCGAATTCGACTTGCTGTGGCTATTGGTGGCGAATGCCGGGCGTGTCCTGTCCCGCGAAGAAATCTTTATCGCCTTGCGCGGCATCGGCTACGACGGCCAGGACCGCTCCATTGATGTACGCATCTCACGGATTCGCCCGAAAATCGGCGACGACCCTATTCATCCTCGCCTGATCAAGACCATCCGCAGCAAAGGCTACCTGTTCGTCCCCGAAGCTGC
Source organism: Pseudomonas sp. EYE_354 (assembly GCF_023148575.1). Classification (NCBI taxonomy): domain Bacteria; kingdom Pseudomonadati; phylum Pseudomonadota; class Gammaproteobacteria; order Pseudomonadales; family Pseudomonadaceae; genus Pseudomonas; species Pseudomonas sp. EYE_354. The sequence continues at coordinate 54,300 of NZ_JAHXNQ010000018.1, forward strand.
CGCCGATATGCCACTGTGAACTCGATTTTCCTGCGCATCTACGGCGGTATGTGCGCGGCGCTGATCCTGGTGGCGCTGCTGGGCGTGCTGGCATTGCATCTGCTCAACGAGGTGCGCAGCGGCCAGTACCGCGAACGCCTGGCCCACGGCACCTTTGCGTTGATGGGCGATAACCTGCAGCCCATGAGCGCCATCGAACGCCAGCGCGCCTTGGCGGTGTGGGAGCGCTTGCTGGGAATTCCCCTTGAACTGCGCAGCCTCACCGAGGCGCAACTGGACCTCAGCCAGCGCAACCGCCTGCAGCGCGGCCAGGTGTTGGTCGAGCAGACCGGGCCCCATGCTGCTCGGGTCTTGCGCCTGGTCAGTGACAAGGAGCAGTGGGTGCTCACCGGGGAGGTGCAGCAGATCAGCGAGCAACTGGCCCGTGCGACCATTTACCTGCTCGCCGACGAATTGGTGCGCTACCCCGTGGCCGAGCAGCCGCAACGGCTGGCGGATATAAAAGACGCCAAGGGTTTTGGTTTTGACATGCATTTGATGACGCTCGACCAGGCGGATATGGACGAGGACCAGCGTCGGCGTGTGTCGGAAGGCGACACGGTGATGGCCCTGGGCAAGGGCGGTGACTCGATCCGAGTGTTGGCCGGCATGGTCGGCACGCCTTGGGTACTTGAGCTGGGCCCCTTGTATCAAATGAACCCATATCCGCCTCAATGGCTGATTCTGATCGCCTTGATCGGTCTGACCTTGATCGGGTTGATCGTTTATCTATTGGTGCGCCAGCTTGAGCGCCGCCTGCTGGGCCTGGAAGCCGCCGCTACGCGTATCGCCAAAGGCAACCTGCAAGTGCGTGTACCGGCTCGCGGCGCCGACTCGGTAGGGCGCCTGGCCGCCGCATTCAATGGCATGGCCGAGCATTTGCAGCAATTGCTGGCGATCCAGCGCGAACTGGTGCGCGCGGTGTCCCACGAGCTGCGCACGCCGGTGGCGCGCCTGCGTTTTGGCCTCGAGATGATCGGCGAAGCGGCCACCCCCGAGGCGCGCCGCAAGTACCTGGAAGGCATGGACAGTGATATTCAGGACCTCGACGGCCTGGTGGACGAAATGCTCACCTATGCCAGGCTGGAGCAGGGCGCGCCGGAATTGAATTTCCAGCGTGTGGACCTTGACGCCCTGCTCGATCAAGTGATCGGCGAATTATCGCCACTGCGCCCGCAGGTCAACGTTGCTCGGGGGATTTGCCTGTCGTCGGCGCATTGGGACGATGCCTGGGTCGATGCCGAACCCCGCTACCTGCACCGTGCGCTGCAAAACCTGGTGAGCAATGCCATGCGCCATGCCCAGGGCCACGTCTTGATCAGTTATCAGGTAGGCCAGGTGCGTTGCCGCATCGATGTGGAAGACGACGGCCCCGGCGTGCCGGAAAGCGCCTGGGAGCGCATCTTTACGCCATTCCTGCGGCTGGACGACAGCCGCACCCGCGCCTCCGGTGGGCATGGCCTGGGCTTGTCGATTGTGCGGCGGATTATTTACTGGCATGGCGGGCGGGCGTTGATCAGCAAGAGCAATAACCTGGGTGGGGCATGCTTCAGTTTGAGTTGGCCCAGGGATCAGGAAAAAGTCTGAGCCGGGATCGCCACCAGGCTCAGCAACTGCCCGTCATGCACGGTGAATTGCGCCGACAACTGCTTGCCATGGCACCACTCACCCGACAGGTCTGTCAGCAATCGCAGCCTGACGGCCCCCGAATCGGACCATTCCAGCACCTCGGCGTGCTCAAAGTAGAAGCGCTTTTGCACGATAGGATAGAGCGCCTTGAACAGGCTTTCCTTGACTGAAAACGTGAGCGTCACCCACTGGGCAATCTGCTCGCGCGGCAAGTGGGCCAGGCGTTGCAGTTCGTCGGCGGTGAGGATTTCCCCGGCCAGACGCTCGGCCCGTTCCAGGCTCAGCACGTTCTCCACGTCCATCCCCAGACCGCGCCAGTGCGTCTTGTGCCCGACAATTGCTGCGGCATGCCCGGTGCTGTGGGTGATGGAACCGGTGATAGAGGCGGGCCATACCGGCGCACGGTCTTCGCCGATCGCGGGGATGCAGTCTGGATGACCGAGCTGTTGCAAGGCGGCCCGTGCGCACAGGCGACCGGCCAGAAACTCGGCCTGACGCTTGGCCACCGAACGCTGGATGCTTGCCGGTGGCAGCACGGCGCAGCGCTGGAAATCAGCGGCCGTCAATAAGGCGGGATCGAAGCGGGTGCTCAGAAACACCGTGCCCGGCAAAGGTTCGGGCAGCGGCCAATGGGCGTCGAGTGGGGTGCAGCAAGCGGGTAAGGGCGTCATGCCCGGTATTTTGCCGAGTTGGCGCGCGCGAGGATAGCCCGCCACGGTGAGAGGCCTGTTCAGGGGGAGTTCAGGGGCGTTTGCGTAGGCTGGTCCCAACAGCCAAAACGCGTATGAGGTAGCACCATGACTGCGATCAAAAAGCTGATGTTGGCGTTAACCCTGCTCAGTGCCACCGCCGGGGCCCAGGCCTCGGAGGGCGCATTCGCCGAATTCGGCAGGGAAAAAACCAAGAAACCCAGTAGCCTGATCCATCGTGTGAGCGTCGAAAATGCCGCCGTTCTGTCTTCGCCCTGGGGGCAGTCCCTTGGCTTCACCACACCGCAGCCGGCGTACCGCGCGGGTTATGCGCACCTGACTGCACAGTTCAACGGCATTAAACTGCGCCCGCAAGATCTGCAGGGCCGCTATGATGTCACTCTGTCGGACAGTTGATTTGCTTTGGAGAGCCTTATGAAATTGCTGGTGGTGGAAGATGAGGCGCTGCTGCGCCATCACCTGTTTACCCGCCTGACCGACAGCGGCCACGTGGTCGAAGCCGTGGCCAACGCCGAAGAGGCCCTGTACCAGACCGGCCAATTCAATCATGACCTGGCGATCATCGACCTGGGCCTGCCCGGCATGGGCGGCCTGGACCTGATCCGGCAGTTGCGCGCCCAGGCCAAGACTTTCCCGATCCTGATCCTCACCGCGCGCGGTAACTGGCAGGACAAGGTCGAGGGCCTGGCCGCCGGCGCCGACGACTACGTGGTCAAGCCATTCCAGTTCGAGGAACTGGAAGCGCGCATGAACGCCTTGTTGCGCCGCTCCAGCGGGTTCACCCAGTCGACCATCGTCGCCGGGCCTTTGCTGCTGGACCTCAACCGCAAGCAGGCGTGCCTGGATGAGCAGCCGTTGGCATTGACCGCCTACGAATACCGCATCCTCGAATACCTGATGCGCCATCACCAACAGGTTGTCGCCAAGGACCGCTTGATGGAACAGCTCTACCCCGATGACGACGAGCGCGATCCAAACGTGATCGAAGTGCTGGTCGGCCGCCTGCGTCGCAAGTTGGAAGGTCCGGCCGGGTTCAAGCCGATCGACACCGTGCGCGGCCTGGGCTACCTGTTCAATGAGCGCTGCCGTTGATTCGTTCTTTACGTGTGCGCCTGATGCTGGCGGCCGCCACCTTGGCCGTGCTGTTTATGCTGGCCTTGTTGCCCGCCATGCAAGGTGCGTTCAGCCTGGCGTTGCAGGACTCCATTGAACAACGCCTCGCGTCGGACGTGACCACCCTGATTTCCGCCGCGCGGATCGAAAACAATCGCCTGCAGATGCCGGCGCAGTTGCCCGACGAGCGCTTCAACCTCGCCGATAGTCGGCTGCTCGGTTATATCTACGACCGTGAAGGCCACCTGGTATGGCGCTCGCGGGCGACTCGCGAAGAAAACATCAACTACAAGCCGCGCTACGACGGGCGCGGTAACGAATTTGCGCGGATCCGCGAGGCTGACGGCCAGGAGTTCTTCGTATATGACGTCGAGGTCAGGTTGCTCGGCGGCAAGAGCGCGGCGTTCAGTATCGTGGCCCTGCAACCGGTGCGCGAATACCAACTGACCCTCGAAGGCCTGCGCGAAAACCTTTACCTGGGCTTCGGTGCCGCGTTGCTGGTGTTGCTGACCTTGCTGTGGCTGGGCCTGACCTGGGGCCTGCAAGCGTTGCGACGCTTAAGCCAGGAGCTTGACCAGATCGAAGGCGGCACCCGCGAAAGCCTCTCCGAGCAGCACCCTCGCGAATTATTGCGCCTTACCGGTTCCCTCAACCGCTTGCTGCACAGCGAGCGGGAGCAGCGCGCGCGTTACCGCGATTCGCTGGATGACCTGGCCCACAGTCTGAAAACCCCGCTCGCCGTGTTGCAGGGCGTGAGCGAAGACATGGCCCAGCGCCGCGAAGAGCGCGATCAGGCTTGGGTGCTGCAATCGCAGATCGAGCGCATGAGCCAGCAGATCGGCTACCAGTTACAGCGCGCCAGCCTGCGCAAAAGCGGCCTGGTACGCCATCAGGTTCGCCTGGAGCCGGTACTGCAAAGCCTTTGCGATACGTTGGGCAAGGTGTACCGCGACAAAGACGTGGCGGTGTCCTTTGACTTGCCGCAGGCCTGTGATGTGCCGATCGAGAAGGGCGCGTTGCTTGAGTTGCTCGGCAACCTGCTGGAAAACGCCTATCGGCTGTGTCTGAGCGAGGTGCGTATCAGCCTGGTGGAAAGCCTCGAAGGCATCGAGTTGTGCATCGAGGATGACGGTCCAGGCGTGCCGCCGGACCAACGTGCGCGAATTCTGCAGCGCGGTGAACGGCTGGACCGCCAGCACCCTGGTCAGGGTATCGGGCTGGCAGTGGTCAAGGACATCATCGAAAGTTACGGTGCGCGGCTGACGCTGGGGGATTCGCCGCTGGGCGGCGCCGCATTCAAGATTCACTTCCCCGCACTCTAGTGTTCCTGCGCGCGATAGGCGCCGGGGGTCAGCCCTGTCCACTTCTTGAAGGCCCGATGAAACGCCGACGGTTCGGAAAACCCCAACTGCTCGGCGATCTCCTGTAACGACAAGTCCGCACGCCCCAGGTGGTAGATGGCGATGTCCCGCCGCAGCTCATCCTTGAGCGCCTGAAAACTGGTGCCTTCCTCGCGCAGATGCCGACGCAGGGTTTGCGGACTGATGTGCAGATGCTGGGCGACGGCTTCCAGGTCCGGCCACGGCGTTCGGTCGCGGCTGAGCAAGCGGCGTAACTGGCTGCTCAAGCTATCGCCTTCGTCCGGGCGTGAGAGCAGGTCGGCGGGGGAGCGCTCAAGAAAATGCTTGAGGGTGCGTTCGTCCTGCAACAGTGGCAGGCTCAAGTAGCGAGCGGGAAACACCAGGCTGCTGATCGGTGCGCCGAATACTAGAGGGCAGGGAAACAGCAGGTCGTATTCAGCGGCGTGGGCCGGCATCGGGTAGCTGAATGTGGCCTGATGCAACCGGATACGCTGGCCGATCAGCCAACTGCCCAGGCGATGCCAGATCACCAGCAAGCACTCGCTGAGGAAGTGATCCGGGTCCCAGAGCGGTGAGTCGTCCAGGCTCAGGCGCGCCATTTCGCCTTCCCGTGTCAGCTGCCAGCGCGGACCTTGTGGGAATAAGCCATAAAATAATAAGCCGCGTTCCAGAGCCTTCTCCAGGGTGCGGCAGTGGATCAGTGCGTGGCACATCATGGCGAAGGTGCCGCGCTTACTCACGCCATCGGCGAATCCCAGGTATTCGTCGTCCAGCGCCAGCCAGAGCATTTGCAGCAGGCGGGTAAATTGCTCCGGGGCGATGCGGGCGCGGGGTTCGCTGAGCAATTGCGGGGTGATACCCGCCTGCTGCAGCAACTCCGAGCAATCGTAGCCGACCCGACGCGCACCGCCGAGGGCTGCTCGGGCGTAATGACTGGCGATGGTACGTTCACGCATGCGGGGCCCTCGTCCATGGAAGCGCGGATGTTAGTCACCGTCGGGCTGGGCGACAAGGCGGATATCCGCCAAATTGTAGGACGTGATGGGTTGGTGCGGCGGAAATCCGCCAACTGATTGGGGCTTGGGAGGACGTCCGAAAACCCACAACCCTGATGTCTAAAGGCCTTTGGCGGTTTTCGGAGAAGTGGCACGGCGTTTGCGATAAGGACTACAGCGCAGGCCTGGTCCTACAGGTCTCGCAAACAACAAATCCCTCCAGTGCAGGAGGGTTCGCAATTCAAGTGTCGTGGGCAATGGCGGATATTTGCCACACGGGACGATTGAGGAATTTTGCAATGACGACTCGTCAGCCAATCTACAAATCCCTGTATTTCCAGGTGATCGTTGCAATCGTTATCGGTATTTTGCTCGGTCACTTCTACCCGCAAACCGGTGTGGCGCTCAAGCCGCTGGGTGACGGGTTTATCAAACTGATCAAAATGGTCATCGCCCCGATCATCTTCTGCACCGTTGTCAGCGGCATCGCTGGCATGCAAAGCATGAAATCGGTCGGCAAAACCGGCGGCTACGCGCTGCTGTACTTCGAAATCGTCTCCACCATCGCCCTGCTGATCGGCCTGGTCGTGGTCAACGTTGTGCAACCGGGCGCCGGCATGCACATCGACGTTGCGACCCTGGACGCTTCCAAAGTCGCGGCTTACGTGACGGCCGGTAAAGACCAGAGCATCGTTGGCTTTATCCTCAACGTCATTCCTAACACTATTGTCGGCGCGTTCGCCAACGGCGACATCCTGCAAGTGCTGATGTTCTCGGTGATCTTCGGTTTCGCCTTGCACCGCCTGGGTGCCTACGGCAAGCCGGTGCTGGACTTCATCGATCGCTTTGCCCACGTGATGTTCAACATCATCAACATGATCATGAAGCTCGCGCCAATCGGTGCCCTGGGCGCCATGGCCTTCACCATCGGTGCCTACGGTGTGGGTTCGCTGGTGCAGTTGGGCCAGTTGATGATCTGCTTCTACATCACCTGCATTCTGTTTGTGCTGGTGGTGCTGGGTGGTATCTGCCGCGCTCACGGTTTCAGCGTGTTGAAGCTGATCCGCTACATCCGTGAAGAGCTGTTGATCGTGCTGGGCACTTCCTCCTCCGAGTCCGCACTGCCACGCATGCTGATCAAGATGGAGCGTCTGGGCGCGAAGAAATCCGTGGTCGGCCTGGTGATCCCGACTGGCTACTCGTTCAACCTGGACGGTACGTCGATCTACCTGACCATGGCGGCCGTGTTCATCGCTCAGGCGACTGATACCCACATGGACATCACCCACCAGATCACCCTGTTGCTGGTGCTGCTGCTGTCCTCCAAAGGCGCTGCCGGTGTAACCGGTTCGGGCTTCATCGTGTTGGCGGCAACCCTGTCGGCGGTTGGCCATCTGCCGGTTGCCGGCCTGGCGCTGATTCTGGGTATCGACCGCTTCATGTCCGAAGCCCGCGCGCTGACCAACCTGGTGGGTAACGCCGTTGCCACCATCGTTGTGGCCAAGTGGGTCAAGGAGCTGGACACCGACAAGCTGCAAAGCGAGCTGGCGTCCGGCGGTACCGGTATTTCCGAAACCCGCGAAGTCGATGACCTCGGCGTAGCCGAAGGCCCTGCACCGGCCGTCAAGTAAACGGCTGATGGCGTGAACTTACGCTGACCGTTACCCACAAACGCCCCGACTGGTTCGGGGCGTTTGCGTTTCTGCGCGGGCACTTTTGAGCGACTTTGCTTTACAGTAAATAAATATGTCATCAACAACGCTGGCAGGAGGCGTGATGGACAGTGTGGATCTGAATGTCCTGCGCAGCGTGCTCCAATGGCGCCGCGCCGGGCAGCGAGTGGTGTTGTACAGCGTGGTCCAGACCTGGGGCAGTGCCCCACGCCCGCCGGGGGCAATGCTGGCCTTGCGCGGCGATGGCGTGGTGATTGGCTCGGTCTCGGGTGGGTGCATCGAGGATGACTTGATCGCCCGTCTACAGGATGGCCGCCTGGCCGCTGACGGCCCGCCCGTGCAGTTGGTGACCTACGGCGTCACCCGCGATGAGGCGGCGCGTTTCGGCTTGCCGTGCGGCGGGACGTTGCGCCTGACCGAAGAGCGCGTGGACGATTGGGAGTGGGTCGCGCAGTTGCTGGCGCGCTGTGAGGACCATCAGATTGTCGCCCGGGAACTGAACCTGACCACCGGCGAAGTTATCTTGAGCGGCGCGAGCAAGACCGATGTGGTGAGTTTTGACGGCGAACGTTTGCGAGCGATCTACGGTCCGCGCTGGCGTCTGCTGTTGATCGGTGCCGGGCAACTGTCACGTTACGTGGCCGAAATGGCGCGCTTGCTGGATTTCGAGGTGCTGATCTGCGACCCGCGTGAAGAGTTCGTGTACGGCTGGGAGGAGCAGCATGGCCGCTTTGTACCGGGCATGCCGGATGAAGCGGTACTCACTATCCAGACCGATGAGCGTACAGCGATTGTCTGCCTCACCCATGACCCGCGCCTTGACGATATGGCCTTGCTGACCGCGTTGAACTCCAGTGCCTTCTACATCGGTGCGTTGGGATCGCGGGTCAACACTCAGAAACGCCGGGAAACCCTGGCTGCCCTGGGCTTATCGGCAGAGGCGATTGCGCGGCTGCACGGGCCGATCGGATTGCATATCGGCAGCCATACACCGGCGGAGATCGCGCTGTCGCTGATGGCGGAAATTGTCGCGATCAAAAACGGTGTGGCGCCGATGCAGAAGAAGCCCCTGCCGGTGCTGGCCGAGTGACGCTTGCGGCGATTGTGCTGGCGGCAGGGCAGGGCAGCCGGTTTCGCGCCGAGGCGGGGAAGGATCAGGATAAGTTGCTGGCGCCCTGCGTCGGTCGTGACGGCGTGACACGCCCGGTGATCGAACAGGTGCTGGTGAGTTTGCCGCCGAGTGTGGTGGAACGCTGGGTGGTGACCTCGCCTGAGCGTAAGGAAGTCATTCGGTTCGCCGAGGCTTACGGCTGCCAGGTCTTGCTGCTGGAATCGGCCGGCATGGGCGACAGTATTGCCGCAGGCGTTGCGGCCAGTGCAACGGCGCATGGCTGGCTGGTGGTACTGGGGGATATGCCGTTTATTCAGTCCTCGACCATTGAGCGGGTGATTGATGCCCTGGAAGGCATCAATGTGCCCCTGCATGCCGGGCGGTATGGACATCCAGTTGCGTTTGCTCACGCCTTCGGGCCTGCCTTGATGGCGTTGACGGGGGATCGCGGCGCCAAACCGCTGTTTACGCAGTCGTCGGTGAAGGAAGTACCAGTGGATGATCCGGGTGTGTTGTGGGACGTGGATGTGCCTGCGTTATTGCATTACCGCTGACCAAGCACGCACTAAAAAGCCCCGCCTGATCGCTCAGGCGGGGCTTTTTAGTGGCCGATGGAATCAGACGAGGGGTTTAGGCTCGTGCTCTTCTTCCTGGGTCTTGTGCTCTAGCACTGCTTCAGCGTCCGCTTGCTCAACCACGGTTTCAGCAACCGGGGCGGATGCTTCGACTACGACTGGAGCGGCGGCAGCTGCTGCAGCGGCGGCTTCAGCTTCCTTGCGACGGCGACGCACTTCACGTGGGTCGTTCGGCGCGCGGCCGTTTTCGGTCAGGGCGCTGACAGCAGGGGCTTCAACCGCAGGCGCTTCGACTTCAGCAACGGCCGGCGCTTCAACTACCGGCGCAGGTTCGGCAACCACTACCGGGGCCACTTCAACCGCGTCGGCAACCAGTGCAGGTGCTTCTTCTACGACTGGCGCAGGTGCGGGTGCTTCAACCGGGGCGGCGGGTTCGGCGGTCCATTGGAAGGCGGTCTGTTCTTCGCGAACTTCACGCACTGCCGGGGCGGCTTCTTCGACAACCGGGGCTTCAACAACCGGCGTTTCAGCAACGGTCTCAACCACTGGCTGAGGCTCAACCGCTGGCGCAGGTTCAGCGACAACAGCCTCGGTTTCCGGCTGGGCGTCGCGAAGCGGTGCTACTTCTACTTCCGGAACCACTGGTGCCTGGATCGGGGTAGTGGCTTCAACGACAGGCGTCTCAACCGCTGGAGTCTCGGCAACCGGCGTTTGTGCGGCAACGGTTTCTTCAACCGCGGCAGTGGCGCGTTCAGCCTGTTCGTGAGCCTGGGCTTCAGCCGGGGCGCTGATGACCGAGCTGGCAACGGCAGGGGTAACGGCCAGGCCGGCAGCCAGTTCGGCGCCAGACGGTTCGCCGGTGGCAGCTTCTGCGTTCTCGCCGGTCTCTTCCGAGCCTTCGATCACGTTGCCGTTGGCATCACGCTGACGCTCACGACGGTTGCTGCGACGACGCTGACCACGGGAACGGCGGCGTGGACGATCGCCTTCGGCGCCTTCCTGACCGTCTTCCTGCAGTTGCTCTTCGCCGGTCAGTACTTCCTCTTCTTCACTGGCGGCAGCGGCTTGTTCGGCGCGTGGTTGACGCTCTTCACGCGGCGGGCGCGGTTGGCGCTCTTCGCGGGGAGCGCGCTCTTCACGTGGCTGACGAGCCGGACGTTCTTCGGTGGAGGCGGCGGCTGCGCCAGCAACGGCTGGCGCGGCGTCCAGGGGCTCACGCAGTTCACGCACGCGCTCTTCACGCTCGCCACGTGGCTTGCGGTCTTCGCGTGGGGCGCGTGGTGTGCGCGGTGCGCGCTCTTCGCGCGGTGCACGTTCTTCACGGGCCACGGTCGGTGCGTCTTCACGGGCTTCGCGAGGTGCACGCTCTTCACGTGGCGCGCGTTCTTCACGCGGTGCACGCTCTTCGCGAGGCTTGCGCTCTTCGTCACGACGACCGTTGCGGTTACGGCTCTGCTGGCGACCGTTGCGACGCTCTTCGTTGCGTGCCGGACGCTCGGACGCTGGTTTTTCAACCACGACCGGAGCGGCAGGCTCTTCCTTGCTGGCGAACAGGCTGACCAACGACTTCACCAAGCCCTTGAACAGGCTTGGCTCGGGCAGGGTGGCCGGCGCGGCAACCGGAGCGGCGGCTTCAACCGGTACCGGTGCATTGGCACGGGCTGGCGCGGTCTTCACGGCTGCTTCCTGGCGAACCAGGGTGCGGGTCGCGGCGGCTGGCTGGACTTCTTCCACTTCGGCAGCGGCAGCGGCGATTTCATAGCTCGATTGGCCGCTGTGGGCCTCCGGGCTGTCGTCACGCAGGCGTTGCACTTCGAAGTGCGGCGTCTCGAGGTGATCGTTCGGCAGGATCACGATACGCGCACGGGTGCGCAGTTCGATCTTGGTGATCGAGTTGCGTTTTTCGTTGAGCAGGAACGCTGCAACCGGGATCGGCACTTGCGCGCGGACTTCGGCGGTGCGGTCTTTCAGGGCTTCTTCTTCGATCAGGCGCAGGATCGCCAGGGACAGCGATTCAACGTCACGGATGATGCCGGTGCCGTTGCAACGCGGGCAGACGATGCCGCTGCTTTCGCCCAGGGATGGGCGCAGGCGCTGACGGGACATTTCCAGCAGGCCGAAGCGCGAGATGCGGCCGACCTGCACACGAGCGCGGTCAGCTTCCAGGCATTCGCGGACTTTCTCTTCTACAGCGCGCTGGTTCTTGGCGGGGGTCATGTCGATGAAGTCGATCACGATCAGGCCGCCGATATCACGCAGGCGCAACTGGCGGGCGATTTCTTCAGCCGCTTCCAGGTTGGTCTGCAGGGCGGTTTCTTCGATGTCGCTGCCTTTGGTCGCACGCGCCGAGTTGATGTCGATGGACACCAAGGCTTCGGTCGGGTCGATCACGATGGAGCCGCCGGAAGGCAGTTCGACCACGCGCTGGAAAGCGGTTTCGATCTGGCTTTCGATCTGGAAACGGTTGAACAGCGGAACGCTGTCTTCGTAGAGCTTGATCTTGCTGGCGTACTGCGGCATCACCTGGCGGATGAAGGTCAGGGCTTCGTCCTGGGCTTCAACGCTGTCGATCAGTACTTCGCCGATGTCCTGGCGCAGGTAATCGCGAATAGCGCGGATGATCACGTTGCTTTCCTGATAGATCAGGAACGGCGCGGAACGATCCAGGGACGCTTCTTTGATGGCGGTCCACAGTTGCAGCAGGTAGTCGAGGTCCCACTGCATTTCTTCGCTGCTGCGGCCCAGGCCGGCAGTGCGCACGATCAGGCCCATGTCGGCCGGTGCGATCAGGCCGTTGAGCGCTTCACGCAGTTCGTTGCGCTCTTCGCCTTCGATGCGACGGGAGATACCGCCGGCACGTGGGTTGTTCGGCATCAGGACGAGGTAACGACCGGCCAGGCTGATGAAGGTGGTAAGGGCTGCGCCCTTGTTGCCACGTTCTTCTTTTTCGACCTGGACGATGACTTCCTGGCCTTCGCTCAGGACGTCCTTGATGTTCACGCGGCCTTCGGGGGCTTTCTTGAAGTATTCGCGGGAGATTTCTTTGAGGGGCAGGAAGCCGTGGCGCTCGGAGCCGAAATCGACAAAGGCAGCCTCAAGGCTTGGTTCGATGCGAGTAATACGGCCTTTATAGATGTTGGCCTTCTTTTGCTCGCGTGCACCGGATTCGATGTCCAGGTCGTAGAGGCGTTGGCCATCTACCAGTGCAACACGCAACTCTTCGGGTTGAGTTGCGTTAATCAGCATTCTTTTCATGTTGTACCGTCGGTTTCCGGGCTGCCGGAAACGGCGTTCGGCACACACGACTTCTCACGGTCGGTGTCAGGTGCGTCAAGAGTGGTTGGCCACTCCAGTGTCCAGCAAAACCAGCCAATTGGGCGGGCATCGCGACGGACGCGTCCTGCTTGTTAGCGGCGGTGACAAAGGCACCGCTTCAACAAAAGCTAAGGTCAGGAGGAGGAATCAACCGGCGACTGTGGACGAGATGAAGCGTCTAAATATAAGCCTAGTGCTACACGGTCCGACGGTTGTGCATCTCCACCCTACACGTATCCCTGATAATTCGGGTGCTGCCGCGCGCAGAATCCGCAGCGGGTTGGCATTTACCGTGTTCTCCAATGGGGAGTCCACGCTCATGGCTAAACAAGACTGAATGAAGGCGACTGCGCTCTCACTCAGCTCTTAACAGGCGTTGTTTCCGAAGCATTCGCCGTGGTCTGGTTCAAGACTGACTGCACTTTGTGAACTGGCCGTAAATATCGGCGCAGAAGGCGAGTATTCACTCTGCTTTCTGCACTCGCTTCAGGCCTCATGTCACCTGCGCTTGTTACAATCTTGAGCCTTCCACGGTGGCGAAAGCCCCGTAGGACGGCCTCGCGTCCTGATGAATTGCGATGGTCAGGGCCGGCAGTTTGCCGCAAGTCCTCTGTCCAGGCCGCTTTTGGCGGCGTTCGCGACTATAGCAGCAATGATTAAGTGCTTCAATTCCATAAAAAATTGTTATCATCGCCGCCATGACCACTACCGCCCCCCAGACCCCCAGCGTCCAGCTGCTTGAGGTCTCGCCGGAATATGCCGGCCAACGCATCGACAATTTTCTCCTGGCCAGGCTCAAAGGCGTGCCCAAGACCTTGATTTACCGCATCTTGCGTAAAGGCGAAGTGCGCGTGAACAAGGGCCGGATCAAGCCCGAGTACAAGCTGCAGGCGGGCGATATCGTCCGTGTGCCGCCGGTTCGCGTGCCTGAACGTGATGAGCCTGTTCCGCTGGCACAGGGCCTGCTGCAACGCCTGGAAGCCTCGATCATCTTCGAAGACAGCAAGCTGATCGTGATCAACAAGCCCTGCGGCATCGCGGTGCACGGTGGCAGCGGTTTGAACTTCGGCGTGATCGAAGCCTTTCGCCAGTTGCGTCCGGACGCCAAGGAGCTCGAGTTGGTCCATCGCCTGGACCGCGATACTTCCGGCCTGCTGATGATCGCCAAAAAGCGCAGCATGTTGCGCCACCTGCACACCGCCCTGCGCGGCGATGGCGTGGACAAGCGCTATATGGCGTTGGTGCGTGGTAATTGGGCCAGCTCGATCAAGAGCGTTCGCGCACCGTTGCAGAAGAGCAACCTGCGCTCCGGCGAACGTATGGTCGAAGTGGACGAGGAGGGCAAAGAAGCCCTGACCCTGTTCAAGGTGCTGCGCCGCTTCGGCGACTTCGCCACCATGGTCGAGGCCAAGCCCGTGACCGGGCGCACCCACCAGATTCGCGTGCATACCCTGCATGCAGGCCACTGCATCGCGGGCGACACCAAATACGGGGACGAAGGTTTCTCCAAGGAAATCCGTGATCTGGGTGGCAAGCGTCTTTTCTTGCACGCTTACATGCTTACCGTGCCGCTGCCGGATGGTGGTGAGTTGAAGCTGCAGGCGCCGGTCGACGAGATGTGGGCCAAGACTGTGGAGCGCTTGAGTGTCGCGCCTTGACTACAAACTGCTGATTTTTGATTGGGACGGGACGCTGGCCAACTCCATTGGTCGCATCGTTGAGTCGATGCACGTGGCCTCCACCCGTTCAGGCTTTGGGTTGTGCAGCGACCTGGCGGTCAAGGGCATCATCGGCCTGGGCTTGCCGGAGGCGATCCGCACCCTGTATCCCGACATCAGTGACGCTGAGTTGATAGTCTTTCGCGAGCATTACGCCGAGCACTACATTGCGCTGGAGGCCGAGCCTTCGCCGTTGTTCGAAGGTGTTGTGCAATCGCTGGAGGCGTTTCGAGTCGAGGGTTATCACCTGGCGGTCGCCACCGGCAAGGCGCGGCGCGGGCTGGATCGCGTGCTCAAGGCCCATGGCTGGGAAAACTATTTCGATATCACCCGTGCCGCGGATGAAACCGCCAGCAAGCCTCATCCTCTGATGTTGGAGCAGATTCTGGCGCATTGTGGTGTGTCGCCACGTGAGGCGCTGATGGTGGGGGATGCCTCCTTTGACCTGATGATGGCGCGCAACGCCGGCATGGACAGTGTGGCGGTCAGCTATGGCGCCCAATCCGCCGAGGCGTTGCAGGCATACGAGCCCAGGGTCACGATCGATCATTTTTCGCAATTGCAGGCCTGGCTCAGCCAGGCCCGATAAGTCTTAGCTGGGGTTGATGGCACATGAGTGACGAGTGGAAAGCGCCCGAGAAGGCCGACAACGGTGACGACAAGAGCTGGAAGCTGCTGGAGAAAACCCTCCTGGCCAGCGTGCAGGAGCAGCGTCGCGCAAGGCGCTGGGGGATCTTTTTCAAGCTGCTGACCTTCACTTACCTGCTGCTCATGCTGGCGCTGTTCAGTCCGCTGGTGGACATGGAAAAAAGCGCGAGCCGTGGTGCCAATTACACCGCGCTGATCGAAGTGCGTGGCGTGATTGCCGACAAGGAACCGGCCAGCGCCGATAACATCGTTGGCAGTCTGCGTGCGGCGTTTGAAGATCCCAAGGTCAAGGGCGTGATCCTGCGCATCAACAGTCCTGGCGGCAGCCCGGTGCAGTCAGGGTATGTGTATGACGAAATTCGTCGCCTGCGCGCACTGCACCCGGATACCAAGCTGTATGCGGTGATTTCCGATCTCGGTGCCTCGGGTGCTTATTACATCGCCAGCGCTGCTGATCAGATCTACGCCGACAAGGCCAGTCTGGTGGGCTCCATTGGTGTGACGGCGGCCGGTTACGGCTTTGTCGGCACCATGGAGAAGCTGGGTGTTGAGCGTCGTACCTACACGTCGGGCGAGCACAAGGCGTTCCTTGATCCGTTCCAGCCACAAAAGGCGGATGAAACCCAGTTCTGGCAGAGCGTGCTCGACACCACCCATCGTCAGTTCATTGCCAGCGTGAAGCAGGGGCGCGGCGATCGTCTGAAGGATAAAGACCATCCGGAGCTGTTTTCCGGGTTGATCTGGTCCGGTGAGCAAGCCTTGCCGCTGGGGTTGATCGATGGATTGGGCAGTGCCAGTTCGGTGGCGCGCGACGTGATTGGCGAGAAGGAGTTGGTGGATTTTACGGTTGAGGAGTCGCCGTTTGATCGTTTCTCCAAGAAGCTGGGTGCCAGCGTGGCTGAAAAGCTGGCGCTGTATATGGGCTTCCAGGGCCCCACCCTGCGCTGATATCCAAGCCAGCGGTAGCTCAAAATGTGGGAAGGGGCCAGGTTCTCTCCCACATTGGCATTCAGGGTGCGCCTAAGGGATTTGCACGCCTTCGCTCAGCAGCATATCGACCAGTCGGATCAGTGGCAGGCCGACAAGGCTGGTCGCATCCGGCCCTTCGGTGCTTTGGAACAAGCTCACGCCCAGCCCTTCGGCCTTGAAGCTGCCCGCGCAGTCGTAGGGCTGTTCGGCGCGCAGATAGCGCTCGATGCGCGCTCCGTCCAGTTCGCGCATGTGTACGGTAAAAGGAACGCAGTCCACCTGGCATTGCCCGGTCTCGCTGTTCAGCAGCGCCAGGCCTGTGAGGAAGCTCACGCGCTTGCCGCTGGCGGCCAGTAACTGCTCGCGGGCGTTTTCAAAGGTGTGTGGCTTGCCGATAATGCGGCCTTCCAATGCAGCGACCTGGTCTGAGCCGATAATCAAGTGGCCTGGATAGTTGTCGGCGAGGGCGCGGGCTTTCTCCTCGGCGAGGCGCTTGACCAGCTCCATGGCCGACTCATTTGCGCGATGGCTTTCGTCGATATCCGGCGAACCGCAGATGAACGGCAGGTGCAGGCGGCTCAGTAATTCCCGGCGATAAACCGAGCTGGAAGCGAGTAATAAAGGCAGCATGGGCGTCTCCTCAGGGCAGCGCAGAATTCTAGCGGGGCGACCGGCTGACGCACAGGGCTGAATTTCCTTTGACATGGCCGGGGGCATCCCTATAATGCTGCGCCTATGTTGAATGACCCGATTCCACCTCACGTTGACCCGCGCAAATTGGCTGATCGTGGCACCACCCTTCAAGGTGAGGTGCTGCTGGCCGATTTGGAGAGACTCTGCGACCCGCTTTCCGACACTGTCGGTACGGTGCAGGCCAAATTCGTTTTTGAACGAGATGAACGTAAGTCTGTGGTAATCCACAGCATTATCGACACCGAAGTCAAAATGGTTTGCCAGCGTTGTCTTGAGCTGGTCACCCTGCCGATCCACAGCGAATGCAGTTACGCCGTGGTGAAAGAGGGTGCGAATACCCAGTCGTTGCCGAAAGGTTATGACGTGCTGGAACTGGGCGAAGATCCATTGGATCTGCATGCACTGATCGAGGAGGAGCTTCTGCTCGCCTTGCCCATTGTGCCTGCTCATCATCCGGAAGAATGCCAGCAGCCGGAGGGCCTTGATGACGAGGCCGAGCCGAGCGAGGACGAGGTAACGCGGTCCAACCCGTTCAGTGTATTGGCGCAGTTAAAGCGTGACCCAAACGTTTAGGAGTTAATCAATTATGGCTGTTCAGCAGAACAAAAAATCCCGCTCTGCCCGTGACATGCGTCGTTCGCACGACGCCCTGACGGCAAGCACTCTGTCCGTAGAAAAAACCACCGGTGAAATTCACCTGCGTCACCACGTATCGCCAGAAGGCGTATACCGTGGCCGTAAAGTGATCGACAAGGGCGCTGACGAGTAATCACTTGTCTGCTCAAGTCATCGCGATTGACGCAATGGGCGGGGACTTCGGTCCCCGCAGCATTGTTCAGGCCTGCATTGCCAGCCTGTCAGCTACGCCCTCGCTGCACCTGACCCTTGTCGGTCAACCCTCACTCCTTGAAGAATTGATTGCCAGCCATCCGGCGGTGGATCGCGTGCGCCTGACGGTTACGCCAGCCAGCGAAGCCATCACCATGGATGAAAAACCGGCGACAGCCCTGCGCGGCAAGCCTGACTCTTCGATGCGTGTGGCCCTGGAGCTGTTGCGTGACGGCAAGGTGCAAGCGTGTGTCAGTGCCGGTAATACCGGGGCATTGATGGCCCTGTCGCGGCACGTGCTCAAGACGTTGCCGGGCATTGACCGGCCGGCGATGGTTGCGGCGATCCCGACGCAGAAAGGCTATTGCCAGTTGCTGGATCTGGGCGCGAATGTGGATTGCAGTGCCGAGCACCTGTTCCAGTTCGCCGTGATGGGCTCGGTGGCCGCTGAAGCGCTCGGCGTGGCCCGCCCGCGCGTGGCCTTGCTGAATATCGGTACCGAAGACATCAAGGGCAACCAGCAGGTCAAGCTTGCCGCCACGTTGTTGCAGGGCGCGCGCGGCTTGAACTACGTCGGCTTTGTCGAGGGTGATGGGTTGTACCGCGGCGAAGCGGATGTCGTGGTATGCGACGGGTTCGTCGGTAATATCCTGCTCAAATCCAGCGAAGGCCTGGCGACCATGATCGCCACGCGTATTGAAGCTTTGTTCAAGCAGAATCTGGCATCGCGCATCGTAGGGGCTTTGGCTCTGCCGTTGATGCGGCGATTGCAGGCTGACCTGGCACCGGCGCGACACAATGGCGCGAGCTTTCTGGGGTTGCAGGGCATTGTGGTGAAAAGCCACGGGTCTGCCGGGGTGGAAGGCTTTCAGAGTGCGATTGCACGGGCCTTGATCGAGATCCAGGAGAACCTGCCGCACCGTTTGCACGGCCGTCTTGAGGATCTGTTGTCTTAGGCGAATTGGCCCGGGAGTGCTTAAATGTGACCGGCCAGTTCAATTGACCATCCAATCTGTCAGTTTCGTTCGCTCCCACCGTAGGAGCGACCATTTTTGACGACCAGATCATTAGGGGCTTGTTACATGTCTACATCCCTCGCATTCGTCTTTCCAGGGCAGGGTTCGCAGTCCCTCGGCATGTTGGCCGAGTTGGGCGCGCAATATCCGCTGATCCTGGACACTTTCAAGGAAGCTTCCGAGGCCCTGGGTTACGACCTGTGGGCGCTTACCCAACAAGGGCCGGAAGAGCAGCTCAATCAAACCGACAAAACCCAGCCGGCCATTCTGACCGCTTCGATCGCCTTGTGGCGCTTGTGGCTGGCCGAAGGCGGCGCGCGTCCGGCATTTGTGGCCGGTCACAGCCTGGGCGAATACAGCGCCCTGGTAGCGGCGGGCAGCCTGACCCTGGGTGAGGCGGTCAAGCTGGTCGAGCGTCGTGGTCAACTGATGCAAGAAGCCGTTCCGGCCGGGCAGGGCGGCATGGCCGCGATCCTGGGGCTGGACGACGCGGTCGTGATCGAAGCCTGTGCCGAAGCGGCTCAGGGTGAAGTGGTCAGCGCGGTGAACTTCAACTCCCCTGGTCAGGTGGTGATCGCGGGCGCCAAGGCGGCTGTCGAGCGTGCCATCGAGGGTTGCAAGGCCCGTGGCGCCAAGCGTGCGTTGCCGTTACCGGTAAGCGTGCCGTCCCACTGCGAACTGATGCGTCCGGCCGCCGAACGTTTTGCCGAGTCCATTGCCGCCATTAACTGGCAAGCGCCGCAGATCCCGCTGGTGCAGAACGTCAGTGCGGCCGTGGCTGCCGACCTTGAGACGCTCAAGCGCGACCTGCTGGAGCAACTCTACAAGCCGGTACGCTGGGTTGAATCGGTTCAGACCCTGGCCGCCAAGGGCGCCACTGAACTGGTCGAGTGCGGCCCGGGCAAAGTCCTGGCCGGCCTGAACAAGCGCTGCGCCGAGGGCGTGTCGACTGCCAACCTCAATACCCCGGATGCCTTCGCTGCCGCTCGTGCGGCGCTGGCCTGACCCCCGAACTTAGGAGAAGCCTGCATGAGTCTGCAAGGTAAAGTTGCACTGGTTACCGGCGCGAGCCGTGGCATTGGCCAGGCGATTGCCCTGGAACTGGGCCGTCAGGGTGCCGTCGTGATCGGTACCGCCACTTCTGCTTCGGGTGCCGAGCGTATCGCTGCGACCCTGAAGGAAAACGGCGTTCAAGGCACCGGCCTTGAGCTGAACGTGACCAGCGATGAGTCCGTGGCGGCGGTACTGGCCCAGATCACCGCACAGTTCGGCGCGCCGTCGATTCTGGTGAATAACGCCGGTATCACCCGCGACAACCTGATGATGCGCATGAAAGACGACGAGTGGTACGACGTGGTCGATACGAACTTGAACAGTCTGTTCCGCCTCTCCAAGGGCGTTTTGCGTGGCATGACCAAGGCGCGTTGGGGCCGAATTATCAATATTGGCTCCGTAGTGGGTGCCATGGGCAACGCAGGCCAAGTAAACTATGCAGCCGCCAAGGCCGGTCTGGAAGGTTTCAGCCGTGCATTGGCGCGTGAAGTCGGCTCGCGGTCGATTACAGTCAACTCGGTGGCCCCAGGGTTCATCGACACCGACATGACCCGCGAACTGCCGGAAGCACAGCGTGAAGCGCTGCTGACGCAGATTCCGCTGGGCCGTCTGGGTCAGGCTCAAGAGATCGCGAATGTGGTCACTTTCCTGGCATCCGACGGTGCGGCATACGTGACTGGGGCTACAATCCCAGTTAACGGCGGGATGTACATGAGCTAAATTGTGACGGATCGCTTCAAAAAAATGTCATACGAGCTGTCTAAAATCCGTTATAAAGCTGCAACTTAATTTATAGGCAGGTGGTCTGGCGGGTACAGGGTGAAGCTTTCAGTTGAAAAGCTGAAATGGCTTTCTATACACTTACCCACTGGCCAGCTGCCTGAATTTGTCCATTAGGAGTTAAACAAGGTATGAGCACCATCGAAGAGCGCGTCAAGAAAATCGTTGCCGAGCAACTGGGCGTTAAAGAAGAAGAAGTGGTCAACACTGCTTCCTTCGTTGAAGACCTGGGTGCCGATTCCCTTGACACCGTTGAGCTGGTGATGGCTCTGGAAGAGGAATTCGAGACCGAAATCCCGGACGAAGAAGCTGAAAAAATCACTACTGTTCAAGCTGCTATCGACTACGTTACCAGCCACCAGGCGTAATAGTTTGTAGTCGTCGCTTGCTGTTAGGGAAAAACCGCACTGCTGTAACGGCGTGCGGTTTTTTCTTTAGCGCGGATGAACAGTAGGCTCTGAAGCAAAGTGTCGTCATTAGAAAAAGGAGAGTGCTGTGTCGCGTAGACGCGTCGTAGTCACCGGTATGGGTATGTTGTCGCCACTGGGTACGGATGTGCCGAGCAGTTGGCAGGGCATTCTGGCTGGCCGCAGTGGTATTGGTCTGATCGAACACACGGACCTTTCTGCCTATTCCACCCGTTTTGGCGGCTCGGTAAAGGGCTTCAATGTCGAGGAATATCTCTCGATCAAGGAATCCCGCAAACTCGACCTGTTCATTCAGTACGGCCTGGCAGCCGGTTTTCAGGCAGTGCGTAACGCCGGCCTGGAAGTCACCGACGCCAACCGTGAGCGCATCGGCGTGGCCATGGGCTCGGGTATTGGCGGTCTGACCAATATCGAAGAAACCAGCCGCACGCTGCATGATTCCGGCCCGCGTCGAATTTCACCGTTCTTCGTGCCTGGCTCGATCATCAATATGATTTCCGGTTTCCTGTCCATCCACTTGGGTGCGCAGGGGCCTAACTACGCGATTGCGACGGCGTGCACCACGGGCACTCACTGCATCGGCATGGCGGCGCGCAACATCGCCTATGACGAAGCTGACGTGATGATCGCCGGTGGCGCCGAAATGGCGGCCTGCGGCCTTGGCATGGGCGGCTTCGGTGCTTCCCGAGCGCTGTCGACCCGCAATGACGAGCCGGCCCGTGCCAGCCGTCCATGGGACAAGGGCCGCGATGGCTTCGTGCTGGCCGACGGTGCCGGTGCGCTGGTCCTGGAAGAGTTGGAGCACGCCAAGGCGCGCGGTGCCACCATCTACGCCGAACTGATCGGTTTTGGCATGAGCGGTGATGCCTACCACATGACCTCGCCACCGTCTGACGGTGCCGGTGCTGCGCGCTGCATCACCAACGCTCTGCGCGATGCCAAGGTCAATGCGGACCAGGTGCAGTACATCAACGCTCATGGCACTTCGACACCGACCGGCGACCTGGCGGAAGCCGAGGCCATCAAGTCGGTGTTCGGTGAGCACGCCTACAAGCTGGCGGTCAGTTCCACCAAATCCATGACGGGTCACCTGTTGGGCGCGGCGGGCGCGGTCGAGGCGATCTTCAGCGTCATGGCCATCAAGGATCAGGTTGCTCCGCCGACCATCAACCTTGACGAGCCGGATGAAGGATGCGACCTGAACTTCGTGCCCCATGAGCCGCAACCGATGCCGATCGACGTGGCGATCTCCAACTCGTTCGGCTTTGGTGGCACCAACGGTTCCCTGGTGTTCCGCCGGTTCGCCGAGTGATGCACAGCTGGGTCGACGGTCAGCCGGCGGACAGTGCTCCGCTGAAAGATCGCGGCCTGGCGTATGGCGATGGTGTGTTCGAGACCATCGCCGTCAAGGCCGGGCAGTCTGTACTGCTCGACCGCCACCTGCAGCGCCTCCATGAGGGCTGCATGCGCCTCGCGTTGGCCGCGGACCAAGGGTTGATCCGCAGCGAAGTACTGGCCTACGCCGACGCGCTTGGCGAGGGCGTTCTCAAATTGATTCTTACCCGTGGCGACAGTCTGCGCGGTTATGGCATCAACCCTGACGCGCCGGTGCGTCGCATTCTGCAGGGCAGTCCGCCTGCTAACTATCCCCCCGCCCATGGAATCGAAGGTATCCGCCTGTTTCCGTGTGCGACCCGTTTAGCCGAGCAGCCGCTGCTGGCGGGCCTCAAGCACCTTAATCGCCTGGAACAGGTAATTGCCCGCGCCGAATGGCGGGATATCGAGCACGCCGAAGGGCTGATGCTGGATATGTCCGGACGGGTGATCGAAGGTGTATTCAGCAACCTGTTCCTGGTGCGTAACGGCTTGTTACTAACCGCCGATCTGAATCGTTGCGGTGTTGCCGGCGTGATGCGCGCCGAGATCCTGGCCCAGGCAGAGGCGCTGGGCATCCCGGTGGCCGTGGCCGACATTTCTGTCGAGCAGTTGCAGCAGGCCGACGAAGTCTTTGTATGCAACAGCGTTTATGGCATTTGGCCGGTGCGCAGCTGCGCAGCGATGAGCTGGTCGGTTGGGCCGCTCACCCGTAAACTGCAGGGCATTGTTCGCGCACTATTGGATATTTAAGTTGATACGAAAACTGGTTGTACTGCTGCTGATCTGCGTGTTCTCGGCGGCATTGCTGTTGGGCTTTGCTGCCTGGAAATACGACGCTGCTTTGAAGCAGCCGTTGAATCTGACCCAGGAGCAATTGCTTGATGTGCCGGCGGGGGCTACCCCCACCGGCACCTTCAATCGCCTCGAAGCCGACGGCGTGCTCGACGGCGCTTTCTGGCTGCGCCTGTACTGGCGTTTCAATCTCGACGGCCAGCCCCTGCACAGTGGCGAATACCGCATGACCCCCGGCATGACCGCCCAAGGCCTGATCGGCCTGTGGCAGCGTGGCGAAGTGGTGCAATACAGTTTGACCCTGGTTGAAGGCTGGAACTTCCGCCAGGTGCGCGCGGCGCTGGCCAAGCATGAAAAAATCGTGCAGAGCCTCTCGGGCCTCAGCGACAGCGAAGTGATGGACAAGCTGGGCCACCCCGGCGTGTTTCCTGAGGGGCGATTCTTTCCCGATACCTACCGCTTCGTGCGTGGCATGACCGACGTCGAATTCCTCAAAAAAGCCTACAACCGCCTCGACGACGTGCTCGCCCAAGAGTGGAGCAAGCGCGCCGCTGATGTGCCGTACACCGACCCTTACCAAGCCCTGATCATGGCCTCGCTGGTCGAGAAAGAGACCGGTGTACCGGAAGAACGGGGGCAGATTGCCGGCGTGTTCGTTCGCCGCCTGAAGATCGGCATGCTGCTGCAGACCGACCCCACGGTGATCTACGGCCTGGGTGAGCGTTACAACGGCAAATTGACCCGCGCCCACCTCAAAGAAGCCAACCCTTACAACACCTACATGGTCTCCGGACTGCCGCCGACGCCGATCGCCATGGTCGGTCGCGAGGCGATCCATGCCGCGCTGAACCCGGTGCCGGGCAGCAGCCTGTATTTCGTGGCACGGGGTGATGGCAGTCATATTTTCTCCGATGACCTGGATGCGCATAATGCTGCGGTGCGTGAGTTCCAGCTCAAGCGCCGTGCCGATTACCGTTCCAGCCCGGCACCGGTGGTCAAACCTGCCGAAGACGTCGTGCCGCCCGCTGATGCACCCGCCGAGCCCGTGCCGGACACCGCCGCACCGCAAAGCCCGCAATGACTCTGACTAAGGACTGCCTGTGACTGGCTTGTTTATTACCCTGGAAGGCCCGGAAGGCGCCTTATATCTCTTGGTGAGTCAACGTAAACCAGTGTCGTTATAGTCTCCTATAGAAAAATGTAAACTACCCACATAGGGTAATTATTCTGGTGATAAGGCGTACAGTCCTTATTGCACGTACGTTTTAGTCCTTGACGCCTATCTGACTCGTCTCCATCATGTAAACCACTTAAGTCTTTCTGCAGTGGTGAATCTCAATGTCAAATGGATGCCTGATCGTCTGCGACGGTAATAACGGAGCTGGTAAATCGTCGGTGATCAAGCATCTCAGCGGGTGGTTGAGCGAGGCGGGTCATCACGTTTTAGTGACGCGTGAGCCTGGTGGAACTCCGATTGGAGAAAAGATCAGGGAGGTGGTACTTGATCCATCCACCCCTGAGCTTTGCGATACGACTGAACTGCTTCTGTTTGCCGCTGCTAGGGCTCAGCACCTTCAAGAGAAAATCATCCCAGCCATTGAGGGTGGAGCGATTGTGATCTGTGACCGCTTCACACCCGCCACCATCGCATTTCAGCACTTTGGTCGAGGCCTGCCATTGGATCGTGTACTGGCGATCAATGAGATCGCTCTGGGTGGCTTCAAGCCTGACTTGAATATCATTTTAGATATCGATCCTGCGGTAGGCATGCAGCGTGTCGCCGGCCGGGGAGAGGTCTTGGACAGGATGGAGTTGCAGAAGGCTGAGTTCCTATCGCGTGCTCGTCATGGCTTTCTAGTCCAAGCCCAGGAAAATCCAGACACCTTTGCGGTTGTGGACGCCTCTCAAAGTTTTGAGGCTGTTGCTGCAGACATAAGAGCGGTAGTAGAGGAGTTGTTGGCTCGCTTGGTATAACAAGGAGCCATATATGCGATACCTCTCCATGTATCACGCTGAGCTATCAGCGACGTCCGCAGATGCAAAGGTCATCCTCGCAAATTATATAGAGCATCCGCTGTTCAGTTTTACGGATGCTTTGTGCTGCGGTTTTCACTACGTGTTTATAAAATATGTACCAGATGTCAGTTATTCGAAAGGGTATGCTCTGCGTTCGGCGATAAAGGATTTTCTAGATTTCAGGCAAGATCACAATAATAAGCTCCACCCTGACCTTCATCTAAAGGGGGTTGGGGATATCGGTGTTGAACAGTTTAAGCTTTTTATGGATAGGTTGCGGCGCAATGGCCAAACTCTCTATCCTGCGAGAAGCATAAGATCCGCAGTTTTAAAAGTGGCAAACCACAACGATGATGGCCTTCCACTGTTAACGTTGCCTAGCGTATTGATTAAAACTCAGGTGAGAGAGCCACTCGATGAGGCGGCCGACGCCAGTTTTTATGAATCGATGCGGTCGGAAGTTGATAATATGCGATTCATGCTTGAGTTTCGCAAGCAGGTTGAACTCGCTGAACCATATCGCTTGGACGAAATCCGTCCTTTGATCTCAGAGCTCTTGTTGATCAGTAAAAAATCAGAATGGGTTATTGATCCTGCGCGAGCATTGAAGACTCTTATGTTGGATGGTTACCCATTTAGGGTTACTAAATCCGACTCTACGGAATTGCGCAAAAAAATCCGAAAAATACCATATGTACAATCAATAATCAGTCCTAGCGAATTTGTATTAAGTTGCTGTCTGCCTTATAGTTATTCCATTCTCAGAAAGCAAACACCAGACTCAATTGCTTATGATGATCTGGTGCGAATGTATTATCCTACTGCACAAAATCAAGCAGCTCTGGGGCTTTTCATTCAGCGACAGTCGAGTTGGAACAAAGAGACAGTTATAGCCATCGATAAAAATCACTTTCTGCACCCTATGTCTGAGGTTGCGCATTCTGATGTGGTTCTTGTTGTGTCTGAAAAAGAAAAATCCCAATCGGCTAACAAAAACTATGCGTCTCCAAAACTCGCAAAAGCAATGTCAACCAGATCAGATAGGTACTCCATTTTTAACTTGATGGAGCTTGCTAAGACTCTGTCAGAACCTCTCGCTGAAGTTGTGAATAGCTCGGACAGTTTCGCCCTGGATGATCCGCTGAGACGGTCGATATTCCTATGTCTATCTGAGCATGAATCTGACTGGCAAATCAAAGAGTCCGGCCCTGATATCAGAGTAAACTCGCTGAAAAATCAGAAATATTGGAACATTGGTGTCGCTGAGTTTTTGGGCAAACACCAACTGGTTGACGCCGGTGTGCCACTTAAAAGCGCGATTGACCTGGAGGGGCGGCTTAGGGTGACGTGGGAATACTACAACGCCAAAAAAACCAAGCATCCTTTATCGCTAACCGCCCTGCAACTCGGCCATTCCAGCCTTGAAACCACGAGTGCTCATTACGACAGTTCAGCCATGGCTATCAACGATAGAAAGGTGCGCTATCGGAGCATTCAGGAAGAGTTGATGGAAAAATTCCGAAGTAATAAGTTTCACGGAATTGTCGGTAGCACTGTGCGGGCGAAGTCGGCTGATCCCACCTTTCGTATCTTTACGATCATGGGGCATGAGCGTGCACTGTGGGCTTGTATAGATTCCAGTAAGCCAGACTATCCAGAGGCGGTTGAGCTATTTAAGAATGAGCGTTGTACTCGCTTAGATAAGTGCTTGTTTTGCAGCCGAATCTACGTACTTGGAGACTCATTACCTTTCCTAATGGAGCGGTTATCAACACTTCAGCGCGCCGTCGAGGCGGACGAAGGACGCCTTGAGGTGCACAAAGATGAAATTGAGATTTTGGAGTATCTCCTTAGCATTTGGGGCAACCAATCTGCGATTGCTGAAGCACTTGTTTACATGAGGGCATACGAGGCATTACTCCCGTTCGATATGCGCTCGCTCATCGCCTACATTGAGGATTAACTTGTGTCTAAAAATAATGCTCAAGATGACGATGATTCTTTCCAGTCCGTTTTGGATGAGATTGAGCGCGAAGCGTCTGATGCGGCCGATGCATACTTCTCGGAGTTGTATGAGGCGTCTCATGGTGGATTTGAGGGAGTTTGCAAGCAGCAACTGAGTGGGCTGGTGACGAAGCTGGCCGTGTCGCCTGATGGGTGTTTCCCCGTTTCAGAATATTCCAGTTACAACGAAATGCGATGGGTGTTGTTGCGTTCTGAAGGTTTTAAGGATGTTGTAGTTTATATTGATCGTGCTCGGGAAGACTTGCAGGAGTTGAAGCGAGCTATTTGTTATCACTTCATACCCCATTTTCATCCGATTGGTACCATTCGGAGTTTTCGATCAACTGATACCTATAGCGATGGTTTTCGTTATGTGCAGCGGCATATTTTTGAAGCGAATTTTTTAAACGCTTCTCCAGAACATATCGCCGTCATCACTGCAGGACTTTTGAATGCTGCATTAGATGATGCTCGGGACTCTGGAGTGATGCGCGCTTATTGGTTACTATTTTTCCATATCAATTTCTGGATTTTTTTGTCCGTCGAAAGGCTGATTCCTGAAGAGTTCTGCCTACAGGTAGATTTGAACGATGTTGACACCATAGCGCGTCGAAAAGATATTCAGGAGGTGATTCGAATTTCGCTCGTAGGCTGGAAGCCTTTTTCGGAAGACGAATTACGTGACCTATTAACCTATTCTTTCTATTGGATTGATAAAGGCATTCCGGTAATTAATGAGGTGTTAGACTATTGCAAGGTTCGGCCGGAGATTGATAAAAAATATTATAGTTATGGTAAACGCGATCTCGAATTTGAGGCAGTGGTTGGTAAAGAAGTAGACGGCGTTGTGATAGTTGGGTTTTCGCACACTCCTCAGAAAATAAAACAAACGGGTAGTGGCGGTAAAGTTCTGTCCTATTACACGAATTTGTACACTTGGCGTAAAGGGTTTATGTACGCTGTAGATAGGGTGCGAAACGCGATCTTCATTCTCTTCGGTCTAATGACAGGGCTGCGCAGGCGTGAGCTGGCTCCGCTTCAGTTTGACGACGTTTACAAGAAAAAAAGTGACGGTCTCTGGTATGTTTCTTTCGTCAGGTTTAAAACCAGTGACGATCCCAATTATTTTGGGGAAGCTGATGAGATCCCTCTCCCTGACTACTTAGGAGATGCGATTGCGTCTTATAAGAAGCTTAGAGAGTTTGATAAGTACATGCTCAAGGGGTACTTATTCCAGCCTGTGATTCCGACCCATGAGATGAATCAAGTTGACAGGATGATCACTAAGGTTGCCGTTAATCTCTCTGCGGAGGTTGGTGTTGACGGTCTCCATATTCATCGTTTTAGAAAAACGATTGCTGAAATATTGATTAATAAATCCGAACGTAATATTGATATTATTCGGATGCTTTTTGGTCATTCAAGTTATGTCATGGGGCTACGGTATATTGCAAGGAATCCCTTCTTGGTTTCATCTGTTGTCGAGACCTTGAGAGAGCACTTCGCCAAAGATTTTGTTGATATTCTCCAATCTATCAATTCCGGCGTTTATGCTGGAGAGGCTGCCAATGGTCTTGCTGGTCGCATGGCTGGTAGGCCGGACATTTTTGTCGGGAAACTTTTGAAGCTTACGGTTCTCGAGTATGTCTCTCATATGTTTCAAGGCGGTGAGGCTGTCTTGGTTCAACGTACGACGCTTAGTACGTTTTGTATGAGCGGACTTATTCATGCAGGCGAGTCTCTACCTCCGTGCATCGCTAATCGGGCGAATCTGATTTATCCAGTAAGCCCGGACGTATCGAGCTGTCATATTCATTGTTCTCGCAATTTAGTGCTAGGTTCTGCTCAAGGTTCTATCGAACAGAATTTAAAGTTTTACAAGACGATCAGGTCATCCTCTAGAAAGCTCAGTTACGCCGCCCAATTTGAGCTGGATCAAAAGATCAGCATTAATGAGAAACTGCTTGAAGAGTTGCTGCACCCTAAACCAACTGTTATCGAGCGTGAGGTTTCGCAATCATGATCAGCCGTTCACGTAAACGACAGAAGAACAGGGGAAAGCGATAATGACTGCAGTTAGCACTGAACAGCGGCTCAAAAAAATCATCTGTGATCATTACCTTAGCGGCTCTTCAGAGCGCCTTACTATGATCGAGGTTTGCGCCCGCGCGGAAATCTCCCGCCAGGCTTTTCATAAATTTTATAGCCATCTCAAGCCGTATCTGACTGGGGCCAGGAATGTTGATGAGTTGCTGGTCGGAGACCAAGCTGATGCCAGTAAAACAATCATCCAGTGCCAGAAATTGGTTAGAGAGGCGCAAGCCGAGCTGAGGTATGTTAAGGAAAACCAGCAGAAAGAGCACCAGAAGCTTGAGGGGAATCTTTTAACGACCCTCATGAATGGTGACGTGCTAATCCATCACTCCCGAGAGCTTACTAACGAACTAAAGAAGAAAGCGCTCCATAATGAGATTCTCAAGCGAAATCTCTTAGAGAAGGAACTCGAACTATCAGAAAACCGTGGTTTGAGCAGCGCTGTAAAGCAGCAGGGCAAGCCTGAGTCCATGATTATGAAGTTCCAGTTAGATACTCGGGATGCTGTGGCCAGATATTCAGAGACTCAAGACCTGGCTGGTTATTACGGAGATAAGACTCTCGCAGTCAGTAAGCTAAAGGAGAAGCTACAAAAATTCCTGAAGAAAGGTCTTGTCAGGGTTGTGATTTTTCAGAATCGTTTCATTTCGTCGTTCGATAAGTTTGTCGAGAAGAACTTTCGTCCAGAGGATGACGCTGTTGTAGTAATTGATTTGCCTCTTGCATCCAGATCCGAAATTCGGGACTTCGTCCGTGGTTTGGTCGATGCAAGGCCACTCGAGATATTCGTTCCGTATTGTGACAGCGAGGCAACTATCAAAGCCCAGCGCGGCTTTTTGTATGGCCAGATTCCCGCTCCTGAATTTCGAAGCTTCGATAAAGAGCCGCTGCCTAGTATTCAGGATGGTTTTGATCGTGTAGTGGTGTCTAAAATTGCCCAAGGAGATTGAGATGCTTGAGATCTCCAGAAAGCTAATTACCTATGCGTGCCCACTGTCGGGTAAGGAAACCACTCACTACATACTGATTGCGGAAAGCGGGCAAAAGCGTGTGCTTCTAAGCCATGCTAATCTTTACCTTCGCGCTGTCACGGCACAGTCCGAGGACACATCTAATAGATACTCCCATTTAATTGCCAAGTTCTATCGATATTTGTCTACCACTGCTAAGTATGAAGGGGTAGAGCTTTATCAATATCATGCGCTCGTAGACAACGATGATTTGAAAAATTGGCAGGTTCATCGAGCGATTAAGCGTCAGGCAAAACAGTCCTTGAAGCCTAGTACAGCTACGATCATTGATGAGGGTAAACTCGTCTACGGATTCTTTTACTGGTTGGATTCGGAAGGCTATTCTAGTTGCTTAAATTTCAAGCTAAAAACCTGGCAGCCTAATTTTAAGAACAATGATTTGCTCAGCTATATCAAACGTGAGGCGCGCGTTGCATTGGATGGTAAAGGCATTAAAGCCTTGGATCGTGATTGGCGACAGAAGCAAAGCTATTCACTTATCACTAACCAGGAGATCAGGGATTTCGTTGGTGGGTTCCATGACCCGGTCTACGTAGCGATGTTCATGCTTGCGCTGGGCACCGCGATGCGCCCTATGGATCTATGTGATTTCCCCTATGCGGGCAATGGCTTTAATCGGCATATCCAGCCACATGAAAACATGACGTTCGATGAAGAAACCGTTGAATACCGAATCTATTTTAGTAAAGGCAAAAAGCACCGTACCATCAGGATTCATCAAGGTGATCTCAAAGCTTTAGCCGATAACTATACGAATACGCTCTACCCGCCTAGGGCAGAGTTATACACCAAAAAGTATGGTAAGCCTTGCCCACCTTCGATTCTGTTTTTGAATGCCGCTGGGGAGCCTGTGACACCTAGGATGATAGCGACTCGCTCCAGTGCTGCGAAAGTGCGGGCTATAAGCAATGGTTCGAAAATGCGCTCTGATGTTTGCTTCTATGACAGCAGGCATTGGTGGCCAACCATGTTTTTGATCAAGCGATTTGGGTCGGGATTGCTGGGTGAGCTTAGTGAAGTAAAAGACATCGCTGCAATGGAAGTGCTGAAAGCGCAGATGGGCCACGCTCACCTGCATACTACCTACGATCACTATGTTGATGTAGCACGTGTTCTGTTGCTCGCGCACGAAGGCTACGTGAACGAGCTCTACATCAACGCGGATCAGACTGTCAGTGAGTTTCTAAGCGCGCCAGTATTCAAAAGTTAAGATCGGGATCCCGGGATGGCTCACATTGTCTCTGGTTTGGGCTTGCCCCCTTCGGGGTAGGGCTGTCGTAAACCAAACCCTGGCTGCGTCAGGTTTTGGCCCTACGGGCTTCCATCCTCAAGCCTCTGGCCCAGAGGGCCGGCGCGCTCCGCTTGCGGTAATGGCCTATAAGCTCAAGCGTTAGTCAACATCTTCATCCTGACCACCATGGTGCGGCGTACAAGGGCTGTTCGATGCGCCAGTATGAGTGCCGAGGTATCAGGGCCATACATTGCATAGTCGAGAGTGTCTGCAAACTGCCCTGTTTTCGGCCAAACGCTTCCATCACTTGCACGCCATGCCAAATCCCGTGCGAGAACAAAATCGCTCTTCAGCATATTGAACATGGCGAACAATGGCGGCGGGCTCCCCCCCATATCTATCTCACGCTCGAGAATTCCTGGAAGGGTAAGCCAATCTAGCTTGCCCAAGGACGGATCGACGAGCTCGACAGTTGGGGCTAACGTCAGGCGCTCCTCCTCCACCCATTTGATGAATGGGTCGATGTGCTCAGGCCGCGATAGCGGGTCACTTAACTCACCTGCTAGCGCTTCAACGTTGGCCGCTAGCGGTTTATAGCCGCCATCAGTAGCCAGGAGCATTTTTTCGAAAGCGCTGCCTCTGTAGTGATGCAAAGCCTACTTCGCGAGACCTTCGGCGACCTTCCTGCATAGTAGTTCGAGGGATATTCAGATTGCTTCTGCTTTGAGCTTGCCCCCTTCGGGGTTCGGCTGGCGTGAACCAAACCCTGACTGCGCCAGGTTTTGGCCCTCCGGGCGTTCATCCTCAAGCCTTTGGCCCGTCGTGGGCCGGCGCGCTCCGCTTGCGCTTTGGGCTAGGCGCTACAGGACTCGGTTGAGTATGAGCATCCCGTTTAAGGACTGGGCGACATTCTAGTGGTGCCACCGTTGAAGGACGCGCGCGAGCGCGGTACGGCTATTTACGTCAAGCAAGTGCAAAACTATCTCGTTGGTTGATTGCTAAAGCGTAGATCTGAAATACGAATAAGAATGCCTAGTCATTCAGTTACGGCTTTGTAATTTTTTGCGCTGTTTGTGTTTTTATATCCCTGAAATAAAAAATTACCGAATCCTATTTCGTTCGGAAATTCGAGATGGCACTGCGGTAGTTACAACTAGAAACATAATATTCCGAATATAAAGCCAACCTTTACGGGTTGCATTGCACTACCCGATGAACGGTACTTAAGCGCGCCTAACGAGTGACGACATAGCTGACAATTCAAACGAGGCTCTCATTATGATATTGCGCAAACTCAACCTTGCTCCACGCTCGGCTCTGTGCTTCGGTTTCTTTTGCCTGATGATTATTGCGCTGGGGATGATCGCTCTCAAACAGGCGTCAAGCTTGAAGGATTCTGAAAGCTTCGTTGAGACGAATGTCGTACCCAGCATATTCATACTTGGCGTAATTGACAGGGAGTTCGTAAGTATTAGAGGTAGCAACGCACGGTTGCGAAACCCCGTAGAGCCAGAGAGCCGTAAAGCTCAAGCTTTGGAGGAATTGAAGAGGGCTAGAGTTAATATTCAGAATTCTCTGTCGAATTTGCAACCGCTTATTGTAACCTCGATGGGCAAGCAGAAAATTGATGAGCTTTCAAAAAGCTTAACCAGCTATCAGGTGTTACAAGATCAATACCTATCTCTAATTTCTTCTGGAAATTTAGACGAAGCAGTCAAGCTTTCCAGCGAGTCGATGAAACAATCTGCTGACGCTGTTGAGGGCGATATCAAAGGAATGATAGAAGTTAACAATAGTAAGGCTAAACGAGCAGGGGAGGAGGCGAGCCAAACCTATGAACAAGCTAAATTGATCGTTGGTGGTTTTATATTGATCAGCACCTTGGCCGCTATTGCACTAGCTCTGATGTATACCCGAAGTATTACCAGCCCGATCAGTCAATCATTAGCCATTGCTGAGCGCATAGCTAAAAACGATCTCACCGGAGTTATTGAAGCTCAAGGGCACGATGAGGTGGCCAGGCTCATGCGGGCGTTAAGCGCTATGCAGCATGGTCTGCGAAATACCCTTTCTTTGATATCTGATTCCTCCAATCAGTTGGCGTCGACTTCTGAAGAAATGCATGCTGTCACCGAAGACGCAAATAAAGGCATGCTGCGTCAAAATAACGAAGTTGAAATGGCAGCAACTGCCGTCACTGAGATGAGTGCAGCGGTAGAAGAGGTAGCTAGGAATGCCTCGCAAGCTTCTGAAGCAGCCAATCGATCCAACTCCGCCGCGTTGGCTGGCCGTGCACGCGTCGATGAAACCGTACAGGCCATTAGCTTGATGGTCGCAAATGTTGAAGACGCATCCCAAGAGGTACAAGGGCTCGCCATAATGGCCACCGACATCAGCAAGGTTTTGGATGTGATACGCGCTATCGCCGAACAGACCAATCTTCTTGCGTTGAATGCGGCTATCGAAGCCGCTCGTGCCGGTGAGGCTGGTCGAGGCTTCGCAGTAGTCGCTGATGAAGTCCGAGCATTAGCTCATCGTACTCAGCAATCAACCAGTGAAATTGAGCAGATGATCAGCTCAATTCAAAAAGGTACTGGATCTGCTGTGTCTGCAATGACTCACACAAACACCCAAGCCCAGAAAACTCTGGACACTGCTCAAGGCGCTGGTTCCGCGTTGGTGGAGATTACCGAATCTATCGACAATATTACTGAGCGCAACGTCCTGATTGCGACCGCGTCGGAAGAGCAGGCCCAGGTTGCAAGGGAGGTAGATCGCAGCCTGGTGAGTATCCGTGATCTTTCAAATCAAGCGGCAGAGGGCTCAAGTCAGACAGCTATTGCAACGTCCGAACTCACAAAACTAGCGGTCGAATTGAACAGGCTGGTTAAGCAATTTCAAATGTAGTGATAGCCTTCTTTACTGGAGGGTTGCATTCTTAAACTAACGACATCTACCAGGCAGCTCGCAACTTTGAAGTAGAAATCCGGTGTTCCGGGTCTTCGGAGCACCGGTAGGATAATTCTTTGATTTTCACCTTTCCGTTGTCATCCTGGCGAAAGCGGAATGGTTGTGACCGTCCTCAAAAGCCCTCCGTCTGCAGCGTGAGAGCTCTAATTGAATCTGGAGTAAGCCTATTTGGGGATATACGCAGCTACCGACTTGCGAATCTCTTCCCGCGCTTCATCGGCGCTGCCCCAGCGGCCCATCTTCACCCACTTACCCGGTTCCAATGCTTTGTAGTTTTCGAAGAAGTGCTGGATCTGTGCGAGGAGTAACGCAGGGAGGTCTGAGCACTCCTTGACGTCGCTGTACATAGAACTGAGTTTGTCATGAGGCACTGCAATCACCTTGGCATCCGCTCCGGCTTCGTCTGTCATATACATCACACCCACTGGACGACTACGAATGACAACGCCAGGCGATACCGGGTAAGGGCAAACCACCAGGACGTCCAGCGGATCACCATCTTCGCTCAGCGTGTTCGGGATAAACCCGTAGTTGGCCGGGTAGAACATCGGTGTGCTAAGGAAGCGATCAACGAAGATCTGTCCACTAGGCTTGTCCACCTCGTACTTAATCGGCGAATGGTTTGCAGGAATCTCGATAACGGTGAAAAAGTCATCGGGGATGGCGTTACCAGCTGGAATATCTGTGTAGCTCATGTTCATAGCTCCGAAGTTTTGGAAGGGGCTGCGCTGGAGGGCGTTTTTCCAAGAGTGCCCATCTCGATTGGCGTCTTAGTGAAAAACACCGAAATCTCCTCGGAGTCCAGTCGTGTGAACAACCGTGCTGCCTCATCTTCCGTGATTGCCAAGCGAATTTCCGTGGGCTGATCAGCCAGCTCAAAAAAATGTGATGAATGCAGTTTGCCGGTGTGCCCAAACCCTTCAATTCCAGTGCAGAGCGTGGCGCCGCGTAACCCCATCTCTTTAGCCACATCGACGATCCATTCGCCGAGCATCTTTCCTTGGTAGCGACGGTTCTGTTGGGTGAAGAAAACGACCATATAGCCTTTCATTTCTAACTCCTCAGCGAGTACCAATCATTTGGTAGGACAGAAGCCCGGCAGCGGTCATCGCTAACGAACCTATGACGTGCAACGAAATTGAGCCAAGCGCCCAGAGCAGTCTGCCTTCCTGAATCAAGGCAACCGTTTCGGCTGAAAATGTAGAAAAGGTGGTAAGCCCGCCACAGAAACCCGTGATGATCAGGAGACGCCACTCTGGGCTTAGTGTCGGAGATGCGGCCAAGAAGGCGATGGCCAAGCCGATGATGTAACCCCCAACCATATTCGCGACCACAGTGCCTGGAGGAATCGTAGGAAACAGAGCATTCAGCTTCATCCCCAAAAGCCAACGCAACCAGGCTCCAAGTGAAGCGCCAACGGCGATAAGTACAAGTGATTTCAGCATGGCCGGCCCACCTCATCAGATCTGAGTGGACTAACGGCCAACCGGCTTGCGCGGGAGCGGAAAGATAAGAAACGCTTGAAGGGTAAAGTCATATCCTGTCCTAGATTGGGGACAGGGAGCCACACCTACGCTCCCTGTCTAGGGTTCACGTAGGCATCATCAGCACAAGGCGGTTTTAAGGAGGAATGCCATCTCCTTTTTCATCCTATAACACCGCATGCAAAGGGTTCAAGTTGTCTTTAGCAGTACACTGGCGAGGTATCCACAGTATCATCCGACTAATATTTGAAGGGCATGCTGACTCTCCTAATGACGCACCAAGCAAGACAGATCTAAGTTTCAGGCATATTCCCGTTCCGCTGTGCCTGTAAGTCTACTTGTATCTACTCATGGGTAAGTCACAGCGCGATGGATAAGAAAATTACCGTCGATCAACTGGCTACCACCGACCTAAGATCAATCAACGAAATATGGCTCGGCGGGACGCATATCCAGCTATGCCTATGGCGTGGCAAACAAGTCTTCACCCACGAAATAATGAGCGAGGGCACCCACGATCAGAACGTCCGACGCCTGTGCTTGCAGTTGGTCGACTCTGACGATCAAACCGCAGTGACCAGCGTTGAGGTAATTGTGCGCGAACGGCTGAAAAACATGGGGAAGGAGGGCGAGTTTTATCCCGCTGGGGAGGCGGACACTCATCAATAAGAAAAGGAGCATCGGGCATTCATGGGGAGTTAATCCAAGGCCAGCTGTCGCTTGGAAGCGTATCTTCCGATGATGATCCTGGAGCGCTTAGGATTACTCACTCAATTCAGTAACACCATGGAGCAGGCCACGGTTTATGGATATCGAATTTCGCGGTAATGGCATGCGTGAAAACCCGTCTGTAGGTACATGCGATGAGTACGGCGTGAGCGGGATTACTAGCTTTGACGATCTGACCGAAGCTCGTCGTAACATTGCTAAGGCGCACCCAGGCTTTAAACTCCTGATCTCGCTCGATGATCTGCACCAAGCTCGCTACACCTCGGGGCATGCGCGCAATAATTTAGGGATGGACGATGCATCGGAACAGGACGTAGCGGGCTTACCTCCAGAGTGCTTCGAGCAGGGTGAATACATAGGCTATCCGACTACGAAAGCGGAGTTTGCAATTTGCTATCGCAATTTCATGAACCTGGTAGCAGCCACATCTTTCGAAGATGCTTGCGCTCATGGTTTGACACTCAATGAGCAGGCCCTGCAGGAGTGGATCGCTTACCAGAACGACCCTATTTCTCTTCTAGAGCAGCCCCTTTCAGCTCTCCTGGTACCCGTTCAGCAGTCTTGCCAGGCACTTGCGGCTTTTCCGAATGGCTATTTCACTTCAGATCTGGATCCAGCGAAAAACTTTGCGGTTGCGCGTCACTTTTCAGAAACACATGGCTATGAGTTGATGGG
Organism: Pseudomonas sp. EYE_354; assembly: GCF_023148575.1. Taxonomy (NCBI): domain Bacteria; kingdom Pseudomonadati; phylum Pseudomonadota; class Gammaproteobacteria; order Pseudomonadales; family Pseudomonadaceae; genus Pseudomonas; species Pseudomonas sp. EYE_354. The sequence continues at coordinate 91,357 of NZ_JAHXNQ010000018.1, forward strand.
AGTAGGTGCTTCTCACATCGGCTTCATTCGTTCTGAGCCGCCTGATACACCCCTAGCGAACGTAGTAGCCAAAGACTTCTGTGCACTCTATAACACTAGCGATGAAGACCGACAAGCGCGCGTTTGCGCAGTTGCACAGGCGATCTCCGGTCGGACGCATTTGTGGCTCCGTTACGTGGAATGATCTCCGTGCGCAGCAAAAGCCTGGCTGAATAGAGGCCAGAACTTGTGAGAGGTCTGGGGGAATTTGGCTGTCTTTAGGAGGGTAGTTGCTTTTCACGTTGTGTTCGGCCCGCGACGATAGTGCTACTGAGTCAAGAAAGATCTGACTGACTTACGTCTCTTGGCGAGCCGCTTTGCGCGGGCAGGCTGTCGTAAACCGAGCTCCCGCGTCCCGCTGTATCTCGGCCCTGCGGGCGTCCGTCCTTCACGCTTTCGGCTGTGCCAGCCTGCGCGCTCCGCTTGCTTCGGTTACTCAGCGCTTTCCGACGTCCTGTAGTTAAGCTGGATTGGCGCCCACAGACTCCCAGCTGTCTCGATCTAGTGAAAGGATCAGAGAGGCATCAGTTATTCAGATTGCTTCGCACCAAGCTGGGAAAGGCGGCCTTCAATGGGCGAGAAGCTAACTCTGTCAAGTTGTTCTCAGTGGACATTCAACAAACCTAACAAATGAAGCGCGAATTATTATCAAAATTAACATCACCTATGCTTATGGTAATAAATATAAAAAGCAATCTATTTGAGCTGTGCGTGAGAAAAAAGCTCAATAAACATACTTGCCTGCCGATACCTTCCCTGATCAATGGCACGCCTCAAGGTTGACCATATCTCCCCTATGAAGAGAAAGCTCTATGACTTGGTTTTTGAACTTGCGCCTTGCGGAAAAACTGTCCACATCATTCTTGATATGCGCATTGATAACTATCGCGATTGGGCTCGTCGGGATGAACGGCAACTCACGGCTGGGCGACGCGATTTCATCTGTATTTAGCAATAATATAACTTCAATTAACAAGGTAAATGAGGCCCTGCAGCAAGTAATTTATCATAATAGAGACCTATACTTGTTGCTGGCACAAAAATCTAGTGGTGCAGCTGAGGGGGAACTCGCAACCACTCAAAAATCATTGTCTGACCGCCAGCGTGCTGTAGAGAAAGCATTTGCTATTTATCGTAGCACCCCGCTGCGCGATGACGAAAAGGCCTTAGGTGATAACTTTGAACGGGATTGGCCTGCTTATATTAGAGCGGGAGAGCAGTTCGCAAATGTTTTGATGTCGGGGGATTTGCCAAGGGCGAGATTGCAACTGATAGGAGACGTCAGCGATAAGTACGGTTTCGCTGAGAAAGAGATGTTAGGGATAATTGCATCTAACAATGATCAAGCGGACGATCTCCGAAGTGAAAGCGATGCGCTTATTTAAAGTTCTAAGCTAACGATGATTGTAGGTATGGTAATCGCGTTCGTCCTGGCAATGGGCCTGGGTGTTCTTATTACGCGACTCATTACCCGGCCACTCTCCTATGCAGTATCGGCTGCAGAGCGTATTGCAGGTGGAGATCTTACGCAACGTATTGACGCAGGTAGCCAGGACGAAACCGGGAAATTACTGTCCTCCCTTGATGAGATGCAGGCGAGCCTTCGAAGCACAATTCAAAATATATCCAGTGCATCAGATCAGCTAGCTTCGGCAGCAGAAGAGCTGAGCGTCGTAACGGACGAGAGCACACGGGGTCTTACTCAGCAGAACAGTGAAATCGAACAGGCTGCTACCGCTGTGAATGAAATGACAGCTGCGGTAGATGAAGTCGCTCGCAATGCCGTTTCTACAGCAGAAATATCGCAAAGAACCAATCAAGACGCCATGGCTGGCAAAAGTAAGGTTGGAGAAGCTGTTGTAGCGATTGAAGGAATGGTTGGGGAAATCAACTCATCGAGCTCGCAGGTTCAAGAGCTTGCTCATCAGACGAAAGAAATTAGCAAGGTGCTTGAGGTCATCAGGTCGATTGCTGACCAAACCAATCTCCTAGCTCTGAATGCGGCCATTGAAGCTGCACGAGCGGGCGAGCAAGGTCGCGGATTTGCAGTAGTAGCTGACGAGGTAAGGGCTCTAGCTCATCGTACCCAATCATCGACTATTGAAATCGAGGGGATGATTAACGCTGCTCAGACAAGCGCTACTTCTGTAGTAGAAACCATGACCAAGAGTCAGAGCCAGGCAAATAACACACGTCAGCTTGCGCAGGCTGCAGGCATTGCTCTGGAGTCAATCACGGAGGGTGTAGCTGCAATCACAGAACGCAACCTGGTTATCGCAAGCGCGTCAGAAGAACAGGCACAGGTTGCTCGTGAGGTAGATCGTAACCTCGTCAACATTCAAAGCCTGTCAGCTCAAACAGCTACAGGTGCGCATCAGACAAATGCCTCGAGCCACGAACTCTCGAGGCTGGCAGTGTCCTTCAACCAGTTGGTAGCCAAATTTAAGCTGTAGATCCCGCAGGAAAGTGCGCTTTTGCTGGCGCACTTTTCACCCTACGTTACACAAGCACGGGATTGCCAATAGGTATAACTCAACTCGAACCGACCAAAGCGAGTCGGCGGGTGGCAATCAAAGTTCACTCAATTGTATACTTATTGCGCAGTCTTACCCTTGAGCTACAGGAACATCAGCATGACTGTACTCCAAACGATCTACTGGCAGCCTACGCCGCCTTAGCGCTAGGCCCCCTCGCAATACCTCGTATCCGCCTGTTCCGCTCGCGGTGCGTTCTGCTGTATGCCCGGTTCTCACACCCAAAGCACACAGCCAAATAATCCTCAAAATATGAATTCGTATCGACGCGCTCGCCATTCGCCTGGTGTGCGTTCGGTGCATTGCCTTGGATATTCTGATGCTGCAATCACTCAAAAAAACGTGGTTCTCTAACGTTCGTGGAGATGTGCTCGCGGGAATCGTGGTCGCACTAGCGCTGATCCCCGAAGCCATCGCCTTTTCCATCATCGCCGGCGTTGACCCAAAGGTCGGGCTTTACGCCTCTTTCTGTATCTGTGCTGTTATCGCCTTTGTCGGTGGTCGTCCCGGCATGATCTCGGCGGCTACCGGCGCCATGGCACTGCTCATGGTTACTCTGGTTAAAGAGCACGGACTTCAGTATCTGCTTGCAGCCACGTTGCTCTGTGGGGTACTTCAAATCCTTGCCGGCTACCTGAAGCTTGGCTCGTTGATGCGCTTTGTTTCACGCTCGGTAGTCACCGGCTTCGTAAACGCATTGGCGATTCTGATATTTATGGCGCAATTGCCTGAGCTGACCAATGTCACCTGGCATGTCTACGCCATGACGGCAGCGGGCCTCGGGATCATCTACCTGTTCCCATACGTACCTAAGATCGGCAAGCTGATTCCGTCACCGTTGGTGTGCATCCTGACGCTGACTGCCGTCGCCATTTACCTCGGTTTGGATATCCGCACCGTCGGTGACATGGGCCAACTGCCTGACACGCTCCCGATCTTCCTCTGGCCTGAAGTTCCGCTGACTTTTGAAACCCTGCGCATCATTTTCCCGTACTCGGCTGCCTTGGCTGTAGTGGGTTTACTCGAGTCAATGATGACCGCGACCATTGTCGACGATCTGACCGATACCACCAGCAACAAAAAACGCGAGTGCAAAGGCCAGGGTGTGTCCAACATCGCTGCCGGCATGCTTGGCGGCATGGCGGGTTGCGCGATGATCGGCCAGTCAATCATCAACGTGAAATCGGGTGGCCGCACCCGTCTCTCGACATTGTGTGCCGGCGTTTTCCTGCTGCTGATGGTGGTATTTCTTGGAGAATGGCTCTCAAAAATCCCTATGGCCGCACTCGTAGCAGTCATGATCATGGTGTCAATCGGTACCTTTAGCTGGGATTCCCTGCGCAATCTGAAAGAGCATCCGCTGTCGACCAACCTCGTCATGGTGGCGACTGTCGTGGTCGTCGTGGCCACTCACAACCTGGCCTACGGCGTAATGGTAGGTGTGCTGCTGGCTTCGCTGTTCTTTGCTAATAAGGTCGGGCACTACCTGGATATCAAGACCACTCTGGAAGAGACGGAGTCGCATCGGACTTACCACGTCATGGGCGAGGTGTTCTTTAGCTCTGCAGACAAGTTCACTGAAGTTTTTGACTTCAAGGAAGCGCTCAACAAGATCACCATCGATCTCACGCAGGCGCATTTCTGGGATATCACCGCCGTCGCAGCGCTGGATAAGGTGGTTATTAAGTTCCGCCGCGAGGGCGCCGAGGTAGAAGTGCTCGGTCTCAATGAGGCCAGCGCCACAATCGTTGAGCGCTTCGGCGTGCATGACAAACCCGGTGCCATCGACAAGCTCATGAGCCACTAAGGAGAACGACAATGACCCACGTAATGGCCTGCATCGACAACTCACAATCCTCATTGTCGGTCTGCGATTACGCAGCATGGGCGTCGCTACAACTTAACGCGCCCCTTACCTTGCTGCACGTATTGGATGAGGAGAAATACCCTGCATCTGCAGACCTGAGCGGCAATATCGGCCTTGGCAGTCGAGAGCATCTGCTGGAGGAGCTGGCTACATTGGATGCCCGGCGCGCCAGGCTTGCTCTGGAGCAAGGTCAACACATGCTTGAAAAGGCCAGGGAGCGAACGGTCATTTGCGGAGCTGCATTTCCTGAGCTAAAGCAGCGCCACGGACACTTGATAGAAAGCCTAGTTGACCTTCAGGACGATATTCGACTCTTGGTCATTGGACGAGTGGGTGAAGACAGCACACGTGGAGTGCACAGCCTTGGCAGCCAGATTGAATCTGTCGTGCGCACAATTCACCGTGCAATTTTGATCACGAGCAACGGCTATAAAAAGCCAGAAAAAGTAATGCTCGCTTTTGACGGCAGCCCCACAGCCCACAAAACCGTTGAACTGCTTTCCGCGAGCCCGCTCTGCACAAATCTACCGATTCATCTCGTTATGGTTGGCGCTGGCTCGGAAGCCAACCGAGAAGCGTTGGAGAAAGCCCAGAGCACGCTCATTAGTGCTGGCTTTGTCGTCCAAGCTCAGATCGTGCAAGGAGAAGTGGAAGCAGCGTTGCACGTTTATCAAGCCGAGCATGGAATTGATCTGCTAGTCATGGGCGCTTATGGGCACTCGCGCATCAAACAATTTCTGGTCGGTAGCACAACTACGACGATGCTCCGCACAGCTACCATGCCTGTATTGCTGCTCCGCTGAAGTGACACGCCTAACCGCAGTGTTTCCAACACTCTGGAAACACTGCGGTTAGGCTACGAAACGCTGGTGGTGGGCCACGTCAACTAACCTGGCTGCTAACGCACGTTAACCCACAGGGCTCAAGCAATCTCCGTCACGCATCGCTCGCTCTATTCATTAGCGGCCCAAAGCACTGGCTGTCTCCGTTGACCACCAAATGGTCGAGCCGAATCCCATCCAGGCGGGTCACACCGAGTAGCCCCATGTCCCGCCGGATCTCTTCAACGATCAGTCCCAGGGCATGATCGACCCCCTGTCTACCGGCTACCGCATTGGCGTAGTTGAACGGTCGCCCGATAAATGTGGCCTTCGCCCCCAGCGCCAATGCCTTGAGCACGTCGGTGCCGCGACGAATACCACTGTCGAGCATCACGACGATTTCACCCGCGGCAGCTAAGATCTCCGGCAATACCTGCAACGGCGCAACGCTGCCATCGAGTTGGCGCCCGCCGTGGTTGGAAACGATGATCCCGTCCATGCCCAGGCGTTGGCAGCGCGCGGCATCGCTGGCATTCAAGACACCTTTGATAATCATCGCGCCGCGCCATTGCTTTCGGATTTGCGTGATGTGATCCCAATTCAAATGCCCGCGATCGGAGAAGTCCCGCAGCACGCTGGAGGACAAAATCGGCGCGCCGCGGGTAGCGTAGTTGTTCTCGAAATGCGGCATGCCATGCTGTCGCAAAGTGCGCAAGAATGTCGCGAACAGCCAGCGTGGGTGGCTAATGCCTTGGTACATCAGGCCCAGGCTCGGCCTAAGCGGCGTAGAGAATCCGGCGCGTACGTTGTTCTCACGGTTGGCGGCCACGGGGGTATCGACGGTGATGATCAAGGTTTGCACCTTGGCCTGTTGCACTCGTGCGATCAGTGCATCGATCTGGTCTTGGGCGCCGGGCAGATAAGCCTGGAACCACGTGCCTGGCGCGGCTTCCATGACCTCCTCCAGGCTAATCAGCGAGGAGCCGCTCATGATGCAGGGCACTTTCGCCTCGGCGGCTGCCTGGGCCAGTACCACATCACCGCGATAACCCGTGAGGGCCGCAAGCCCCATTGGTGCGATGCCCACGGGCGCAGTGAAGCGCTGGCCGAACAGCTCGACGGACATGTCTCGTTTGGATACATCCACCAGTACATCCGGCTTGAACCCATAGCGGGCGAACGATGCGCGATTGGCACTGAGGGACAGGCCATCTTCTACGGCACCGGATACATAGGCGAACAGAGGGCGGGGCAGGACTTTGCGGGCGGCTTCTTCAAAATCGTGGAGGGAAAGGCAATCTCGCAGTCGTTTGGACATGATGAGTTTCCGTTGGCGTGTCAGGTCACTCCAGGTGACGCTTTTTATTATGCACATCGACCGGCGCCGCTGCGTGGGCGGCTCCGGCTTATTCACCAGGTATCAACGCATGCCGAATTTTTCCAGGGTCGGCGCTAGGCCAAGTAGATCGACCGTGCTTTTACCTGCCTCAAGTCCTGCACGAATCCCGTCTTCCTTGTCCTCGCGGCTGCGGCTCAAACGAATCACTTCGTCGACGCGATCCTGTGCCACCACCACCAAGCCGTCACGGTCGCCGACGATGATGTCGCCCGGGTTGATGGCGACACCGCCGATCACGATTGGGACATTAACCTTGCCCGGCTGGCACTTGTTGGTGCCCTTGATACTCAGGCCGCGCGAGAAGGTCGGGAAGCCCATGTCAATGATCGCATTGGCATCGCGTACGGCGCCGTTCATCACCAGGCCGACGATCCCGAGCTTTTGTGAAGCCAGGGTCAGCAGGTCACCCCAGGGGCCGGCCTCCATAAACCCCTTGGCGTCCACCACCAGCACATCACCGGGTTTGGCTTTGGTCAGGGCGTAGTGGATGGCCAGGTTGTCGTCGGGACGGCAGTCGACCGTAAGGGCCGGGCCCGCCATGCGCACGCTGGGGTCTACCGGGCGCAGGCCGCTGTCCAGTGCGCCTGTCTGGCCCTGTGCTTCGTGGATAGTGGCAGTGCCCAGTTGTTTGAGGGCGTCGAGTTGGTCTTGGGTGATAGGCATTGTGGGTTCCGTTTTTTTATTGAGGGTCGATGTCAGGCGGCAGGGGTGTGGCGAGCCAGCCAATCCAGCGCTTGGCTGAGGCTCGGTCGTTCTTCGGTAATCGGCTCTACGGCCAAGCCTTCACTGCTATGGCTGAAGCGCTGGCGCACGCCGTCCAGCACGCTGCTGCCAATGCCCAGCAGGGCCAGCTGGCGCTCGGCGTCCTCGACTTCGTGCAGCCGCCGCGTGGCGTGCACCACATGGGTGGACACGAGCATTTCGAGGAAATCGGGCAAGGGCGCCTGGTCAATATCGGCCAGCACCTCGTAGAGGGCGGGGCGCAGTTGTTGGCGTTCGGCAGCCAGCAGCACTTCTACGGCCAGTGCTTCCATGCCTTTGGTGAATACGCTGCGCAGGATCTTGAGGGTGATGGCGTCACCGGGTTGGCTGGCCGGCAGGGCGCGTGCAGTGGCCCCAGCGGCGAGAAACAGTTCGACAAAGGCATCGGCCTTGGCACCGGCACACAGCAACGGGGTTTTTTCCCGCAGGTAGGCGATGGCACCCATGATTGCGACGTCCACATAGTCGACCTGCTGCTGCACCGCTTCGTGAGCGGCGGTGCGCTTGCGTTCGGGAGCGGCGGTTGTGAAGTCGGCAAACAGTGCGCCGGGCTTGAGGTGGGCCAGGCATTCGCGGGTGACTTCCAGGGACTGGGTGCCGACCACGCAGGACAGCACGCAGTCGGACTCGCCCAGCCATGCACCCACCTTAGGGTGAATCGAGATACCCAACTCGTCGGCCAGCCTTTGCGCCGCCGGAGCAATGCGCTGCTCACAGAACGACAGTTCCAGGGTGGTGTTGTTTGCCAAGGCCTGGGCGTAGCAGCGACCCACTTCGCCTAGCCCTACGATTGTTATTTTCATGTCGCCTCCGCATTCAGGTGGCAATACAATTAAAATACAATTTGCCCGATTGCAAACGATTTTTGTACAAAGTACCTGAGTGGTAGATGAGGGGCAGCTGTGAAATCGACTGCTTGCATGGCGTAAGCGTCCGAGGTAGAACCCCTGAAATCCAATTGATCAGAAGGGCACAATGGCCAACGATCTCATCTACGAGACCCTGCGAAACCGCATCATCGCCGGCCAGTACGAGCCCGGCACACAACTCAAGGAAGAGCCGCTGGGCAAGGAGTTCGGATTGAGCCGCACGCCGGTTCGGGCCGCCTTGAAAAAACTGGTGGATGATGGGTTGGCAGTGATTGAGGCCAACCGCGGGGTCTTCGTGGCGGGCTGGACTCAATGGGACTTGGAAGAGATGTTCAGCTTTCGCGAGCTGCTCGAACCCCATGCCGCCATGTTGGCCGCCCAGCGCGCGACTCCTGAAGACGTGGCCGAGCTGCATCGGATCAACGCGCAAATGGCCGCCGCCATCGCCGGTAAAGGTGCGGATGTGACCCTGCGTGTTCAGGAAGCCAACCGTGCATTTCATGGTCAGGTCGTGGAAATCGCCCGCTCGCAGCGGCTCAAGTCGATGCTCTCCACCCTGATCGACATGCCGGTCATTACCCGCTCGTTTTTCCTCTACCGCCCGGCAGATCTTGAGCGCAGCCTGCAGCAGCACCTGGACATCACCTACGCCATCGAGCAAAACGACGGCGAGTTGGCCAGGCTTGCCATGCAAGCCCACATTCGCATGGCCTACCTGCGCTTTATGGCGCGGCGCAGCGAGTCGCTAGTCCGTCGATAAAAAAATACAAAACTAAAACAATATGCGTTAGAGTCGGCGCCACGAGACCGGGCAATGACTCCTGCCTGACCTTCACAAGGACGCGAAGAAACACACCACGCGAGGCTTCACTCAAGCCTCGGCGGGAGCCTGTACCCCGGATTCGGCACACACGGCACATTCCAATAATAAAATCAGGTATCCCGTATGAGTAATCAGGACTCCACCACCGAAAAACCCTCGCGCTTTCGTTGGGTCGTCGCAGGGTTGTTTTTTCTCGTGTACACCGTGGCCTCGGCCGACCGCGCCAACCTGGGCGTAGCCTTGCCGTTTATTCGCAAGGAATACCCGATGACCAACGCCGAAGCCGGCGCGTTATTGAGTGTGTTCCTGCTGGCCTATGCCCTGGCGCAAATCCCCTCGGGCTTTGCCTCCAGCCGGTTCGGGGTGCGCAAGATCTTTTCGTTTTCGATGATTGCCACCTCGGTGTTCACCGCCTTGATGGGTACGGTCAATTCGGTACTGGCCTTGAAGATTTATCGTTTTGCCCTGGGCATTGCCGAAGGGCCGCTGCCGATTGGTATCGCCTCGACCATCAACCAATGGTTCCCGGCAAAAGAGAAGGGCACCGCTACCGGTATTTTTCTCGCAGCGGTGAAATTCGGGCCGGTGATCGTGCCGCCGTTGTGCGTCGCCATCGTGGCGATGTGGGGCTGGCGCGAGATCTTCTACATCTTCGCCGTGCCGGGCATTGTGCTGTCCATCGCCTGGTACTTCCTCGTCGCCAACCAGCCGGCGCAGAGCCGTTTTGTGAACGCCGCCGAGCTGGCGCATATCACCGATGAAACCAATAACGTCATCACCCAGAAAACCGAAGGGGCCCAGCGGCAATTCAAACGTCTGGATGCCTTTATCCGCGTCCGGCAGGTGGAGCCCATCGACACCAGTCGCCAGTTGTTTCGTTCCTGGAACGTCGTCGGTTGCGCCCTGAGCTACAGCTTCCAGGTGGGGATCACCATGGTGCTGTTGTCGTGGATCCCGACCTACCTGATGACGGTCAAGCAGTTCTCGATCATGAACATGGGCTTTGTCTCCGCTGCGCCATGGGTGGGCGCGATCTGCGGCAACCTGCTCGGTGGGATTCTGTCCGACCGCGTGCTTGGCAAGCGGCGCAAGCCCGGGATGATGCTCTCAGCACTGGCGACGGTGGGCACCATGTATGCACTGATCAACTCGCCGAATGACCCGACGCTTTACGCTGCACTGCTGTTCCTTACCGGCACTCTGATCAGCATTGGCTACTCGTCCTACATGGTTTACCCGATGGGCCTGGCGACCAAGAAGACTTTCCCGATTGCCAGCTCCATCGTCAACATGGGCGGGCAGTTGGGCGGCGCAGCGGCGCCGTTTCTGGTGGGCTTGCTGCTCGACAGTTATGGCTGGTCGCAGGTGTTCCTGTTTATGGCCATCGGCTCGTTCGCCAGCTTCCTGGTGCTGCTGACCATTGCTGAGCCTGAGCCAGTGCCGGTGGTGACGGGCTCTGCACAATCGTAGGGCTTGGGTTACCAAGTCATGGCATCGCGGATGCGGGCTCCCTCACCACATCCCCTTGCCACCACCGCGAATGTCTTCACTCTCCAACTGCACCATCACCACTTCAACAGAGGCGATCAAACTTTCATCGAGCAGATGCAGCACAACCCGATCCCAGCCTTCGCCTGTGGCTCAAGACAGCAAGTTGGGCGCGTTGCAGAGTTAGCCAGAGTTGGTGCACAGGCTGAGGGGAAGGCGCTTGAGCTTGGCAGCGATGGCGTTGATGCGCAGAGGTGATCTTGCGCTGAGCTTGTTGGCCAATTGCAGCCCATCGTGACAGGCTGCTTCTGGCCGATTTCTGTCCGTCGTAAGGGGCGGAAATCGGCCCAAAGCGGGCATCCACTTGTAACTATTGGGATCATGCGCTCACTGGGATCATGGGCCCACGTCATTTTTCAGTTCGCGCCAGGCATCCCTTGCCTTCTGCTCCGAGGTAAAGACTTGTACTTTTGGATGCCAGAACTGCCCCTCAATTACGATGCATTCCAGGGTAGAGTCCTGAAAAGTGAAGACATAGTGGTTGGCATCTTTTAGAAACCGCTGTCTATCGTGTCGCGGATGAATGGCGTTTCTCTGCTCAAGCTCTGCTAGCCAAGTCGAATTATCTATTCGATGAATTTGGTAATGCTTTAGGCCAAGTCCAATAAGCGGATGACCACCCAAAGCCTCGTCGTTTGGTGAGCCGAACTGAATTTTTTTAACTAGGGGAAAATGGATTACAGCTATTTCTTCCCCAGCGGTGCAATACCGTAAACATAGCTGCGTGTCCGTGGCAAACACGATGGGTTCGCGCGACGTACTTGGCTGTGGCCAGGAGTCAAGGGTTCACGTAGGCATCATCAGCACGAAGGCGGTTAAAGGAGGAATGCCATCTCCTGAGAGGATCCTATAGCAACAGTACCGATAACTTCAACCTCCACGCACCGAAATCAGTACGGCCTATAGAGACGCTGCCTCTATTGTCATAGTGACCTGACCTACGGCAGCTTTAGCATGTTCAACAGATGATCGAGATCAGGTTGGATTCGTTCTTGGGTCTCTATACTGGCGACAGTTCAGCATCGACTTAAGGTTTCCCCCCATGACTCATTCGGCCCGTGACAAACTAGACGTAGTCATTATCGGCGGGGGGCAGTCTGCTTTGGCAGTGGCGTATTTTCTGCGCCGAACGCAACTGTCGTTTGTCATCCTCGACGCAGAGGAAGAGCCCGGTGGTGCCTGGCGGCATGGCTGGAACTCACTGCGTTTATTCTCACCCTCCACCTGGAGTTCGATGCCTGGCTGGATGATGCCTCCAGCGCAGGAAGGCTACCCAACACGAAATCATGTGATCGACTATCTCAGCCAATATGAGCAGCGCTACCAATTCCCGATTGAACGCCCGGTTCGGGCTATTTCTGTAGAGCGTATAGAGTCTGGCTTACGAGTACGTTCTGACGCCAAGTATTGGGATGCCAAGATTGTAATCAGCGCTACCGGTACTTGGAGCAATCCGTATATCCCTCACTATCCTAATGCCGAGCTATTCGCCGGTCGTCAGCTTCACTCCGCGCACTATGTTGAAGCGCAAGCGTTTGCTGGCAAGAAGGTTCTGGTGGTGGGGGGTGGTAATTCAGGCGCGCAGATTTTGGCGGAAGTCTCCAAAGTCGCTGAGACTACTTGGGTAACGCTTACTGAACCTGTGTTTTTGCCTGATGAAGTGGATGGACGGGTGCTGTTCGAACGGGCTACTCAGCGCTTGAAAGCTCAACAGGAGGGGCGCGTCATTGACCAGCCCATCGGCGGGTTGGGCGACATTGTCATGGTACCGCCCGTTATAGAAGCCCGTGAACGCGAAGCTTTAAAATCTGTACGCCCATTTGAACGTTTCACTCGTGAAGGCGTTATTTGGGCCGACGGATCTGAAACTGCCGTGGATGTTGTCATCTGGTGTACCGGATTCAGGCCCGCACTTCAGCACTTGGAGCCGCTGGGGGTGATCAACACCGAAGGCCGTGTCGAGGTCGAAGGCACTCATTCGATCCACGAGCCAAGACTATGGCTGGTGGGCTATGGCGAATGGACAGGCTCGGCTTCCGCGACGCTGATTGGTGTCACACGCACCGCACGCAGCACCGTCAATGAGATCGCGACCTGTCTTGGCGATCCATCCATGGCCTAGCGCGCCTAAGCCTCAGGAGTAGAGGGCATGAACGAAATGATCGTGCGCTGGCCTGCGCGAAATCCCCGCCTGTTTTTAGCGGCAGCAGCGCTTGCCTGGTTCGGATTGTACGAAGCCCTTATTTCTGTTTCAGAGGCTTTGGTCGCAGCGCCTCCAGTTGATCGGAATAGCCACCTTGGAGGCGCCTTACAGTTTTTTTCTACGACACGTCCAAAGTGTTGATGCTGTTGACGGCATCTTGTTCTTGATGGGCATGCTCAACTCCCATTTCACGCCTGAACGCACCCGCGCAATATTGGCAGGGCGAAGCGATGGAACGGCCAATGTCATGGCGGCGTCGCTCGGTGTGTTTATCCGCGACCATTCCTGCGAGAGTCGTTCCGCATGAAGCCTACGTGGTGAGGTATGACGTAACAATGTCTTCAAGCATGCCCACCAGTTCAGGATCCATGTAGCGGTAATCATCTGGAATATCGAGAGAGTGGAGCCTTTTGTGTTCAAGAAGGCGGGCGTATTCAGCCTGAAGACGATTAAGGTGTTTGCGTTCCATGACAAAGATCACATCAGCCCAGCGAATATCCGCTGGGCTGATAGGTTTACGTGCATTTGGACTGGTTCCTGCTGAACGGGCATTAAAGCCGGGACGACGGCGCCAGATCGCTTCCGCAGTAGGACTACGCCATTGGTTACGGCTACAGACGAACAGGAGGTTAGTCACTCTTGATCCAGTAGTTGGCGGGTTGTGCGGATGGGATAGCTCATCCCGAGTTGGTGTGCTCTGTACAGTTTGGCTGCACGGGTGCACATCAGTTTCCAATTCTTTTCTGGCTTGAACTCCATCGGACGAACCGTATTGTCGCCTCTGCATTTACGGGCCTGCATACGTCTCCAGGCGCGGGTTCTTTTCATCGTTATATCCTCGTGAGTACCGGGTTCAGCAGCCGCAGTAATACGAGTTGGAAATATAGTAAACGTGAATCGGTGCAGGGGCTAGATAGGTTGAGCGCTGGATACTAGCAGCAGCTAATGACTGTAGGCAGTCTCAGCGCCAAACGGCCGACTTCTGCCGGTGCCGAAAGGCTGCCCTGGGTCGATTGCTGCCTGTCGTGAGGGGCAGCAATCGGCCGATTCTGTTGAAAAAGTCGGTCTGCCCAAACTGCCTGATCATTGACTGGCGAAAACACCTTTTTTGCACGCTGCTACGTGAAATCCGAGTCCGGAAGCCTCTGCCAAAAGTAAAGATTTCAATCTCGGACGCGTACTTTTCTGATGCGCAAACCATGGCCGACTTTTTCAACAGAATCGGCCAGAAGCGGACATAGAGTGATCACTCTACAACCTCGGTGCTCTGTCTCAGCCACCGGAGCATTAACGCAGCGAGGAAAAATACTGTGTAGGCGGTTTACCCAAGGCTTTCTTGAACATCGTTATGAAGGCATTAACAGAGTCATAGCCCAGAATGCCCGCCACACGCTGCACGGAGACACCCTCTGCCAAATGACTCAGTGCGATCATCAAGTGCAGTTGCTGGCGCCAACGTCCGAAGCTCAGCCCCGTCGCACTTTCTACCAATCTCGCCAGTGTTCGTTCGCTGGTTGCAAGCCGAGTAGCCCACTCGCGCAAAGTGGTTCTGTCTCCAGGATCTGCAAAGAGCGTATCCGCGATTTGTTTGATCTTGGGGTGGTCTGATATCGGCAAATGCAACTCTTTCAGCGGGGCATCGGAAAGCTGCTCAAGCAGCACTGCAACCAGTCGCGCTGTCTTGCTCTCGTCACGGTAAGCAGGTTCCTGTTCAGCGAGATGCAGAATCATCTCCCGTACCAGGGGAGTGATTGCAACAGTACAACACGCTTCAGGCATGGCTGCCGCGCCTGGCTCAACAAACAGAAAGCAGGTACGGGCGCTCTCGGTTACGCGGCAGCTGTGCGGCGTGCCGCCTGGGATCCATACCGCATGTTGAGGAGGCACAAGCCAAAGTGCATCTTGTACCTTACAGCTCACCGCACCGTGCAAAGACAGGATCAACTGACCTTTACGGTGGTCATGCGAGCTGACACCTGAGTAACTCAATTCGGGCGCAATCTTTAGGGCAATCGCTGCCTGAGCGAAAAGATCTGAATCGAAATCTTCCGGCGAGGTAACGACATTTTTTGAGCTTGGCATAATTTAGGTGTTAGGTGTCTTAATGTCTATATTATACGGTTCTGAAGTTCTCTACAGTTGTCTTCTTTTAAGAGGACAGATAAAGAATATGTCAGATACAAAAAACAAGTGGCATGCCATCGCGCTCGTCGCAGGCATTCTGCTTATCGCAGTGAACCTGCGCGTTCCCTTTACCAGCATCGCGCCCGTTTTGCCGCTGATCCAGAATGCTTTTGGCTTGAGCGCCTCAGCTCTAGGCCTGCTTACTTCACTTCCATTATTTGCCTTCGCCGCCTTCTCTCCGCTCAGCGCGTCGGTCGCCCGCAGGTACGGAATCGAGCGCACGCTTTTTGGTGCACTGTTGGTCATTTCATCGGGCATTCTGCTCCGCTCCGCAGGCAGTGCCTGGGCGTTGTACGCCGGTACAATATTGATAGGCACCGGGATCGCACTGGGCAACGTGCTGCTGCCCGGCCTGATCAAACGCGACTTCTCAACGAAAATGGCGTCCATGACCGGCGCTTACTCCATCACGATGGGCGCAGCAGGCGCTGTCGGTTCAGCCGTGATAATTCCGCTGACCCAATCATGGGGATGGCCGATTGCACTGAGTTTGTTGGTCGCAGCCCCGTTGTTGGCGCTGGTGGTGTGGCTGCCGCAGTTGAAAAAACACAAACACGTAAATCTGTCCGGTTCGAAAGAAGCGCCAACCGTGGCCGTCTGGCGTTCGCCGCTGGCATGGCAGGTCACGCTGTTCATGGGGCTAAACGCGATGCCTTTTTATGTCGCTGTCGGCTGGCTGCCGACCATTTTGATAGACCATGGAATATCCTCCGAGCAAGCAGGTACGGTACACGGCACGCTTCAACTAACCACAGCCATTCCCGGCTTGATTCTGGCGGCCACACTTCGCCGTCTCAAAGACCAGAGACTTGCAGCCGCTACCGTCAGCCTGTTAACCGCCTTATCCCTGATCGGGCTCATTTATGCGCCAGGCTACGCCATGTTGTGGGCCGCGCTCCTGGGCTTCGGCTCTGGCGCCAGCATGATGCTCGGCCTGACCTTCATCGGCTTGCGCACAAAAAATGCCGGTGACACGGCGGCACTTTCAGGAATGGCCCAGTGCGTCGGCTACCTGATGGCAGCCGCAGGCCCCTTGCTGCTGGGCCAAATGCACGACTGGATTGGTGGCTGGACAGCACCGCTGCTGATCATAGCCGCAATCTCCTTAGCCGGCGCATTCACCGGCATGCTGGCCGGGCGCAACGTTCAACTTGAACCTGCTGAATCATCGTCGCGAACAAGCCCAGCAATCCAGTCAGCGAATACGCTCACAGCTGGCGATAGGAAGCGCTGATGCGGGTATAGCAGGTGCACAGGAACCGATGCGGGCTGCCAGTCAGCAAGCACTTCGATCAGCCGCCCTTCTCGTAGATGCTCGCTGACCACGTTCTCAGCGAGCTGTACCAGCCCGAAGCCTTCAAGGCACATTTTGATGTAAAGCCCAGTCTCGTTGACAGCCGCTGTGCCGTTCATCGGGACTGAGATCTTTTCGGTGCCACGGGCGAAGCGCATTTCACCTGCTTGTCTTGCGCGGCCCGAGAAGTAATGGATGGCCCGGTGGTGAGACAAATCTTGCGGTGTTTGCGGAATACCGTTTTTTTCGAGATAGGCTACAGACGCACAGGTCACCCAGCGAAACCGGCCGAGTGGGCGCGCAACGAGCGTTGAGTCATCGAGCTCGCCTGTACGAATAACGCAATCGACACCCTCTTGAACCAGATCAACCTGCCGATCGTTGACGCCTATCATCAGGTAGATATCCGGGTAGCGCCTGTAAAAGTCTTGCAGGTTTGGCATGACGATGAAGTGTGCAATGCCACCCGGTATATCGACCCGCAAACGCCCCTGCGGTCGTTTTACGGAATCCGACAGACTGGTTTCCGTGTGTTCGATTAGCTCCAATATTTCCCGACATTGCGCCAGATATTGTGACCCCTCAGACGTCAGGCTGACTCGCCGAGTGGTTCTGTTCAGCAGGCGCACCTGCAGGTACTTCTCAAGATTCTTAACGCTGCTGGTAACTGTCGAGGCTGGCAAAGAGAGCGTCTGCGCCGCTTGGATGAAGCTTGCAGCCTCAGCCACACGGACGAAAATCTGCATTGATTGAATACGATCCATGACTGTCATCGACCTCAAAGCAGTGATTGGGAAAGGCTTCATTATTCGTATAAATTGAACAATAAAAACAGTTTTACCATCTTTTTCCCGCAGTATCGTCTTGCGTACAGTTCTTCCAACGAAATTTGAAGAGGTGTACCGAAATGGCTGAATACAACCGCAGCATCGTGCAGGCCCTGGCCGCTCCGGCCGCTAGCACACTTATTCGCAACGCCACTGTGCTGAGCATGGACGGCGATATCGGTAATCTGGCGCGCGGCGATATCCTTATAGAAGGAAGCACCATCACGGCCATAGGTGAAAACCTCGAGGCCGGCGACGCTATGGTTATCGAGGCATCCGGCATGATTGCCATGCCGGGCATGGTCGATACGCACCGTCACTCTTGGGAAGGGCAACTGCGTCGAATCAATCCGAATGCCGAAACCCTGGAAGACTACTGCAACGCTACGCACTTCTCTTTCGCCAAATACTATCGCCCGGCTGACATGTATATCGGCAACCTGCTGACTGCGTTGGGTTGCATCGATGCCGGTATCACCACCGTGGTCGATAACTCGCACAACAGCCGCACCGGCGCGCACTCCGATGCTGCCGTAGAGGCGCTACTTGATGCTGGTATCCGATCTGTACACGCCTCCGGTGCGCCAGTTTCCGGTGAGTGGGACAAAGCCCACTGGCCCGGCAACCTGGAGCGCCTGAAGGAAAAATACGTCAAGAACGGCGACAACCCACTGCTCTCGCTGGCCGTGATGGCGCAGCTGGAGCCTGAGCTATGGGCTGAAGCCCGGCGTCTGGGGCTGCCGATCATCACCGAATTTTTTGGCGGGGACATGGCAGCTGAGTTGGAGGGTTTGCATCGCGAGGGCCTGCTGCGCCCCGATAACATCTTCAACCACTGCACAGCGCTGCCGGACGCCGGCTGGAAAATCCTTCGCGAGGCTGGCGTTCGGGTCAACGTATGCCCGCGTTCAGATGCCCACTACGGCATTGAAGATGGAATGTTCGCCATGCAGTCGGCCCAGCGCCACGGCATCAGCCCGGGGCTGAGTGTCGATAACGAAACCTCCTACAGCGGTGACATGTTCATGGAGATGCGGGTGGCGTTCTACCTGCAGCGCGTCATGGGCATGCACCAGCAGCGCTGCTGCGGCGCAGAACATCATCCGGTGACCCTACCTGCTCATGGCCTGCTCAAAGCCGCCACTCTCGACGGCGCTACCTGTGCCGGATTGCAGGACAAAGTCGGCAGCCTGGCCCCCGGCAAACAGGCCGACCTGATCCTTATAAACGCGCAGGACATCAACCTTTACCCGTCAGGCAACGCATTCGGCACCGTTGTACACGCGGCCGAACGCAGCAATGTCGACACGGTCATCATTGGCGGTCGCATCGTCAAGCGCGGCGGCAAGGTGCTGGGCGTGGACAGCGAAAGGCTGCGTGCAGCAATCGACGAATCCCGTGAGCATCTGTTTGCTGCCGCAGGCTACCAGCCGGATATTTTTGCCGAGACATTCATGCCGCTTGAGTCAGCCAAGTAAGGAGGCGCGAAATGAACGCAGCTTACTACCTGCTGGCCGTCTTCGCGGGACTTGGCATAACCCTGCAGACCACGCTGAATGGGCAACTCGCTAAAGGTGTGGGTGGAGATTCCGTAGCGGCGGCGCTGTTCTCATTTACTGCCGGAGCGGTATGCCTGGGCGTATTTTCATTGATGCGTGGCGGGATAGTGGCCTCACTGGCGGCTATACCTGCCCAGCCCTGGTGGAGCCTGCTGGGCGGTCTGCTGGGTGCCGGTGCCTTGCTTAGTTATGTGGTGCTTGCGCCAAAAATCGGTCTATCAGCCCTGCTGGGCCTCGCTATCGCAGGGCAGATTATTTCGTCACTGGTTATCGATCATTTCGGATTGATGGGGGCATCGGAAAGGCCGGTATCTCTCGTCAAGTTGGCCGGGTCGATGGTGATGCTCACAGGCCTGGTCATCGCCCTGTTCGGTGACAGGTGGTCAGCGCTTTTCTCCAACTGACAGCCTTGTTTACCCCATCCTTTTTCGTAGGACGCCACCATGTTTAAAACCCTAACCAACACCACCAGCCTTCTTGGCGAGTGCCCTGTCTGGTGTGAAAGAACGGAGCGTCTGTTCTGGACTGACATCCCGGCCTGCGAGTTGCTTGCTCTGGATCCCGTAAACGGCGAAGTGCAACGCTGGCCACAGCCGGAGCCATTGGGGTCATTTGCCCTCACGGCAGATGAAGACGTATTGCTGATGGGGCTGGCATCCTGCCTGGGCTACTACAACCTGATTACCTGTCATTTCACTAAAATTACGGCCACGCCTGGAGTGGCCGCAACCCGGATCAATGATGGCCGCTGCGATCGTATGGGCAACTTTGTATTCAGCACAATGGACGCCGGTGAGCAGGTGCAAACCATAGGCAGATTTCATCGGCTCAACGCGGCAGCGCTCGAGACAGAAACTCTAGACCTTCCCGCAGTGGCGATCCCGAACAGCATCTGTTTCAGCCCGGACGGTTCCACCATGTATTACGCGGACTCCCTGCAAGGATGCATTTTCTGCTGCGATTACCCGTCGCTAGAAAACCAGCGTGTATTCACTACAGTCAATGGTCAGGGTGCTCCAGACGGCTCTTGTATTGATGCGCAGGGTTTTCTCTGGAATGCGGAATGGGGCGGTAGCCGACTGGTTCGTTACGCACCCGACGGAAAAATTGACCGCGTGATCGACTCCCCATGCGTACAGACCACTTGCCCGATTTTAGCGGGCCCCGGTTATGAAACGCTTTACAGCACCAGCGCCCGGGTGGGGATGGATAAGCCGACAGATTCCGATGGTGCGCTGATAAAAGCCGAAGCCGTAGTCGCTGCGGGGCTTCCAGAGGAGCGATTTACTGGGCGACTGAACTGAATAGCGAGTTCTGACCTGTAGGGCCTTTCTAATGCCAATTTGGTAGACTTCAGTGAATGACCGCGTTTGGCCGATTCTGTTGTAAAAGTAGCTCCCCTGTTTGACCTGCGGCAAAATTGCTTCATTGGTCGGCGGGGGATCACATAGCATGATGGAACAGTTATCGAGTGGGCAGGAGCGACTGTTTTACTCGTTCAACCTTGAAGATCACATCCCAGCCAATCATCTTCTGCGCAGCATTGATCAGTGTCTCGATCTGAGTGACCTGCGCCATTGGGCATCTACTTAGAGCGCATGCTAAATGACTGAATCGGTGGTCTAATCCTGCCCATGCTGTTTCATTTCCGTTTTCGAGCTCGACTACGAATTTACAATCAGGATCATCGGCATGCGCTTGTCAGACTTCATAATTAAAAACCTGGAGCCCATTCTGCAGTCTTGGGAAGACTTCGCCAGAACCATTGAGGTGCCAGGCCAAGAATTGGACTCAAAGGGTCTGCGTGATCACGCAGAACAGATGTTGCGCGCAATTGCCCTAGACCTTCGCACAACCCCGCCCCCGCAAGAGCGAATTTCCCAATCCCAAGACAATGATCCTGTGGAGCAGTTGGAAACGGCTGCCGAAGTCCATGCGGTAACGCGCTTACTGGTAGGTTTCACACTGGATCAGATGGTATCGGAGTATCGGGCCTTGAGGGCTAGCGTGCTCAGTCAATGGCTGGGGCAGATGAGGGCTGGAACGTTTTTGGATGTGGACGATATGATCCGCTTCAACGGAGCAATTGATCAAGCGCTGGCCGAGTCTATCGCTAGTTATTCGCGTGCAGTGGAAGCCTCTCGTAACGTTTTTTTAGGCATTCTGGGACACGATTTGCGTACCCCACTGGGAGCTATTTTACTGGGAGCAGACGTGTTGCGGCGCTCGAAAAATTTTGAGGGGCGAGAGGCTAAAGTTGCACTGGGAATATTCACCAGCGTAAAGCGAGCCAGCCGAATTGTTAGCGACTTGTTGGATCTAACACGTTGCCAAATGGGCCCTGGAATTCCTGTCAAGAAGGTCGAGATTGACTTAAAGCCGCTATGCATACGCATAGTAGAAGAGATCCGCACCTTTCACCCAAGCGCGGACATCATATTTAAAGCAGAAGCGTCAGCTCTAGGTGAGTTTGATGGCGCTCGAATGGAGCAAGTTTTTTCCAACCTACTAAGCAATGCTGTGCAACATGGCGACCATGAATTTCCTATCAAAGTATCGCTCGATAGTTCTGATGGGAGCGTTGTATTCGTCGTCCACAATCGCGGCGAACCAATACCAGAGCATGTTTTACCGTTTATCTTCAGTCCCATGGGCCGCTTTTCTCAGAAAACTACGTTTGATGCCCGCCATAGCGCTGGCTTGGGATTGGGACTCTACATCGCTTCCGAAATCGTTGCCGCACACTCCGGCTCTATAGATGTGACCTCCGACAAACTGCACGGAACCACTTTTCTGGTAAAAGTACCTGCCGGTAAACGCTGAATTTGTGTTTGGTAGCCAGGCTTCACTATGGCTGCTCATCGATAGACTTCGCGGTATGACACGAGTCTCGACAAATCCGGCGCGCATTACTGACTTCTTCAGAGCTCTGATGAACGAGCTGCGATCCAGGGGCGTTACGGTATTTGCATCCTGGGAAATGCGCGATCTGTTTGGTTCAGAAGTCAGCGCACCAAACTCTGACCTGTCCAGCATCGTCGACAACCTGATGCTGATGCGATTCTATGAGAATCACTCTGAACTAAGCAGGACGCTTTCCATTCTTAAAGTACGAGACAGCTCTTACGACCCTTCGCGTTTTGAGGTCGTCATCCGTGATCAAGATGTTTTCCTGAAAAAGGCTTCAAGACATGAACCTTCAGTCTCGACTGAGACATCGCCCGGTTCAAAATCTTAAGCTTTTGTGCGGGTTGAATTTAACATGACCACCATCCTGGTCGTCGACGACGAGTATTTGATCGCTGATATTCTCAGTTTCGCGCTGGAGGACGAGGGGTTCATGGTGGTGACGGCCATCAACGGTCAGAAAGGGCTCGAGGTGCTGGATAGAGAGCGGCCTGCCTTGATCATTACTGACTTTATGATGCCGGTCATGGACGGCCTTGAGTTCGCCACTGCCGTTCGAGCGCTGCCTTCGGCGAATCAATTGCCGATAATCCTGATGAGCGGAGCTCAGGCCCACATCGGTATGGAGAGATCGGATCGGTTTGATGCAGTTTTGGCAAAGCCATTCAACATCGACTTGATCATTGCCGAAGTTAAAAAACTACTAGCCTCTGATTAGTAAGTGCCCCATGTGCATACCCATAGCAATCTCAAGCCGGGCTCCCCTCTAGCCCGGCGGCAGCTTAGCGACTGGGATGAGCGCAATAGCTCATCTGCAACATAAGCGGCGTGAGTGTGATGGTGCGACCGTCAAACGATTTAGATACCCGCAGCGTTGAAGCCACTTATAAGAGCCTTGGAGGGAGTGCGAACCTGGGCGTGGCTACATCGACTTTACCGAGACTACGTCCACATACTTGTACTTCTTCCTAGCGGCTTTCACGGCCTCTTGCTCAGCAAGCAACGAGCTCAACGTATCAGCCTCGTGAATCAACTCGTGCATTTTTCCCTCAAATTCGTTTCCAACCCTGAGAGTGACCTTCAGCCTAGGCGTAAAAGCTTTTTCCGCTTTCTTCTTCACCTGGGGAGGTGCTGGCTTTGTAGGCAATACTTCTGGCACATGCTCCTGTACTTGAGGGGCAGACACATGCTCTTCGGGCTGAGGCGTCCCGAATAGAGCACGACGCATTTCTTCTTCAGTTAATTCAGAGTTCATAGAACATCTCAAAGGGACGCATTTCGCTGGGCAAGTTCTAATAGGATTGTTGCTGACCGGTGTTCGGGGAGCCTGCTGGGACGTCAAATCCCCAATTCGATTTCAATACAAGAGCCTCGCAAGGCTCGCGAAAGCTGTGCCTTTGGCAGCAGTGTAATGATTCCATCAACTAAGTTGCTAGCGTGACGAGCGTACAGCGTGACTGTGCCTGCATCAGGCGTTCGACCTGGCACGATGGCACCTACCCGCTGCTGGGCAATTTTCAGTATGCTCAAGACGTCCTGACTCACCTCATTGGTGGACAGGTGTTCAACCAGTGGTCTGGGTGGAGGGGCGGCGCGGCTCCACATTTCTATGACCGCTTGGAGGAGTCCGTCTGAGCCAAGATGCTCAAGGGCCATTTCCCATAGCTGCCCCTCCTGCGCCATATTCGAGCGAGCCCTAGTCATTACGGAGTTCTAACAAGGTGAGGGTCTTTCTTGATTGCGAGTTTACCAAGCTCTCAGCAGCAGCGGAGCTGATATCACTCGCATTGGTGGCCGAGGACGGGCGCGAATTCTACGTCGAATTGCTCGATACTTGGCAAGAAGAAGACTGCAGTGATTTCGTAAAGAAAATCGTGCTTACGCAGTTGTGGGGTGGGAGCTACGCATTGCCCATTGTTGAAGCCAGGATGTCGCTGCTCAGGTTTCTGACGTTATTCGAAGAGGAGGTCGAGATCGTCACGGATGCTCCCCAGTACGACTGGGAGCTTTTTTGCGATCTGGTATATGAGGACGGACGATGGCCCAGAATCGTTCGCAATTTTCCCGCTGACGCGACGACACTTGCTCCGACTAGCGAGGGTGACGAGCTGCCTCATCACGCGTTGCTCGACGCTAGGATTATCGCCGGCATGTTCAGGTCATTGAGCCGAGGGAATCCCGGTTAAGCCTGGGCGGGTTAGACGGAATTATACCTCTTGCTGATTCGCTGGATTTTCTTGATCTCTTATCACACCAACTCTCGTATAACCCACAAAAAAGTAGGATTAAATACTTGGTTTTTGATGGCAACAACGAGCCGGGCCTACGGCCCCAAATTGACGAGCAGGATACAAGGTGCGGAGTGGCATCCATAAGCGATGGTATTTGCTTGAGAGTGAGCTTAAAAAGCTGTCATATCAAAAGGGTCAGATAAAAACAGCGGCCAGCGAACCAGCCTCATTTCCAAAATGAAAAATGTGCCGTTGCAGGCAACCCTGCTTTTCTTTTGAGTTCAAAATATAGATCTCCGTATCCGTCCGGCCAAGTCATCTACCCAGCCCCGCAACGCCAAGACATGGTGTGCACTTAAAATTTGATATGACCCCGAAATGTTGGACGCCTTCTATGCCCGTCGTGCTTGAGTCCTGTATTCCACAGGGCTCAGGCCGCTTAGTTTCAGCCTGATTCGCGAATGATTGTAGTAGTGTATGTAGTCCTCTATCCCTGCTTCAAGCTCATCAAGACTGTTGAATTTGTTCAGGTAAAAGAACTCTGACTTCAGCGTGCCGAAAAAGCTTTCCATAGCCGCATTGTCATAGCAATTTCCTTTGCGAGACATGCTCGGTTTGACCGCTCTCTCACTCAGTACACGACGGTAAACAGGCATTCGATATTGCCATCCTTGGTCGGAATGCAAGATTGGTTTATCGCGTGGCCGTAGCCGTTCAAAGGCTTGTCGTAGCATCCCGCCGACCATATCGAACAGCGGGCGCCTGGCTGTCTTGAAAGCGATGATTTCGCCGTTGTAGAGATCAAGTATCGGTGAGAGGTAAAGCTTCTGCCCGCCGACCCGAAACTCCGTCACATCCGTAACCCATTTCTGATTTGGTCTTTTGGCATTGAACTTCCGCTTCAGCAGGTTCGGCGCAACCTGACCTTCTTCGCCTCTGTAGGCCCGGTATTTCTTTATGCGCACACGGCTTTTCAACTGAAGCTCACCCATGAGGCGCTGAACAGTCTTGTGGTTCACGAGGTGTCCGGCTCGCCGAACGGCAGCAGTGATGCGGCGATAGCCATATCGGCCTTTGTGCTCGTCGAAGATTGAGCAAATTCTGGTCTTCAGTACCGCGTATTTATCTTTATCAACGGCTTGCTGCACCTTTTGTTGATAGTAAAACGTGCTCCGGGCCAGGCCCGCCACTTTCAGAAGGCCTTCCAGAGGGTGCTCCCGCCTCAGTTCGATCACGATTTGTGCTTTTTCCGCTGCGCGGCACGTTCCTTCGCTTGAACCAAGGCATCGAGCTTTTTTAAATAAGCGATCTCCATCCGCAACTGGTTTAACTCACTCAGCAAATCATCTCGCGTACGGGCTTTGTCACCCGAAGATTCAAGCGGAATGGATGGCACGGGGTTAGTCATTTTCTTGTGAAGTCCGCTTCCTGGCTGCCGGGACAAGGCCTCCAAACCGCCTTCATCATACCGACGTTCCCACTGGCCAAGAATATCGAATCTCCGGATATCAAACAGGGCAGCGGCTTGGCGATAGGACAGTTTTTCCTCGCGCATGCGTTGCAAAACACTCAACTTGAACGCAGGGCTGTAATGGATCTTCTTCTTACCTGTGATGCCCGTGATACCTAGCGTCTGGTAACCCAAAACCCATTGGCGAAGCGATGAACAATTTACGTTATGACGACGCGCCACATCTCTTAGCCCCCCGTTGCCGGAGCAATAGTCCTGTACTGCCGCGAGCTTCGCCTGCTCTGTGTATTTTGTCATACCGCCCCCCCCTTATGTTGATGTCCAACATTTGGGGGTCAGATCAAATTTAAGTGGGCATTGGGTGCGCTCAAGCATGGGCACCGCTTTCAAAGAAGGCTACCTATTCGAAACACGCAACACGGTCTACGTCTTGCTTGGCCCAGGCCATCGTAAGTCTGCTTCTATCGAAGCGATATTTTCCCTTTTCTGATTACCAACCGGTTCTGCTGGGCAACTGACGTGCTCCAGCAGCTTGAGGCGACACATGTTCAGAACCTTAGACAGCGACCTGATAGGCGTCCCAGGAATGTTCGGGGAGGGCGTGTCCCATTGGCGCGGAGTCTCAAGGCTGCTCCGAACGGCTTGGTACCACTTAACCCTTAGCGTCGAAAACGAGGGTCGGTTCAGCGAGTGCGCGATGATGATTGACGACACCCATCAGCTTCAAAAAATGTTGGTAAGCCAAGGTGCGGATTTAGTTATTACCGAGATTATGGCTGTGACGCCATCTTGGATGAATAAGTCCGGGAGCTGGCAGATGGAGCGGTTAACCAAAGTGTCCGTTGGGGAGGACGGGTCTGGTTCTGAGGTTTGCTTGCTGGAAGTGGCTAAGGGAGCTGTGTATCACACCTCACACCAGCGAGACTTCAAGATTGAGGCGCTGGCTAACCTGAGGCCCGTCTTTCTCTCAAGCATGATTCGATCAGCCTGAAATTTACCAGTAATCACCCACGATACCAGCGCTCCTGGTTGCGTGTGCAATTCTTGATAACTCCCTACAGATCGCAACCGGAGCGCAGTGATGCTCGACACCATAGATGTAAATTTCCACGGAAAACGCCATACAGATTTCGATCTCAAACGAATCATTAAAGCCCAGGAGCAAGGCTTTGATGTGCCAGTGACCGCGTACCTCTGCGGTGTTTCCATCAGGTCACGGGCAGGTATCGGCGTAGTTTTTGGCCACAAGCGGAAAGACCAGTATGGTCGGTTTGCTGACGGCCATCTGATTCGGACTTCTGACGTTCTGAAAATTGAACGTGAGGGGCGGTTCTGGGTAATGACAACGGAGAACTCCAGGTACGTGCTCACCACGTTCCAGCGTGAAAACGGACGTGCCAGCCTTCGCAAATTCCTGCGTCTTTCACAAGGGCAGCATCACCTAACCCCACGAGTGCTGCAGTGACTTGGAGTGAACAGCTAAGATGCTTTTCGTAGGGGAGGGTATACCCGCAGGAGAACGAGGGAAGCCCAACCCGCAGCATTATTCCGACTGCATTCTCCTGTCCCAGCCAAAGGTATCAGCGCAGGGCGCCAACCACTGCTGGATTTTTGCATTGCGTGCTAGCTCATTGGGCTTCAGTAAGCGTGCGCCCAAATCGACATGGCGAAGGAATTGAATCTCGAGACACTGTTCCAACTGCTCTGCCAGCAGTGGAAAGTCCATAAGCCTCTGCATGCGTGGCCACCTGACGAGCTTATGGTAGCGTAGCTGCTGAGACTCAATACGCAGATCATCATTCGGGCGCCACTGGACATTGAATAGATCGTCATGACGTGACAGGTCGACGCGCCAGTTACCACTGGATGGGATACACAGATCGAGCTTAAGGCTGTCAGGCCGCAATTTGTTGCGCTTGAAAACCCAATGCTCAGGTGGTTCAGTCATCAGATCGATAGAGCAGACGCTGTATGACACCTCAGCTATGTCGAATCGAGAGAACCATTCGGCGATTTCGGGACAGACCGGATGATCGAACACACTTGACCTCTTCCTGAGTAGTTGTCGGATGGCCGGGCAGCTTACTCGCTTGAGCCCTTGGGGGGCATTCAACGTTGTCCTGGCATGTACGATCAGAAGGTGACTGATCGAGCCCAGGAAACAAAGATTTGGACACCATTGTCGTGGCCTGACATAAATTAAGGACAAAATATGTTCAGCAAATCTCAGATCATTACCATCCCAGTCCTGATCTCATCGGTACTTTTACTCACCGGCTGCCCCCCATCACCGGAATTCACCCGATGGCAGCGTACTTCGACCTCTGTAGATGGTGTAAGAGCCGCAATGGCAGAATGTGGCGACCCTGTGGCAGGGCCACAAAACCATTTCCCAATAAACGAACAGATAATTCACTTTCAGTGTATGCAGCGCCTCGGCTTTACCCGTAAAGACGGCTTTGAATACTGTGAAATAATGGAGAATATGCCAGCCTGCGTCGAAGAAAGGCAGGGTCGTCCGCTCAGTTTGTCGCAGCTCGAAGCGTTGCCGTTTGTAGAGGATGAAGCATTTCACCCAATCAAGCCTAATTCTGGTCGGGATGAACGTATGCAGGTCTCATGGCGTAAAGCGGGAGCATCACGCCATTTCGAATTCAAGGTAGTCAATGATAGTGAAGCCTTGCCGGTAATGTATGCGTGCGGCTATGCAAAACCACTAGGGTCAAATGTAGATGTCGCAAGCATCGGGCGCACTGCTGAAGTGCAGCGTTGCATGATTGATCATGGCTTTGAGCCCAAAAATAAAATTATGCTGGTTTGCCAGACTTACCCACAAGTGACGGGCTGTTCGTCGAAAATGCCACCGAGTTGATGCAGATAGAGCAGAGAGAATAGGGGCTTGAGTGTGAGCGATAAGAGATCTTCCTAAGTGCACGATTTTCTACCTCATGATGTAGTGGTCTAATGAAACCGGACACCCATCTAGGCGAGAATGCTCGCCAGAACGAGGTGTCAGATGACCAAACAACGCCGTACCTTTTCCCCTGAATTCAAACGCGAGGCTGCCGACCTCGTTCTC